>JBILXN010000004.1:0-28593 GCA_044378425.1 Methylococcaceae bacterium
CATGCCCGAATCGCAGCCATATTTCGCCGCGGTACGCCGATAGTGCCCAATGGCAGCACTATCATTGAGAGTGGGGACGAGGTGTTTTTCATCGCATCGGCCGAGGAAATAAAGGATGTCATGGCTGAGTTGCGAAAATCTGAAAAATCCTACAAACGGTTGATTTTCGCGGGTGGCGGACATGTCGGCAAACGGGTGGCACTGGCTTTGGAACATAACTACGAAGTCAAGGTGATTGAGCGGGATCCGGTCCGTGCCGAGAAAATCGCCAGCCAACTCAGAAATACCGTGGTTTTGCGGGGTGATGCTTCAGACAAAGAATTATTGCAGCACGAAAATATCGACAGTACCGACGTTTTCTGTGCACTCACCAATAACGATGAAGCCAATATCCTGTCAGCTATGCTGGCCAAGCGCCTGGGCGCCCGCCGTGTCATTAGTCTTGTGAGTAATGATGCGTACGCCGATATTGTTGATTCTTCCCATGTCGATCTGGTGATTTCCCCACAGCAGGCAACCATCAGTGCCCTTTTGCGCTACATTCGCCGCGGCGACATTGTGCAGGTGTATTCCTTGCGCCATGGTTCTTCAGAAGCCATTGAAGTGGTCGCCCATGGTCGTTCCGGCCGGTCCAGGGTAGTAGGGATCCCGCTGTGTCAGATCAAGATTCCGGAAGGTGTGGTCCTCGGCGCTCTGGTGCGGGGCGATGATGTTTTGCAGGTCCACCATGACACAGTGATTGAAGACGGTGATCATGTCATCATGTTCCTCATCGACAGGAAGCTGATTCCGGCGGTAGAAAAACTGTTTCAGGGTTCGGAGCAAGACTGAACCGGAACGGCCGCGGCCTAGCCTTTTTTATCCAGCGCGAGAGTTTATTTTCATGACAGCTATCCAGAGACTCATGCCCACTGAAGCCTATGAACTCATCAAGGCATCCGAGGGCGCCATACTGCTCGACGTTCGCGATCCGGTGGAGTTTTCATTCGTTGGACATCCGGTTGGGGCGATCAATATCCCCTGGAAATTTGCTCCGGACATGCGCGGAAACCCTGACTTTGTCCAGCAGGTAAGCCAGATTGCACCAAGTCACAAAACCCCGATATTCCTGATTTGTCGCAGTGGTCAACGTTCACTCGCCGCTGCATCAGTGCTGGCGGAATCAGGTTATGGCCAGCTCGCCAATATAGAAGAGGGGTTTGAAGGCGGGCTTGATGAAAACAAGCATCGCGGCCATCAGGGGGGCTGGCGTTACCACGGACTTCCCTGGGTACAGAATTGAATGGGCTGAGCTTACAGCCCTTGTCGCGGCCGAGATCAATCACTCTCATCACCTGTCTGAACCATTATTTAACAAGGAGCGAGCTATGACCAACCAACGCAAATGTCCTTTCTTGGGAGGTGCGGTGAATCCCGCAGTGCATGGAGGGGCGCAAACCAACGGCGATTGGTGGCCTCAGCAGTTAAAACTGGACATCCTCCACCAGCACCCAACCACTTCGAACCCCATGGGCAAAGACTTCAACTACGCCGAGGCGTTCGACAGCCTCGACCTGAATGCCGTGGTCGAAGATCTTCATGCCCTGATGACGGACTCTCAAGACTGGTGGCCCGCTGATTGGGGACATTACGGCGGCTTGATGATTCGCATGGCCTGGCACGCGGCAGGCACCTACCGTATTGCCGATGGTCGTGGCGGTGCGGGTACCGGTAACCAGCGATTTGCACCCCTGAATAGTTGGCCTGATAACGGCAACCTGGATAAGGCCCGTCGTCTGCTGTGGCCCATAAAGCAGAAATATGGCTGCAAGATTTCTTGGGCCGACCTGATGATCCTGGCTGGTAATATCGCCATTGAATCAATGGGCTGCAAAACACTTGGTTTCGCTGGTGGCCGTCAGGACATCTGGGAACCGGAACACGATATTTACTGGGGTTCTGAAAATGAATGGTTGGGTGACCAGCGATACTCCAGCGAGCGTGAGTTGGAACAGCCTCTTGCTGCTGTTCAGATGGGTCTGATCTACGTCAACCCCGAAGGCCCCAACGGTAATCCGGACCCCCTGGCTTCAGGACGTGACATTAGGGAAACCTTTGCCCGCATGGCCATGAATGACGAAGAAACCGTGGCACTAGTGGCGGGTGGTCACACGTTTGGCAAGGCTCACGGTGCTGGCGACCCCAGTCTGTTGGGTCCGGAACCCGAAGCTGCTCCGATTGAGGAACAAGGCTTGGGCTGGAGCAATAGATTCGAATCGGGCAAGGGTGTACACACTATCACCAGCGGTATCGAAGGGGCGTGGAAACCCAATCCTACCCAATGGGATAACGGCTATTTCGACATGTTGTTTGGCTACGAATGGACGTTAACCCAAAGTCCGGCCGGTGCCCATCAGTGGACGCCCATAAACTGCAAGCCGGAGCATATGATTCCTGACGCACACGATGCTTCCAGGAAGCATCCGCCAATGATGACTACGGCGGATCTGTCACTGCGTTTTGACCCCGCCTACGAAAAAATCTCGCGCCGTTTTCATGAAAATCCCCAAGAGTTTGCAGATGCCTTCGCCGGTGCCTGGTTCAAGCTGACGCATCGCGACATGGGGCCGCGTAGCTGCTATCTCGGAGCACTGGTGCCGAAGGACGTATTCATTTGGCAGGATCCGATTCCCGCAGTGGATCACGATTTGATTGATGAGCAGGACATCACGGCGCTCAAGTCTAAACTGCTTGCCTCTGGCCTCACCATTCCCCAACTCGTCAGAACGGCATGGGCCTCGGCCTCGACGTTTCGTGGAAGCGACAAGCGGGGTGGTGCCAATGGTGCGCGAATTCGCCTCTCGCCGCAAAAAGATTGGGCCGTAAACCAGCCAGCTGAATTAGCAGAAGTATTGCTGATACTTGAATCGGTCCAGCAGGGTTTTAACAGCGCACAGACCGACAGCAAGCGGGTCTCACTGGCCGACCTGATTGTACTGGGTGGCTGTGTGGCGATTGAGGCAGCGGCCAGAAAAGGCGGCCATGAGGTGAAGGTACCCTTTACTCCCGGTCGCATGGATGCATTGGCAGAGCATACCGATGTGGATTCTTTTCGTGTGCTTGAGCCTACAGCTGATGGATTCCGCAACTATGCCAGCAAGGAACTGGGAGCCTTCGCACCTGAGTTACTGTTGGATAGGGCTCAGTTGCTAAAGCTTACCGCTCCCGAAATGACGGTGCTGATCGGCGGCCTTCGCGCCCTTGACGTTAGTCAGTCTCAACTGGGTGTCCTGACCCGGCGTATCGGTACCCTCAGCAATGATTTTTTTGTGAATGTGCTCGATATGAGTACTAAATGGCAAAGGTCCACCAACGAAGCCGTGCTGGAAGGGCGCGACCGAGTGACGGGCGAACTCAGGTGGATGGGTACCACAGTCGATCTTCTATTTGGGTCAAACGCCCAACTACGTGCTATCGCTGAAGTGTATGCTTCCAACGGGGCAGAGGGAAAATTTGTGGCTGACTTTGTTGCGGCCTGGAACAAGGTGATGAACCTTGATCGTTTCGATATTACCTAGGCTTGGTCTGTCTTTTAGCAAAGGGCCAAGCGAATCGACTCATGCTGGATTACCGGTCATACAGTGCAAGGGTAGGACCGGCATTTTGGGGGCATGCCGTATGATTTGGGGAGATGCACTCGGCATCTGCATTGCTTTCTTGCGCGAAGTTATTCACGAGCTCTGCGTCAAGATAGTCCATGTCGGATGATGCCGCATAAAGTAGAGCAATAATCGTCAAGAGCAATGCGTGGCGCATTTCGAATTCCTCGGTTAGATCGCCAATTAGTCGTGGCGCGAGAAAATATAGCAAAAGCTATCAGAAATAGCAAAAGCTAATTTAATCAGGTTCGTCGTGGTTTCCGATAGCGGCGGTGCTCCATCATCGTGCCGATAACCTGAATGGGCGTGTGATCAGATCTAAGCGAGGGGAAATCAGGATTCAAGGGCACCAATTCGATGACCAGTTCCCCATATTCATTGATTCCGCGCGGGCGGTATTTTTTGAAGGTGGCCTCTTCCCGACTGTTTTTGGCGACGACGAAGTCGCCAGGCATGGGTTTCACGTCCGGGTCGATGATTATGGTGTCGCCTTCCTTGAATTCGGGCTCCATTGATTCGCCGCGCAACGTCAGTGCAAAAGCATGGGGACCCAACGCCAACTGAGTTAATAGATAGTCATCACCAGCACCCGGGGCATAGGGGTCAGAGGCTTCGGTCCACAGACCTGCCTGGACAAAACTGATGCGGGGGACTCGCCGCAAATCAGGGCTTCTTAGCTTTTCATAGGCGACTTCCTCGCTGCCCAAGCCATCCTCTAACCGGTCCATTGATCCGGTAGGGCGTCCGAGTTTGGCTTCCAGATTTCGAGCCGCTTTCTCTCCTAGATTGCGGTGTCCATTCAGTAACTGGGAAATATAAGTCGAATCCAGGCTGTAATGGCGGGCGAACGCGGCGAGGGTGGGGAAATGGCTGATTTCCCGGCGTAGGGCGTTAAGGCGGATGGCGTTTATATTCATGGGCATATTCTTGCATGAATGATTAGCAAAAGTGAATGTCATTCTGCTAAATTATTTTGCCCGATCGGTTCCAGTACCCCAATATTTGGACGTTGTCAGTGGGGCCAGTGCGCCGGATCAGGATCTCAGCGCTTTCTCCCATCGACTGACTACCGCTGCTGCGATACTGTTTCCCAGAACATTCGTTGCGCTGCGGCCCATATCTAATAACGAGTCAATGCCGAGCAGTAGCAGTAGTCCTGCTTCAGGTATGTGAAACATTGAGAGCGTGGCAGAGATCACAATAAGCGAGGCTCTCGGAACACCGGCCACACCTTTGCTTGTGAACAGCAAGACCAGCAGCATGAAAAGCTGATCAGGCAATGGCATATGTATGCCGTAAGCTTGCGCAATGAACATCACTGCAAAGGTCATGTACATCATGCTGCCATCAAGATTAAACGAATAACCAAGCGGCAATACCAGGCCACAAACCCGTTCCGCACAGCCAAATTGCTCTAACTGTCGCAGTAGCGTCGGGTAGGCCGCCTCACTACTTGCGGTGCCGAATGCCAGCAGCATGGGTTGCTGTATATGTTTGATCAAGGAGGTGATGCGATGACCCAGGAACAGATACCCCGCCAGCGCGAGCAAACACCATAACAAGAACAGCCCCAGATAGAACTCGCCGATGAACAACCCATAGGTCGCTAACACCCCGAGTCCCTGCTTTGCGATTACCGAAGCCATGGCGGAAAAGACCGCATAGGGGGCAAAGCGCATGATGTAACTGGTCATCTTCAGCATGATGTGACTTAAGGAATCCAATGCCTTGACCAGAGGGCTCGCGAGTTCGCCCAACTGAGCGCAGGCCACGCCAAAAAATAGGGAAAACACTACGATCTGAAGAATCTCATTCTGCGCCATTGCTTCGGTGATGCTTTTGGGCACGATATGCGCAACAAAATCCGCCAGCGAAGGGCTGGTTTTTCCAAGACCGGTATCGGTCCCTGCTGCGGGTAGTTCGAGTTGCATGGTTTCCCCAGGAGCCAGCAGGTTCACCAGAAACATACCCAGTAGTAAGCTCAACAGGGATGCCGAAAAAAACCAGAGGATGGCCTTACCGCCCACCCGCCCCACGGTTCTTCCATCCCCCATTTTCGCCATGCCTGTGACCAATGTTGCAAACACCAAAGGCGCGATGATCATCTTGATCAGACGCATGAAGGTATCGGTTATCGCACTGAAAAGCCCTATCAAACCCGTAAGTGGAGTGTTGTCGGTGCCTGCGAAGTAATCATGAAGCAACTCTCCGGCCACGATACCAAGTAAGAGGCTGGTGATGACCTGAACGGTCTGGCGGTTGTGCGCCTGTGGGGGGGCAATATCAGTGGTTTGCACGAGTTGTCTCCATGGCCATGATGTGTTTTTGCAGTATTGAACGACTCACCGGATTTGGTCCAGGTATTATTCCATCAGTGGAGGGTGATGATGCCGGGAGTCCCTGTCGCAATGGGTCTGTGCTTTAATCCGACATGTGAAGCCTGTTTTTATAGTTGGGTGGATTGATAGCGGTGTAGACCCAATAGTTGATTAGGGAAAGGATCGTTGGCTATGTCGAGATCAGTGGGGGCAGGGATGAGTTCTACCGCTACGTCGGCCAAGCAAAAGCCAGGAACAAGTCAAGTACCGCTGACCTTTATGAGTCGAGTCGCTCATTTCCAACGAGCCGGATTTACAGGGTTTAAGGCGCTTTTGGCGTGAGATAAACCAGGTTGCGAGCGGCAGTAGAACGAGTTGATGGATAGTAGCCCGAACGAGAATTCTGCCTCACTTATTGACTAATATTAGTTCCCAAGTTAACATTCGAGGCCTTGATGGATAGCCCAGCGGCTTTTCAAGGGTAGGCACGAACGGGGTATAGCGCAGTCTGGTAGCGCGTCTGCTTTGGGAGCAGAATGTCGGGGGTTCGAATCCCTCTACCCCGACCACGCGCTTGTAGCTCAGCTGGATAGAGCATCGGCCTTCTAAGCCGAGGGTCGCAGGTTCGAGTCCTGCCAAGCGCGCCATCATCACCAAGTCGTTCGATGGTGACTGTAGCTCAGTTGGTAGAGTCCAGGATTGTGATTCCTGTTGTCGCGGGTTCGAGCCCCGTCAGTCACCCCACTCTAAAGAGACCAAAATAAGCCTGCATTCCATAATGCCTATTGGGTATATGGTTGCTACGTGTTGGGATAGGTTCCAAGTCCTCATGAAGTTTCGACATGTCCTTTGCGAACATGTGGATATTTAGAGCTCGCCTTAAGTTGCTGCAAACAGCACACATCTTGCAATATATCCGAAGGGTTACAGGCTGTTTTCAAGTCTAATGCCATGCCATAAGTCGTTGAGCTTAATCTAGTTTGACTCGCTGAGAGCACGCATCCCCTATGCTGTCGGATTCTAGGCGTTCTGATCTCGCACGATTGGCATTTGAAACATTTCCGAATTTTTACGCTGATCCCCCCTGTTGGTTATCCGTGCGCTATTAATGGCTTGACTCCCCGCAAGTCCTGTCTTCATCTGGACCTCGGCTGTCATGGTATGATTGCCGCTTTGAGTTCGCTCTTTCGGCATGCGACAGTCCACCAGTATATTTTTGATCGGGCCCATGGGGGCAGGCAAATCCACGATCGGGCGTCTGCTTGCCAAGACCCTGGAGATCGACTTTTTCGATAGCGACAAGGAAATCGAAAAGCGCACCGGCGTGACCATCCCCATGATCTTTGAGTACGAGGGTGAGCAAGGTTTTCGCAAGCGGGAAGCTGAAGTTATCGCCGATCTCACCGCCATTGAAAATACCATTCTTGCGACTGGCGGTGGTTCTATTTTGTTGCCGGAGAACCGCGCTTGTCTTCGTGAGAACGGTTATGTTGTCTACCTTCATTGCCCTGTCGAAAAGCAAATGGAGCGTACCCACAAGGATACTAACCGGCCCCTGCTGAAGACGGACGATCCCCACCAGAAATTGATCGAACTGTTTACGGTTCGGGAACCTATCTATCGGCAAATGGCGGATTTTGTAGTGGATACCGGTCAAGCTTCCAGTCGCACGATTGTCCGACAAATATTAATGGCACAGGGGCGTTCCAATCCAGGTCATCACAGATTATGAGAACACTCTCGGTCACGCTGGGCGAGCGTAGTTATCCTATTTTTATCGGCCAGAATCTACTGGGAAATGCCGAGTTACTGGCACCCTATATGCCTACCCGGCAAGTGATGATTGTTACTAATACGACGGTAGCGCCGCTCTATCTGAACCGGGTCATCAGCATGCTGGGTGACAGGCACGTTGAGACGATCATTCTGCCTGATGGGGAAGAATACAAGACTATGGATTCGGCTATGGCCGTCTTCGATGAGCTTTTGCGGCTTAAATTCAGCCGCAGTGCGCACCTGATTGCCTTGGGCGGTGGCGTTATCGGCGATCTGAGCGGATTTGTTGCTGCGTCCTATCAGCGCGGCATCCCCTTTATTCAGATTCCGACCACCTTGTTGTCGCAGGTGGATTCCTCTGTCGGTGGCAAGACGGCTGTCAACCACCCGCGCGGGAAAAATATGATCGGCGCTTTCTATCAGCCAAAATGCGTCATAGCCGACACCGATACCCTGAACACGCTGAAGGAGCGCGAGTTGAGTGCGGGTCTCGCTGAGGTCATCAAATACGGGCTGATTCGAGATCCTGATTTTTTCCAATGGCTGGAAGATCATTTGCCGGAATTGCTGAGCCGCAAGCCTGAAGCACTCGCTTACGCTGTTGAGCGTTCCTGTCAGAATAAGGCCGCAGTAGTCGTTGCCGATGAGCGTGAGTCTGGCGAGCGGGCCACACTCAATCTGGGGCATACCTTCGGTCACGCTGTGGAAACGGGCCTAGGTTATGGCGAAATTCTGCACGGTGAGGCTGTTGCAATTGGCACTTGCCAGGCCGCTGATCTCTCCCGGCGTCATGGCTGGCTTAATGATGCTGATGTTGAGCGTATTGTTGGCATGTTGCGGCGCGCCGGCCTCCCCGTTATCCCCCCGGCTGCAATGACAGCCGAGATGTATCTTGAACACATGGCCGTTGATAAAAAGAACCTTGAAGGCGCAATCAGACTCATCCTTTTGGAACACATCGGGAAGGCGAGTTTGCCTATGTCGGTAGATCTTAACCTGTTACGGGCGACTCTTGATCACTATGGTCGCGCCTGACCCGAGCCGCTGGGTTCCTGCCCGACATTATCCATCGCTTTAGCCCAGACGGATTTTCCCATGACCGAACTCAGGAATGATTGTTTTCTCCGCGCCTTGCTGCGCCAACCGGTAGAGCGCACCCCGGTTTGGATGATGCGTCAGGCGGGGCGTTATCTGCCGGAATACCGCCGTGTGCGCCAGCAGGCGGGCAGTTTCATGAATTTATGTACCAACCCTGAGTTGGCCTGTGAGGTTACCTTGCAGCCACTGAATCGTTACCGGCTGGATGCTGCCATTCTGTTCTCCGACATTCTGACGATCCCCGACGCCATGGGTCTGGGGCTGGAGTTTGTAGAAGGCGAGGGGCCACAATTCAGAAGGCCGGTGCGAACTGCCGAAGATATTCGGCGGCTCTCAGTCCCGGATCCCGAAGAAAGCCTGCGCTATGTGCCTGATGCCGTTCGCCTGATCCGGCGGGAACTGGATGGCAAAGTTCCCCTTATCGGCTTTTCCGGCAGTCCCTGGACGCTGGCCACTTACATGGTGGAGGGGCGGAGTAGCCGGGAGTTTCGCAAGATCAAAGCACTGATGTATGAGCAACCGTTGCTGCTGCATCATTTGCTGGACACGCTCGCTCAATCGGTCAGTCGCTACCTCCAAGCCCAGATTGACGCGGGTGTGGATGCCATCATGGTCTTCGACACCTGGGGTGGGGTGTTGTCACCGACGCAGTACCGTCAGTACTCACTTGAGTATGCCCGTCAGTCTCTGGACGGCGTTCGATGTCAGCGTGACGGCCGAACCATTCCCGCCATTCTATTTACAAAAGGGGGTGGTCAGTGGCTGGAGGCCATGAGTGAAACCCGATACGACGCGCTCGGGTTAGACTGGACAACCGAGATAGGCGATGCCCGCCGCCGGGTCGGCGATAGGGTGGCGCTTCAGGGCAATCTCGACCCTCAAGCCCTTTATGCTCCGCCCGAGGCATTGCGTACCGAGGTCAGACAAATCCTTGAGAGTTATGGCCAGGGGAGTGGCCATGTTTTCAATCTTGGTCACGGGGTTTGGCCGGACGTGAACCCAGAGCATGTAGGGGTCATGATTGAGGCGGTACACGAGTTCAGTCCCGCTTTTCATAGGGGCTGAGTGCTTGCAGGTTTTGCCGCGAGTTTCGGGCGTGTTGCACGCCGACGGGGGGCGGCCCCGGATTTTCGGGGCTGCCCGCGCATGTCATTCTGGGTTTGAAGCCTGCTGCAGAGCCAGCGCAACGTGGCTTCTGCGGTAACCATAGAAAAAATAGAACAGCAGACCGACACTACCCCAGATCGGGAAAACCAATTGCGCATCGCTGGGCAGGAAGATGAATAGTCCCGCGCAACCGAGCATTGCTAAAGGCCCAACGACCCAGATCACTGGAGTTTTGAAGGGGCGGTGTCTGTTTTTATCCCGCACTCTCAGGATCATGACCGATAGCGCCACGACAAAGAACGCAAATAAAGTGCCCGAGTTGGAAATATCCGCCAGTTTGCCGACAGGAAAAAAGGCGGCCGAGAGGGTAACTCCCAGGCCGGTCAGTATCGTGACAACATGAGGTGTCTTGAATGTCGGATGAATGCGGCTGAGTACCTCCGGCAGCAGCCCGTCGCGGGCCATGACAAAAAAGATCCGGGTTTGGCCGAACATCAGCATCAATATGACCGATGGCAAAGCCAGAAATGCAGCCAATCCCAGCATATTGCCGACTTTTTCCCACCCGATCTGGTGGAGCACTAGCACCAGCGCCTCCTTGGAGCAGACCAGCGGATGCTCGCCTGCGTTCGCTAGCGCCTGACATTGCTCTGCCATACCAACTGAGCCCGGCTCGATTCCGACGCCGGCAGCGTCCACCAGCGGTTGCGCGCCGATGGCACCGACCGCGCCTGCCGACACCAGCAGGTAAAACACCGTGCAGATCGCCAGTGATCCTATCAAGCCAATTGGCACATTCCGTTGTGGATTACGGGTTTCTTCCGCTGCGGTGGAAACCGCATCAAAACCGACGTAGGCAAAGAATATCGAGGCTGCGGCGGCGACGGTACCGCTGCTTCCCATTGGTAAAAAAGGCTGAAAATGTTCGACCTTGAAGGTGGGCAGGGCGATGACAATGAATGCGGTAAGGGCGGTGATCTTGACCGCTACCAGCACGGCATTGAATGTGGCGCTTTCGCGGGTCCCGATGATCAGTAAAGCGGAAATCAGCATGGCAATCACGGCGGCGGGCAGGTTGATGATTCCGCCAGCAAAGGGACCACTCGATAGCGCCTGTGGTATGTCTATACCCAGCGAATTATGGAGCAGACCGACAAAATAGCCGGACCACCCGACAGCAACCGCACTGGAGGCAACGGCATACTCCAGTACCAAAGCCCACCCCACCAGCCAGGCAATGAATTCGCCCAGCACAGCATAGGAATAGGTATAAGCCGAACCCGACACTGGCACCATGGCAGATAACTCGGAATAGCAGAGCGCAGCCACGGCGCAAACGAAGCCCGCAATTACGAAGGAAATCATCATGCCTGGGCCTGCTTTCTGTGCCGCTTCGGCGGTTAGCACGAAAATGCCGGTTCCTATCACAGCTCCCACCCCCAGCAGGGTTAGTTGTAAAGGCCCCAGTGATCGGGACAGTCCCTTTTTTTCTGCCGTTGCCAGAATGGCGTCGAGTGGTTTGACCCGCCAAAAAATCATGAAAACCCCCGTAGATAAGGTGTTGTAAAGGCTGAAAGCGACTTTTTGGTCAGTCTACAGCAAACGCATTGGCTTCCAGCCAGAATTATCAGTGTTTGCCCCATTCGGCAAAGGCGGTGGTTTTTAGTTGACGAATCGCAAGCAACGCCAATAAACACAGGGTTACAAGATAGAAACTGAAGGTCGCAAAACCTGATGCCGCACCCTCAGACCGCACCAACCAGGCACTGATCAGAGGTGCGGTGCTGCCGAATATGGGGGACGCGATATTCACCGCTATACTGACGCCGGTATAGCGGACCTCGGTCGAAAAAAGGCCGGCCACGGCTGCGAATGCTGCGCTGGTATAAATCCCGATCAGGACCGCCAAGCCGAAAAATGCCGGCAAGATCAACATCCCTTGTGAGCCACCGGATAAGCCGGCCAGAATCGGGTAGACGCCCACGATCAATAATAGCGCCCCTAGGGTCAAGATACGCCTGTAACCCCACCGGTCCGAGGCCCAACCGCTCAGCAGGGTGACAGTCAAAGACACCATAAGGCCGATGGAAGTGACCAGCAGTGCCCGACTGGCAGAGAAATGCAGGTCAGACAGCATGAAACTGTTGAAGTAGACGAAAGCGAAAAAGAAACAGCAGGTCATGGGCGTCACTACGACGACACCCGTCAGTACCTTGCCTGCATGCTGACTCATGATGGTTTTTACCGGGTTAGCTATCAGCCGGTTTTCATCTCTGGCGTGTTCATAAAGTGCGCTTTCTGGCATGTGTCGTCGGATGTGTAGTCCTATCCAGGCCGCGATGAGGCCGAGTACAAACGGCAGTCGCCAACCCCAACTCTCGAACTGCGCCTCGGTCAATGTCAATGAGATGATACTGGAGATGACCGTACCGAACAGCAGGCCAAGACAGGTGCTGGCCTGAATAAGGCTGGAGGCCAGTCCGATGCGGCGTTCCGGGGTATGCTCCATGACGTAAGTCACAGCGCCGCCCATCTCCCCGCCCAGGGAAAGACCCTGGAAGAGTCGCAGCACTACAAGCGCAGCGGTTGCAGTGAAGCCGATATCGGCAAACGAAGGCAGCAGGCCGATAGCGGCGGTCGGGACCGCCATGCCCATCATCGACAGTGACAGGGCTTTTTTACGGCCATAGCGGTCTCCTATAGCGCTAAAAATAAGCGCGCCCAAAGGCCGCATGAAAAAGCTGACGCTAAAGACAGCAAATGACGCCATAACGGCTACTGCAGGTTCTTCCTTCGGGAAAAAAGTCTGGCCGATAATCACTGAAAAATGGCCATAGAGTGCGAAGTCATACCACTCGATTGCATTGCCGATGATGCCCGCTATCATGGCTTTCCGCGTTGTCTTGGTCATGCTGTCATGAATCCCTGGCGAGAAATCGAGTTGTTTTTGTATAAGGTGAAGGGCCGACAACCGGTAAACGGTGTGTCCGGCTGACATATTATTACATTCCCTTTATACAGGAGGTCTGGGCCAATGGAGATCTTACAATTACCGGTTTTGCGCGATAACTACATTTACCTTCTGCACGATCCGGTCAGCGGCGAGACCGCTGTGGTTGACCCCGCTGAAGCCGATCCGGTGATTGCAGCGCTGGCAAGGAAAGGCTGGCGGCTGAGTCATATTTTTAACACCCATTACCACGGTGACCACGTGGGCGGCAATCTTGCCTTAAAACAGGCTACCGGTTGCCGGATTTATGGTCACGAAACCGGGCGAGAGACTATTCCGGCTCTGGATGTTGCTGTCGGTGAGGGTGATGTTCTGACGTTGGGCCCAAACCGGGCTCACGTTATGGCTGTGCCGGGACATACTCAGGGTCATATCGCTTTCTGGTTTGAAAGCGAACAGGCTTTGTTCTGCGGCGATACTCTCTTTGCCATGGGCTGTGGGCGATTGCTGGGCGGTTCAGCAGCACAGCTGTGCCATTCGCTCGCTCGCTTGCGGCAATTACCCGGCGACACGCGCATCTTCTGTACGCATGAATATACCGAGAACAATGGCCGCTTTGCCCTCAGCATTGAACCGCAAAACAGGATGCTGCAAGACAGAATGGTAGCGACCCGCGCGCTGCGCGCAGAGGGCGTGCCCACAGTACCTTCGACCCTACTGGACGAATTAGCCACCAATCCCTTTCTAAGGCTTGAGAGCCCTGAGGTGCGGGCCACGCTCGGCATGGAAATGGCGTCCAATCTGGCGGTATTTACTGAACTGCGACGCATGAAGGATGGCTTCTGATAGCAACGGCCGTTGCCCTGCTCACATGTCGTACATGCTGGGCCCGTCAATGTCGATTTGCTCTAGCGTGTTGTTGGGGTTGGCGTGAAAGTTGGAGCCGTCACATTCGCGGTTGCCCGCCAGCCAGCCACGCGCATATTCGGGTTCCGAGTTATAGCGGGCATCGTTGCGGGAAAATTGTCCCGTCTGGTTACTCGCCCGGGCGGTGCCGTTATCGCAGCCCTCTTTGTAGCCCTCGGCAAAAGCAGGTGTTGAATTGCTTTTGAGGTAGGCTTCGCCACAGCCATTTAAGGTCGCCAGCAGGGTCAGGTTTAAGAAATACCGAATCAAGCTCATGGGGGGTCTGGTGCCGCGTCAGAGGGTATGCGTTTGGATGGCTGGGTCAGACAGCCAAACCGGCTGCCTTGTCCTGTGCTTCAAGTTGCTCCCAGCGTTCATAGGCTATTTCCAGCTGTTGTTGCAGGTTGTTCAGGCGGGATTGTGCCTGGCTGACAGCATCGCGGGATTGCTGGTAAAACTCAGGTCGCCCCATCTCCAGATTAAGCCCGGCAATGTCGTTTTCCAGGGTTTCGATGGTGCTTGGCAAGGTCTGGAGTTCTTTCTGTTCCTTGAAACTCAGTTTTTTGGGTTTGATCAGGGCAGCAGGTTTGACTGCGGTGACTGGCAGCGGGGTTTTGTTGACGGTCGTTGCCGAAGCCAATGTCGCTGTCCGCTGACGGACCCAGTCATCGTAACCACCGACGTATTCATTGACCCTGCCGTCGCCTTCAAACGCCATCACGCTGGTGACGAGATTATTAAGGAAGGCGCGGTCATGACTCACAACCAGCACGGTACCGGAGTAGTCGATCAATAACTCTTCCAGCAGGTCCAGGGTATCGGCGTCCAGATCATTGGTAGGTTCGTCCAGTACCAGCAGATTGGCAGGCTGGGTGAACAGTCTGGCCAGTAACAACCGGTTGCGTTCGCCGCCTGAAAGCGATTTCACCGGCTGGCGGGCGCGGTCCGGGGTAAACAAAAAATCCTGGAGGTAGCCGATGACATGGGTGTTGCGGCCGTTTACGGTTACGCGATCGCTGCCCTGAGCCACGTTGTCGATCACGGTCGCCTCCTCGTCCAGTGTGGCCCGATACTGGTCAAAGTAGGCTATTTGAAGATTGGTGCCCAGTTTGATCCTGCCAGCGGTAGGCTCCAGCTGACCCAGCATCAGGCGGAGGAGGGTCGTTTTGCCACAGCCATTGGGTCCAATGATTCCAACTTTGTCACCGCGCAATATGGTGGTGGTGAGACCCTCGATGATGCTGCGGTCTTCATAGCGAAAGCAGACGTCCTCAGCTTCCACCACCAGTTTGCCGGAGCGTTCCGCTTGTTGCACCTGCATGCTGACCTGACCGGTTCGGGCCCGACGCTCACTGCGTTCATTGCGCATTTCCACCAGTCGTTTGACGCGGCCCATGTCGCGAGTACGGCGAGCCTTCACGCCCTGGCGAATCCAGGCTTCCTCCTGGGCGAGTTTTTTGTCGAATTCGGAATTGACCTTGGCCTCGACCTCCAGCAGTTCTTCCTTGCGTCGCAGGTAGGTTGGGTAATCGCCGGGAAAATCGGTGAGTCGGCCGCGATCCAGTTCAATAATGCGGGTGGCAAGCTGTTGCAGAAAGACCCGGTCATGGGTGATGAATACCAGAGTGCCGGACCAGCCGAGGAGAAATTCCTCCAACCAGAGAATGGCGTCGAGGTCAAGATGGTTGGTGGGCTCATCAAGCAGGAGAATGTCGGGTTTCGAAGCCAGGGCTCGAGCCAGTAACACCCGGCGCTTGAGTCCGCCGGAGAGAGTTGATATGTCGACTTCAACCGGCAGACTGAGCCGCGTCAGCAGATTTTCGATGGTTTTTTCCATGTCCCATGCCCCTGCCGCCTCTATGACATGCTGGCAGTCCTCCAACTCCTGCAGGGCGCGGGCGTCCATCTCGCCACTCATTTCATGGGTAAGATGGTGGAACCTACGGATAGCGTTTCCAATCTCGCCAAGGCCGGTGGCGACCACATCGAATACGGTGCCGGAAGTTTCCAGCGGTACTTCCTGATCTAGTCGGGCGATCCTTATCCCATCGGCATAGGCAATATCGCCGTCATCGGCGCTGATACGGCCGTCAATCAGTTTGAGCAGTGTGGATTTACCCGTTCCGTTGCGTCCGACCAGGGCAACCCGCTCGCCTTTCTCTAGCGAAAAGCTGATACCGTCAAGCAAAGGATGGCCGTAGCCGAGGTGGATGTTATTGAGTGAGATGAGTGACATGGGTGTACATTCTGAGTGCACGCGAGGCGCGAGCTGAGGTGGATAGGCATGAACCATGTGGCCCGTTTCGCCCAGATTTCAGTCTGGCGGAACGGGCATCGGTCTGCGGCTTAGGGGCGATCGACTGGCGCTGGGTAGCAGGGCCTAGTCAGGCTGGCGCTGAACGCGCGGGGCGTATGCCCGCGGTGCCGGGCCGATATAAATCTGCCGTGGTCTGGCGATACGGGTGCCAGGATCATCAATCATCTCCTTCCAGTGAGCAATCCAGCCGGGCAGGCGGCCCAGCGCGAACATCACGGTGAACATGTTGGTCGGGATACCCATGGCCCGATACAGGATGCCGGAGTAAAAATCGACGTTGGGGTAGAGTTTGCGTTCGATGAAGTAGGGGTCGGTCAGCGCCGCTTCCTCAAGCCCTTTGGCAATTTCCAGTATGGGATCCGTGATGCCCAGTTCGCCCAGAATCTGGTCGCAATATTTTTTCAATATCACAGCTCGCGGATCGTAGCTTTTATAAACCCGATGGCCGAAGCCCATCAGTTTGAAGTGATCATTCTTATCCTTGGCTTTTTCTATGTATTTCTTGTAGTTGCAACCATCCTTCTCAATTGCTTCCAGCATTTCGATCACCGACTGGTTGGCGCCGCCGTGCAACGGTCCCCACAGTGCGCAGACACCCGCCGAGATTGAGGCGAACAGGTTGGCTTGTGAGGAGCCGACCATCCGAACGGTTGAGGTCGAACAGTTTTGTTCATGATCGGCATGAAGGATGAACAATACGTCGAGCGCCTTGCGGATGGTTTCGTTCGGTTCGAACGGACGCATCTGAGTAGTGAACATCATGTGCATAAAGTTCGAGACGTAGTCGAGCTCCGGCCGGGTGTAGACAAAGGCCTCTCCCACTGAACGCTTATAAGCGAAGGCGGCGAGCACGCGCACTTTGGAGAGTAGCCGGGTAATGGTCTGGCTCATCTCCTTGGGGCTGGGGTTGGGCGCCAGCAGTTCCGGATGGTAGACCGATAGCGAACAGACCATCGACGAGAGTATTGCCATAGGGTGGGCATGGCCGGGGTAGGAGGTGAAGAAACTCTTCATGTCCTCATGAATCAGCGAGTGCAGCAGTATCTTGTCCTTGAATCGGGTGAATTGCTCAGGGGTTGGCAGATCGCCATAAATCAGCAGGTACGAGACTTCCATGAAAGTGGATTTCTCGCACAGTTCGGAGATGTCGTAACCGCGATACCGAAGGATACCCTTGTCTCCATCAACGAAGGTGATGGCAGATTTGCAGGAGCCCGTATTGCCGAATCCAGGGTCCAGCGTGATGTGACCGGTAGTGGCCTGCAGGCGGGTGACATCAATGCCTTTCTCATTTTCGGTACCGGTGATGACCGGTAATTCATAGCATCGGCCGCCCAATTCGAGTTTTGCAATTTCTGTCATGACGGATAAATCTGCGGTAAGGTTGTCAGTCGATTGGCGCGCGGGGTATAGCGGTGAGTCACGTCCCCAAGCCGTCTATGATACCCGATGTGGCGCTGCAATCTGCCGGTTCGCGCGTGATGGAGAATCCGGGCGTATCAGCCTGACTCGCCGTTTAAGCCAGGGCCGGCGTCACAATAGAATCAGTTCAGGGCAAGGATTTTTATGCGTATCGCATTGGGCGTCGAATATGACGGATCACAGTTCGCCGGATGGCAATGTCAGACCGGCAGGCGGACGGTACAGGCCACACTGGAAGAGGCCTTGGGCAGGGTGGCGGATGCGCCCATCCGTGTTATTTGTGCGGGTCGCACTGATGCAGGCGTACACGCACTGGAACAGGTAGTGCACTTCGATGCACCCGTGTTCCGCACGGGGTATTCCTGGATCATGGGCGGCAATGCCAATCTGCCGGCTGACGTCCGCGTGACCTGGGTGCGGGAGGTCAGTGGCGACTTCCATGCCCGCTACTGTGCCGTCGCCCGTTACTATCGCTATGTCATTCTTAATCGGGGCATGAAGTCGGCCTTGCAACGCCAGCAGGTAACCTGGGTTCATGCCCCGCTGGAAGTCAGTGCGATGCAGGCGGCGGCGGACCAATTGGTCGGCGAACATGATTTCTCTTCCTTTCGCGCTCAGGGCTGTCAATCGAAAAGCCCCCATCGTTTCATGCACTTCATTCATGTCAGGCGGGAGGCCGAACAAGTCGTCATTGATCTTTGCGCCAATGCCTTTCTCCATCACATGGTTCGCAATATCGCCGGTGTGCTGATTGACATAGGTTCAGGTCGTCATTCAGTCGATTGGGCGGGGGACGTATTGCGGGCGCGGAATCGTGCCGCGGGCGGTGTAACGGCGCCCCCCGACGGGTTATACTTTGCCGGTGTTTTTTATCCTGACCCCTACGGTCTACCCAAACACTCTGTTTTTCAGCGCCTACCGGCCAACGTCCGACGTTACACACCTGAAGACTGCAAGTGAAAATCGCGTGCCCGTTTCGCCGAACTCGCGTTAAAATCTGCGGCATCACGCGTCCCGAGGACGGCCTGTCTGCGGTGTTGTCGGGTGCCGATGCTCTAGGCTTGGTGTTCTACCCTGGTAGCCCACGCCATGTCGGGATTGATGCAGCGCGAAAAATTGTTGCTTCACTGCCGCCATTCGTAACAGTGGTTGGGTTGTTTGTCGATGCCCAGGTGCAGGATGTGCTTGCAGTAATCAATGCGGTCCGGATTGATATGTTGCAGTTTCATGGCGACGAGATAGAAGAATTCTGCATGGGATTTGGCAAACCCTATATCAAGGCGTTGCGAATGCGGCCTGATTTGGATCTGAGCTCTGAAATAGCGCGCTACGCCTCGGCATGCGGATTTTTGGTGGATGCCTGGCACCCCGACGCCAAGGGGGGGACGGGTGCCTGTTTTGACTGGCGTATCCTGCCTCCACACCTGGCAGAGTCGCTGATTCTTGCCGGCGGTCTGTCGCCGGATAATGTTGCTGACGCCTTGCGGGCAGTACGCCCGTACGCACTGGATGTTTCCAGCGGCGTTGAGGCAGGTAAAGGTATAAAGGATGTCGCCAAGATGGCCGCATTTCTCAAAGAGGTTAATGAATTTGACTACAGTCTACACATCGGCTGAACCCTACAACCTGCCGGATGCGCGCGGCCACTTTGGTCCCTACGGTGGAATATTCGTAGCGGAAACCCTCATGGAGCCCATTGAGGAACTGCGACTCGCCTACCAGCGCTACATGCTGGATCCCGAGTTTCTCGCTGAAATGGATCATGATCTTCAGCATTACGTTGGCCGTCCTTCGCCCATCTACCATGCCGAGCGGCTCAGTCGCCATCTTGGGGGTGCCCAGATCTATCTGAAGCGCGAAGATCTCAACCACACCGGCGCCCACAAGGTCAACAACACCATTGGTCAGGCTCTGCTGGCCAAGCGTATGGGCAAGACCCGGATTATCGCTGAAACCGGAGCCGGCCAGCATGGTGTGGCAACGGCAACGGTAGCCGCCCGGCTGGGGCTGGAATGTATCGTCTACATGGGTGAGGTCGATGTAGCGCGTCAGGCGCCTAATGTGTTGCGTATGAAATTGCTGGGAGCGACGGTTGTGCCGGTGGCCTCAGGCTCCAAAACCCTGAAGGATGCGCTGAATGAGGCTATGCGTGATTGGGTCACCAACGTGGATAACACCTTCTATATCATCGGTACGGTCGCGGGCCCGCACCCCTATCCGGCGATGGTGCGCGATTTTCAGGCGGTGATCGGTCGCGAGTCACGCGAGCAGATGCTCGCCAGAGTCGGACGTCTGCCAGATGCGCTTGTGGCCTGTGTTGGCGGTGGTTCAAATGCGATCGGTCTTTTTTACCCGTTCATAGACGATGCCGAAGTCAAAATGTACGGTGTAGAGGCAGCGGGTGATGGTATCGAAACAGGCCGTCATTCTGCCCCGCTCAGCGCCGGGCGCCCCGGTGTGTTGCACGGCAATCGTACCTATCTGATTGAGGACGACGACGGTGAGATCATCGAAACCCATTCGATTTCTGCGGGCCTTGATTACCCGGGCGTCGGCCCCGAACATGCCTGGTTGAAAGACAGCCATCGGGCCCAGTATGTCGGCATTACCGATACCGAGGCGATGGAGGGCTTCCATACCCTGACCCGCATGGAAGGCATCATTCCGGCGCTGGAGTCCAGTCATGCGGTGGCGTACGCCATGAAACTGGCCCCAACCATGCAGCAGGACCAGACCATACTCATCAACTTGTCCGGCCGTGGCGACAAGGACATCAACACCATAGCCGAGCGTGAGGGGATAAAACTGTGAGCCGACTGACTGCAAAATTTCAGGCACTTAAGCAGGCCAGGCGCACCGCGCTCATCCCTTTTATCACCGCTGGCGATCCCAATCCTGAGTTCACGGTTCCGGCCTTGCATGCCATGGTCAAGGCTGGTGCCGACATACTCGAGATCGGTGTGCCGTTTTCAGATCCAATGGCGGATGGACCGGTCATTCAGCGCGCCAGCGAACGGGCACTCTCCCATAAGATGAGTCTGCGCAAGGTGCTGAATCTGGTGAGTGAGTTCCGCCAGCAGGACACTGATACCCCAATTGTGCTGATGGGTTATCTCAATCCGATTGAGGCCATGGGCTATGAGAATTTTGCAGAACGGGCAGGGATTGTCGGTGTGGATGGGGTTTTAACGGTGGATTTACCACCTGAAGAATCCATGGGTTTCCTGCCATTGCTGCAAAAAGCCAACGTCGACCCGATATATTTACTGGCGCCCAACAGTACCGAGGAACGCATTGGCAAGATGGGCCAGTTGGGAAGGGGCTATCTCTATTATGTCGCTCTTAAAGGTGTGACTGGCGCTGCAAATCTTGATCTAGCCGATGTTGAACGCAAACTGGAAGAGATACGCCGACTGACTGAATTGCCAGTGGCTGTTGGCTTTGGTGTAAAAAATGCCGAAACCGCTGCCAGCATAGGCAACGTCGCCGATGCCGTGGTGGTCGGCAGTGCGTTAGTTGGCAAGATTGAGGAATCCGACGGCGACACCACGCTGGCACTTGCCGGTATCGTCGAATTACTACACTCCATGCGTACCGCCCTGGACGCGTCCACCCAGTCATAATTGACGAGAGCCATGAGTTTGAGCTGGTTTCATAAGCTGGTCCCATCCAAAATCCGTACAGAGGCGTCCACCAAAGGCACCATACCCGAGGGCCTCTGGAGCAAATGTCCCAGTTGCAATGCCATACTTTATCGGTCCGAAGTGGACCGTAACCTGTCAGTCTGCCCTAAATGCGGACATCACATGCGCCAGAGCGCCCGCAAGCGCTTGCATGGTTTCCTGGATCCCGGTAACCGCACCGAGATAGGTGAAAATCTGGTATCCGTCGATGCCCTTAAATTCAAAGACAGCAAGAAGTACAAGGACCGTCTGGCTCAGGCGCAGAAAACTACCGGCGAGAAAGATGCCCTGATCGTAGTCGCCGGACAACTGGAAGGCCGACCCGTTGTCGCCGCCGCCTTCAATTTCGAATTCATGGGCGGATCCATGGGCTCGGTAGTGGGTGAGCGCTTTGTCCGTGGTGTCAACTACTGTCTGGCGAATAGCGTACCTATGGTGGTTTTCTGCGCCAGTGGTGGCGCTCGAATGCAGGAATCACTGCTGTCACTGTTTCAGATGGCCAAGACCAGTGCCGCCCTTGCGGCTATGGCCGCAGCCCGTATCCCGTTTATCTCGGTCATGACGGATCCCACCATGGGGGGTGTATCCGCAAGTCTGGCCATGCTCGGGGACATTAATATTGGTGAACCCGGTGCCCTGATTGGCTTCGCCGGCCCCCGCGTGATCGAGCAGACCGTGCGAGAAAAACTCCCAGAGGGCTTCCAGCGCAGCGAATTTCTGCTTGATCACGGTGCGCTCGATATGATTGTTGATCGCCGCGAAATGCGACAGACCATTGCCTCCCTGTTCGACTTGATGATGCCGGAACAACCTGTTCAGGCCCGAAGGGCCAGTCGCAGCGCCCGGTTGCGGTTGCCGCGCAGTGATCAACGGGATGCAGTCGGAACCCTGAGTAACCCGCATAGCGACAACTAAATCAATGCGTTTTGCAACGCTAGCCGATTGGCTGGCCTGGCAGGAAACCCTGCACCCCCAGGCCATTGACCTGGGACTTGCCCGGGTTGCGAGTGTGCTCGAGGGTTTGGCCCTGCCGGATACATCCGTGCTGACCATCAGTGTGGGCGGTACGAACGGCAAAGGCTCATGTGTTGCCATGCTGGACAGGATTTTTCGCGAGTCCGGCTATCGGGTAGGCACCTACACCTCTCCTCATATCCTTCGCTATAACGAGCGTATCTGCATTAATGGGCGTCCGGTGAGCGATGATCGCATCGTGGCCTCGTTTCAGCGGATCGATGACGCCCGTGGCGATACCTCACTCAGTTTCTTCGAGTTTGGCACTCTAACGGCGCTGGATATTTTTTCCGGCCAAAATCTCGATGTCAGGATTCTGGAAGTGGGACTCGGGGGACGGCTTGATGCGGTCAATATCATTGACCCTGACATAGCCTTGATCGCCAGTATTGGTATCGATCATCAGGAGTGGCTGGGTAATACCCGCGATGCGATCGGCATTGAGAAAGCAGGCATTTTTCGGTCTGGAAGACCTGCCGTCATTGGCGACCCCGACCTTCCCGAAAGCGTTCTGCAGCTAGCGCAGAATCTTAAAACGCCACTTTATCGCCAGGGCTTTGAATTCAGCTATGACGTAGGCGTTGATGGCTGGCACTGGCGCGACCAGCACGCGAGTCTGGATGCACTGCCCATACCTGCCATACCCGGCGAGCATCAACTGATGAATGCCGCGGCTGTGCTGGAGGTTCTGCAGATCGCGAGTCGCCACTATC
This sequence comes from Methylococcaceae bacterium, assembly GCA_044378425.1. Taxonomy (GTDB): domain Bacteria; phylum Pseudomonadota; class Gammaproteobacteria; order Methylococcales; family Methylococcaceae; genus UBA6136. Next base: position 22,943 of record JBILXN010000004.1, read on the forward strand.
CGGTGACCGAAGCAGCGATTCGGCGTGGGCTTGCTGAGGTGACCTTACCAGGCCGATTTCAGTTATTTGCCGGCCCAATCCCGGTGTTGCTGGATGTCGCCCACAATCCCCAAGCTGTCAGTAAACTGGCTGGGCATCTCCATCGTCATTATCGCAATTGTCGCATCCATGCCGTGTTTGCCGTCATGCGGGACAAGGACATCGCCGGTATCATTGCCACTATCTGCGATGCGATTGATTGCTGGTATCTTGCACCTTTGCAAATGACCCGGGCGGCTACGCCGGAACAGTTGCTGCCCATTCTGACCGAAGCCGGTGTGGCGGCGGTTCGGGTCGGCTTCAGTGATGTGGCAGCAACGGTCGCCGCGGCGCGCGTTACTGCACATGACGGCGATTTGATTCTGGTGTTCGGGTCTTTTTTTCTGGTTTCAGACTATCTGGCGCAAGTCGCTTAACAAGGGGTAATGATGATGGATGAAGAATTGAAACGCCGCTTGATTGGCGCCGGCATTATCACGATCCTTGCTGTTGTAGTCGTACCCATGTTTTTCGAAAACAAATCGAGACCAGCGGACAGCGGGGAAGAAATCCTGGCCCTGCCCAAGACCTCGGTGGAAACACCGGCCGAGGCAACGACCGAGCCAGCCGGATCTGCCCCTGTGGCGGCTGATGGTGCGGCAGTGGCGGAAAAATCCGCGCCGAGAAAGCGGGGTTATACGGTGGTGCCACTGGATGAACCCACCGCCAGGCCAGCGAAAGCGGAAGCGGAGGTGCTACCATCACCGGCTCTGCCCGATGCTCGTAATGCGCAGGATGAGCTTGAATCCCCCTCAGACGGTGAGCGACCTGTTCAGGAAGAGGAAGCACCCGCAGTTACTGCGCCGGCAGCAGTGGTTATTCCCGCTGCCAAGCCACACGCCAGGCCCGCCATCCCTGTGGCGACAGATGCCAGAAAGACCGTCAAGGCTCCCAAGCCCCCTGCAGCCATTGCGGATACCGGAGCCGCTCCGGTCCAGAAGCCCAAGTCGCAGTCCGTCGCAAAATTTTCGACTACCCCAACTGCCCCAGTCAGTAAACCGGCTGCCAAGCCAGCAAAATCGGCCAGCGCCCCGTCCGCTACTGCCGCACGTGGCCAGGATATAAATGCGTCATGGGTGGTGCAGGCAGGAACATTCTCGACCGAATCGAATGCCCGCGTGCTGGCCGACAAACTGCGCAAACGCAATCTCCCCGCGACCGTCCATGTGACCCAGGGTAGTTCCGGTACCCTCTACAGGGTGACGGTCGGCAGCAATCTCAATCGCAACCGTGCGGAACAGATACAAAAAGATCTGGAAGCCCAGGATGGCGTCAAGGGCATGATTTTGCAGAATCACTGAGTGTACGCCCCTTTGAACGTTCTACAGCAAGTGGAGTCCTGAGGCATGCCGCCCTTCAACTGGCTGGATCTCTGCATCATCGGCGTTATGGGCCTTTCGGGCCTGGTTGGCCTGGTGCGAGGCTTGGTGAGAGAAGTGTTTTCGTTGGCGGCATGGGGTGTTGCGATCTGGGTCAGCCTGCATTACGGCGCAACCGTTGCCGTCTACCTTGAGTCATTGATCCCGCTCCCTTCAGCCCGTGCCGCAGCGGCTTTTGCCTTGTTGTTTCTCGTGACACTGATGCTGGCCGGGCTAGCGGGTTTTTTGCTGAGCCGTCTTATTGAGAGTACGGGCCTGACCGGGGTTGATCGGCTGGCAGGTCTGCTGTTCGGCTTGGCCCGGGGTATGTTGATCATTGCGGTACTGGTGTTTTTGGCCAAGGAAACACCTTTTCCGCAGGATCCCTGGTGGAAGGCGTCACGACTCATCCCCCTGTTCCAGTCTTTGGCGATCTGGCTGGCAAGCCAGATTCCCCCCGGCTATGTCAGCCGACTCGGTTCCCAGATTATTTCCCATTGATTCAGGTTTAGGACTATGTGTGGTATTGCCGGTATCGTTTCCAGTGAGGACGTGAATCAGGAACTCTATGAAGCACTGACCGTGCTTCAGCACCGGGGCCAGGATGCCGCCGGTATCGTGACGTGTGAAGGTAACCGTTTTCATCTGCGCAAGGACAGCGGACTGGTCCGCGACGTATTTCACACGCGTCACATGCTAAATCTGCGCGGAAGCATGGGTATTGCCCATGTCCGTTATCCGACCGCAGGCTGTATCAGTTCGGCTGAGGCCCAGCCGTTCTACGTCAATTCGCCCTACGGCATCACGTTGGCCCATAACGGCAATCTGACCAATGCCGAGGCCCTTAAGCAGGAACTGTTTGTCGAGGACCAGCGCCACCTTAATACCGACTCCGACTCCGAAGTTCTGCTCAACGTTTTCGCTCACGAGTTGCACGAACTCGGCAAACTCAGCATTGGTGCCGATGATGTCTTTCAATCGGTCGCGCACCTGCACAAACGTTGCCGGGGTGCCTATTCGGTGGTGGCGATGCTGACCGGATTTGGCATCGTCGCCTTTCGCGACCCGCATGGTATCAGGCCCCTGGTCTACGGTGAGCGCAAAACTGCAAAGGGTACCGACTACATGTTCGCCTCGGAAAGCGTGGCGCTGGATGTGCTCGGATTCACCACAGTGCGCGATGTAGCCCCTGGTGAGGCCATCATCATTGAGAAGGACGGTACTCTGCACGCCCGTCAATGTGCCAGCGCGACCTCCATGTCGCCCTGCATTTTCGAATATGTCTACTTTGCCCGCCCCGACTCAATTCTTGACAGTATTTCGGTCTACAAGGCCCGCCGCAGGATGGGCGACAAACTCGCTGACAAGATTCAGCGACTGCGGCCCGATCATGACATCGACGTGGTCATTCCCATACCCGACACCAGCCGAACTTCAGCACTGCAACTGGCCAATAAACTGGGCGTCAAGTACCGCGAAGGTTTTATCAAGAATCGCTATATCGGTAGGACCTTCATCATGCCAGGCCAGCAGTTGCGCAAGAAATCGGTGCGGCAAAAGCTCAACGCCATAGGCATGGAGTTCAAGGACCGCAATGTGCTGCTGGTCGATGATTCCATCGTGCGTGGAACAACCTCCGAACAAATCATCCAGATGGCTCGCGATGCCGGGGCGAAAAAAGTCTATCTGGCCTCGGCTGCCCCGCCGGTTCGGTACCCGAATGTTTATGGCATTGATATGCCTGCGGCTGAAGAATTGATTGCCCATGGCCGGACGGAAGAGGAAGTTCAGACTGCGCTGGGCTGTGACTGGCTGATCTATCAGGGGCTGCAAGATCTGATTGACGCCGTCCAGCGGGGTAATCCGGGCATACGTCAGTTCGACACGTCCTGCTTCAATGGCGAATATGTCACCGGCGACGTTCATCCGGACTACCTTGAGCGCCTCAGCAACCACCGGAATGACACTGCAAAGGTTGGGCGTGACGGTGTGGGTTCGATGATAGGTTTGCATAACGCCGGATAACAACGGACATCCTTATGAATGAGATCGACTGGAATGATTACCACATGGATACCCAGGCCATCCGCGCCGGGCAGCACCGGACGGCTGAAGGTGAGCACTCTGATCCGATATTCCCGACTTCCAGCTATGTGTTCGGCAGTGCAGCTGAAGCGGCGGCGCGGTTTTCCGGCAAGGTGCCAGGCAATATTTACTCGCGTTTCACCAATCCCACCGTGCGTGCCTTCGAGGAAAGGCTGGCCGCCATGGAAGGGGGAGAGCGCTGTATTGCCGTGGCGTCAGGTATGGCGGCCATTGCGACCATGGCCTTCGGTCTGCTCAAGGCGGGCGACCATGTGGTCTGCTCACGTGGCGTATTTGGCAATACCGTACTCCTGTTCCAAAACTTCCTTGGTAAATTCGGGGTGCGGACCACGTTCGTTGATTTGACCGATTACGACGCCTGGGCGACAGCCATCACGCCTGAGACCCGCCTGTTATTTGTCGAAACGCCGTCCAATCCGCTAACCGAAATCGTCGATATCCGCCAGCTTGCCGAACTGGCCCATGCTCGGGGCGCACTACTCGCGGTCGATAACTGTTTCTGTACGCCTGCTTTGCAAAAGCCGCTGGCACTGGGTGCAGACCTGATTATTCACTCTGCTACTAAATATCTGGACGGGCAGGGCCGTTGTGTCGGTGGTGCGATTGTTGGTGCCCATGAGTTGCTGGACAAGCAGATCTACCCCTTCCTCCGAACGGGTGGACCGTCGATGAGCCCCTTCAATGCCTGGGTCTTTCTCAAGGGGCTGGAAACCCTGAGTCTGCGCATGGACGCCCACAGCCGTAATGCGCAAGCGCTCGCAGAGTGGCTGGAAACGCAACCGGCGGTCACCCGCGTGAACTACCCTGGCCTGGCCTCGCACCCCCAGCATGAACTCGCCCTGCGACAGCAAACAGCGGGGGGCGGCATCATCAGTTTTGAAGTGGCCGGGGGTCGGGAGGCGGCCTGGCTGGTGGTTGACGGCACCAGGATGCTATCGATCACGGCCAATCTGGGTGACGTCAAAACCACCATTACCCATCCGGCTACCACGACGCATGGTCGTCTCACCGAGGCAGAGCGCGCCGCGGCTGGTATCGGTGAGGGCCTGCTTCGGGTGGCTGTGGGTCTTGAAGCACTTGAAGATATCCAGCGCGATCTGGCGCGCGGCATGGCTTGAGTTTCCTAATTTTCATACAGGACAGCAACGTACGATGAAAGTCACGGTATTTGGATCCGGGTATGTCGGTCTGGTCACCGGCGCCTGTCTGGCTGAAGTCGGCAATGAGGTGGTCAGTGTTGATATTGATTCAGGCAAGATTGACCGACTGAACCAGGGCGAAGTCCCAATCTTCGAACCGGGACTTGATGACATCATTCGCCGCAACATGGCGGCCAACCGATTGCGCTTCACGACGGACATCACGCTCGGTGTCGAGCACGGTCTATTCCAGTTTATAGCGGTCGGTACCCCGCCGGATGAGGATGGCTCGGCCGATTTGCAGTATGTGCAGGCGGTTGCCCGTAGTATCGGACGGTATATGCGGGATTATCGGGTGGTGGTGAACAAATCTACCGTACCGGTTGGAACCGCTGACACGGTCCGTGATGCCATCGCTGCAGTTCTGGCTGAACGCCAGTCTGCACTGGAGTTTGACGTCGTCTCCAACCCCGAATTTCTCAAGGAAGGCGCCGCGATAGAGGACTTCATGAAGCCCGATCGCATCGTGATTGGTACCGACAATCCCCGCACCACCGAACTACTACGCGCCCTTTATGCCCCGTTCAACCGTAATCATGACCGGCTGGTCTGCATGGATATCCGTTCGGCAGAACTCACCAAGTATGCGGCTAATGCCATGCTGGCGACCAAGATCAGCTTTATGAACGAACTGGCAAATCTTGCTGAACGACTGGGTGCCGATATTGAGAAGGTGAGGCTGGGAATAGGCTCTGACCCCCGTATCGGTTACCACTTCATCTATCCCGGTTGCGGTTATGGCGGCTCCTGTTTTCCCAAAGACGTCACCGCGCTGGAGCGCATTGCCCGTGATGTGGGCTATGAAGCCCAGTTGCTGCAAGCCGTGGAAGGCGTCAATGACCGGCAAAAGCAGCGTCTGCACCAAAAACTGGCAGCCTATTTCGGTGGCACCCTCAAAGGGCGGACCTTC
>JBILXN010000096.1:0-8710 GCA_044378425.1 Methylococcaceae bacterium
AGGGGGTTATTATCTCATTTCTGGCGATTCAAGACCTTAAAACAAGCCCTTTTAACATTAAAAATCATAGGCATAAGGGTTGTTCAGCGCGGACTTCCTAGTTTTTTATGATTTAAGTTGATTTAAGTGTGTATTTATGTTTTCCATGAGTATTTGTGTGATCTTGTGTGTTTTTATGGGTTTTACTGTGAATTTATGAGTTTTGTTAGCTTTTGAATGAATATGCGTGTCTTTGCAAGGTATTGTTGGTGTTTTATGATTATTTCCCTGAAACCGCATTAAGAACTAAAAATACGCAATAATACGCACACGAAATCAGGGCAAGATCTAAGGATTATTACTAGAGTCCGTGCAAGATACTGCCCACGCTGGACCTCGCCAACGGCAGTGATCGGCAGCAGCGCAGCGAGCGCCGGGAAGGCTGTCTACGCATCCTGGGCTGTTGTCTGACCCACTACACCGAACTCGCCACCCTCAGGGTCGGCATACCGCAGGCGGATGGCAGTTTTCAGGGCCTCACCCCATCTCGCCGACAAAGCCGGTTTATCGCTAAGGCGGGCAGAGCGGGCCATCGCAGACCTTGTCCGCGCGGGCGTCATCACGGTCCACAAGCGCTGTGATCGGAAAGAGGATGGCAGCTATAAGGGCTATGCCGCCGTCAGAACGGTGACCAAGGCGGCCGAGGGGTGTGTCTGAATTTTTGTGTAAATGGGGTTGAACTCAGTTCAGGCTGATACGGTTTCCGGACTGAACGGTAAAACGGGCGAGCGGCTTCCCAGAGTGAGTGTCCGCTCCTTCATCTTCTTGATCCAGCCTAAGAAGATTTTGCTGAGCCAACTGTCCGAGCTGAAGGGCACCGATAGCCTAGGTTATGACGGTCAGGAGGGGTAAGTCGGACGGGCTGATGGCAACCTCGTCGGCCTATATCATCCAACCATTTGGCCATGGTTTTTTTGAGAGCGCTGGATGGCTGTCAGGATTTCTTCAGGAATAAAACCTGAATCGAGTTGCGCTTCCATGCGTTCTGTCCACACTCTTGCCTCTGCTTCGGTATCTGCAGAAGCCTGGCTGGGCTTGGGAAGATTTTCTCGGCGAATGGGGATTTCCCATGTGCCGGTAGACCGTTGTCGAATGTGGGCCATCTCTAGCTCGCGGTAAATGGACAAAACAGTCCAATGAGCGAGCGGTTTTACCACTTTGGAGACGATTTTTAGCTGATTGCGAACCAATTTCAGGTGCAATTAGCTTTTAGTTATTCGCTAACCGATTGAATTAATGGAGGCGCGTGGCGGAGTCGAACCGCCCTAGATGGATTTGCAATCCACTGCATAACCGCTTTGCTAACGCGCCACAATGGGGTAGACAGGATTAGGTGCCGATTATTAATAGGCCTGTCCGAAAGCAAAAGCCGCTACAAGAGCGGCTTTTTAAAAATTGGAGCGGGAAACGAGACTCGAACTCGCGACCCCAACCTTGGCAAGGTTGTGCTCTACCAACTGAGCTATTCCCGCGCTTTGTTCTGAGCCGCGAATTTTAGAGACCTAACTCTGCCTTGTCAACACTCTTGCGTTCATCCCTTGAGAACGCCGGAAGTGCGGCACGCAAGTAGATCACCATGGACCATAAGGTCAGGACCGCTGCCAGCAGGAGCAGGTACTGGCCGAGACTTTGAAGGGTATCCCGCCAGATGTCCATGCTGAACAGGATGAGGGTAATAGAGACCATTTGGGCCGTAGTTTTCCACTTGCCCAGATTGGAGACCGCGACCTTGTTGCGTTCGCCAACTTCGGCCATCCACTCCCGTAGAGAGGCGATGGTAATTTCACGACCGATTATGATGGCTGAGGCGATGGCGACCAAGGGACTGGGGTCGGCCTGAACGATCAATACCAGCGTGACCGCAACCATTAGCTTGTCGGCAACAGGGTCGAGAAAGGCACCGAAGCGAGTGGTGAGATTCATGCGTCGGGCAAGGTAGCCATCCAGCCAGTCTGTGAGACCGGCAATCATGAACACTAGGGCGCAAGCAACATGGCTGTCTTTCCATGGCAGGTAGAACAATACAACCAGCACCGGAATCAGAACGATCCGGAGCAGGGTCAGGTAGGTGGGGAGATTCAACTCCATGGTTCAGATTTCCTGTTCATGAAACATGTCATAGATGCGTTGGGCCAGTTGATGGCTTATACCATCTATTCGACTCAGTGCATCTACTCCGGCCCGGCTAATTTCACGGAGACCGCCAAACTGGCGCAACAGCTGCGCCCGCCGTTTGGGGCCAAGCCCCGGGATGTCCTCAAGTGCCGACCGGGTTTTGGCCTTGGCCCGTCGTTGTCGGTGGCCGGTAATGGCGAAGCGGTGCGCCTCATCCCGTATTTGCTGGATTAACAGTAGCGCAGGGGAGTGTGAGGGTAACATGAATGGCGGTCCTGACTGCGCTGGAATCAGAACCTCCATGCCCGGTTTGCGATCGGGTCCCTTGGCGATACCTATGATGCGGATGTTCGTCATGCCGACTTCAGTCAAGGCCGCTTTTACGGCGCTAACTTGGCCTTTGCCGCCATCAATGAACAGAATATCCGGCACCTCCACTTCGCCATTCTTGATCCGTTGATAGCGGCGAGTTACGGCTTGTGCCAGAGCGGCATAATCATCCCCCGGTTCTATCCCTTCAATATTGAAGCGGCGATAGGCTGATTTGACAGCGCCCTGGCGGTCAAACACTACGCAGGACGCGACAGTCTGTTCGCCTTGGGTATGGCTAATATCGAAACACTCCAGCCGAGTCGGCGTCTCAATGCAGTTCAGTGCTTCAGCCAGTGCCCGATAGCGGCCATAAAGGTCTTGTCGGTTCGCCAGTTTAGCGGCCAGAGCGCTCCCGGCATTGGTGATCGCCAACTGCAGGCGGCGGGCCCGTTCACCTCGCAGTCGGCCCGATATGCGGATGGGATGCCCGGCTTGGCTGGTCAGTGCCTCCTCTAGCAGCGCGACGTTTTCAGGGGCATGGCTAACCAGAATTTCCTTGGGAACCGGTTTGCCGAGGTAGTACTGGGCGATGAAGGCCTCAAGAATGTTGCCAGGCTCATGCTCGTCGGTCATGGAGGGAAAATAGGTGCGGTCACCGATCTGCTGACCGCCGCGGATGAAGGCCATCTGTACGCAGGCGGCGCTGCCTTGGATGGCGCAAGCAATGATATCGACATCGCCCTGTTCGCCATGGACTGCCTGTTTCTCCAGTACCATTCGCAGACTGGCAATCTGGTCACGGTAGCGGGCGGCCTTCTCAAAATTCAGTTGCGTTGAGGCACGCTCCATACGCCCGGCCAAGATATCAATCAACCGCCGTCCGTCACCTTCAAGAAACATGAGCGTGTCACGCACATCTTCAGCATAGCTGGCGCTGTCGATATAGCCGACGCAGGGCGCCGTGCAGCGTTCAATCTGGTATTCGAGGCAGGGGCGTGACCGGTTTTCAAAGTAGGAATCCTGGCATTGCCGTACCGGGAAAATCTTTTGCAGCAGCTTGAGGCTCTCGCGGACTGCGCTGGCACTGGGATAGGGACCAAAATAGCGCCCCTCACGGTTCTTCGTCCCCCGGTGGAAGGCCAGCCGAGGGAACGCCTGCTGCGTCGATACGTAGATCGACGGATAACTTTTGTCATCACGTAGTGTGATGTTGTAGCGGGGCTTGAAGCGTTTGATCAGCTGGCTTTCCAGCAGCAGGGCCTCGCTTTCGGTGTGGGTCACGCGCACATCAATAGCGTGGATGCGGGCCACCATGACCCGCTGTTTGGGTGAGCAGTCGCGGGTGGAGAAATAGCTGGATACGCGTTTTTTAAGATTTTTTGCCTTGCCGACGTAGATCACTTCACCCTTGTCGTCGAGCATACGGTAAACACCCGGGCGCTGAGTCAGGGCATCCAGAAATGCGGCAATATCGAAAGGAGCGGCGGGATCGTGCTCGTTCATGATGGGGTGAGACGGCCTTTACGGTAAGAGCGCATTATAATGGCGTGACGCGCCCATGCTGTTGTTTGCCCGTTTAACCTCTCATCTGGAATGCCATGACCCAATCCCTGAATGCCCGCCTTTTGAAGGGGCTTACCCAGAAGTACCCCCTTGTCTACGTCAAGAGTCGCGAAGAAGATAGACTGGAAAAACAATTAGCCCAGTTGTCGCGTGTTCATTATGGTGATGATCGCCGGGTGCTGTCCTGGAGCCTGGCCGATGGCCTTGATGGTGATAAGTCGTTGACTGACCCCCTGGCTGTTATCCAGATCCTCCGTAAGGGGGGGCGGGATGCGTTCTTCTGGTTTAAGGATTTACCGGCACTGTTTGATGGTAACCCGGCATTGGTGCGAGCCCTGAGGGATCTATACCATGAGTCCACCGGTGCCAACCACTATGTCTTCATATCTCACCCGGCGCTGAACTTACCTGAAACCCTCAAAAATCAGGTCTGGCTGGTGGATCTTGGTATGCCTGACGAGCGTGAGATTTTTACCGCACTGCAAGACTTGTCCGAGGCCGCAGGAGCCGGGCTTGATGAGGAATGGCTGCATCGCTGTGCTGCGGCCATGAAGGGTTTGACGCTGGACGAGATTCGGCATTTATTTCAGGGCTGGAACACTGAGCAGCGCTATGGCACCGACAGCGTGCTGCCAGATATTTACGAAAACAAGACGGCTGCACTGCAGAAGGAAGGCTGCCTGGATTTCATCGCCAAAAGTGTGTCGATGGCGCAGGTGGGGGGGCTGGAAAACCTCAAACAGTGGGTTGAAAGTCGCAAGGTGCTGTTCAGCCGGGAGGCTTTCGAGTCGGGTATTCCGCTCCCTACCGGTATTCTGTTCATGGGGATCAGCGGTTGCGGTAAGAGCATGGCGGCCAAGGTGATCGCCAGTGCCTGGCAGTTGCCACTGGTGCGGCTGGATATGAATCTGGTCATGTCAGGTGCGTTTGGTTCGCCCGAGTACGCCTTCGACAGCGCACTCAAAACCGCCGAAAATATTGCGCCCCTCGTGCTGTGGATCGACGAAATGGAAAACAGCTTTGGTTACGATGGTATGTCGGGTAGTTCGGGCGGGAGCAGCAGTATCTTTTCCAGTTTCCTGACCTGGATGCAGGAGAAGCCACCGCAGGTATTCGTGGTTGCGACGGCTAACCGTATCGAAAAACTGCCTGCCGAAGTGATTCGGAAAGGTCGCTTCGATCAGTTGTTCTTCCTTGATCTACCCTCCGATGAGGAACGTCGCGCTATATTCAAAATACATATCAAGGCCTATGGTGCGGACCCCGAGACGTTCAACATGAATCTGCTCTCCGTCGTCACCAAGGATTGGAGCGGCGCCGAGATTGAGCAGGTGGTGAAGTCGGCCCGTATTCAGGCCTATCAGGACAGTCGGCCCTTCACTGAAAAGGATATTACCCAGGCAGCCTCCCATATGGTGCCGTTGTCACGGACGATGGAGGAGCAGATCAAGCAACTGCGGCAATGGTCGCAAAGCCGGGCAACGCCCGCATCAAAAAAACAGGCGGCCTGATTGGGCAGTAACCATCGACGGACGGGGCAGGCCCACGATCCCTTTGATCGGTCGGACCAGACCTTTTGCTATCATCCCCGCAGGATAAAAGCGGTTCGCGACCGCCGGATTTAATTTTAGCGCCCCAGCAGGGGACAGCTTTGTTTCAGGAAAATGACCATGACCCTAAGAACCCGATTCGCTCCTAGCCCGACCGGCTATCTTCACGTCGGAGGCGCGCGTACCGCGCTCTTCTCGTGGCTGTATGCCCGCAAACATGGCGGCACGTTCATTCTGCGCATCGAAGATACAGATCTTGAGCGCTCGACGGCCGAATCGGTGAATGCCATTCTCGAAGGCATGGCTTGGCTGGGGCTGGAATATGATGAAGGGCCTTTCTATCAAACCCACCGTTTTGACCGGTATCACGCACTTATTCAGCAATTGCTTGATGAAGGTAGAGCCTACCATTGCTATTGCAGCAAGGATGAGCTTGATGCCATGCGCGAAGCGCAGATGGCGAATAAAGAGAAACCTCGCTACGACGGTCGCTGCCGCCATCTGGCCGAGCCGCGGCCAGGCGTCAGACCGGTGGTCCGTTTTCGCAATCCAGATGAAGGCGAGGTCGTCATTGATGATATGGTCAAGGGCCGTATCGTGGTCCGGAACAGCGAACTGGATGACCTTATCATCGCACGCTCCGATGGTTCCCCGACCTATAACTTTACGGTGGTGGTCGATGACCTGGACATGCAGATCACTCATGTGATTCGTGGTGATGATCACGTCAACAATACCCCGCGCCAGATCAATATTCTTAAGGCGCTGGGGGCTGAACTACCACGCTACGCTCATGTTCCAATGATTCTGGGTGCTGATGGTGCCCGACTGTCCAAGCGTCACGGCGCGGTCAGCGTGATGCAATATCGGGATGATGGCTTTCTTCCTGAGGCGGTATTGAATTATCTGGTTCGGCTGGGTTGGTCCCATGGCGACCAGGAGATTTTCTCGATCGACCAAATGATTGAGTACTTTGACGCGCCGGACATCAATCATTCTGCCTCGACCTTCAACCCTGAAAAGCTGCTCTGGCTGAATCACCATTACCTGATGCATGGCGATCCCGTCCATGTTGCCCATCATCTGCGCTGGCATCTCGGGAAACTCGGCATTGATCCTGCTGAAGGTCCCGAACTGGTTGAGGTCGTCAAATCTCAGCGGGAAAGAACCAAGACGCTGGTGGAAATGGCGCAAGCCAGCGCGTTTTTCTATCGCGACTTCAGCGAATATGAGGAAAAGGCAGCCCACAAGCATCTCACACAGGCGTCCGTTGCAGGGCTGGCGCTGCTGCGGGAAAACCTGGCCGCATTGCGGCCCTGGGTGAGGGCGAGTATTCATGACATTATCGCCGCGACGGCCGAGTCCCTGGGGGTCAAGATGGGTGCCATCGCCCAGCCCCTGCGAGTCGCTGTTTCCGGCACATCGGTATCGCCGCCGATTGATTTGACACTGGAAATTCTCGGTCAGCTGACCACATTGGCCAGAATCGACCGGGCCGTCGATTATGTCGGGAAAAAAAACTAGACAAACCAAGCTAAGGTCTCTAGAATTCGCCGCTCAACGTCGCGGGGCCATAGCTCAGCTGGGAGAGCGCTACAATGGCATTGTAGAGGTCGGGAGTTCGATCCTCCCTGGCTCCACCACCAGTGACGTGATTAAAGCGTTCAGTCCCCATCGTCTAGAGGCCTAGGACATCGCCCTTTCACGGCGACGACAGGGGTTCGAATCCCCTTGGGGACGCCAATACAAAAGAAGGGTAATTTTCCGAGTTATTAATGGCTTGGGAGATTGCCCTTTTTCTTTTTACCGCATCTGACACGACTCTCTTCGAGTGGTCTTGGTGATGTTCCTGATGCGGGCAATATAACCCCCTTCACATCGCTGTCTGATCTCAGAAACTGGTAAGTCAGTTGTCACCTGTAACAGGGCGTCAGTTGCTGAAACTCCTACCCGTCCATCATCGTGATCGAAAACCGAGATCCCAACGAGGGTCTGGTAATTTGACTGCTGCCATTCTATTCGGTCACATCACGCCGTTTATGCCAGGGTTTATTTCGCGACGGGCGCCGACACGCCATCTGACTTTAATGACGACTAAACGTCGCGAGGCAGGGATATTCATACCATGCCGCATGATTTGATCAGATCAGGAAGGCACTCGTAATGTAAATTGAGCAGCACACGGCGAGCAGCAGCCAGTGTTCTCTAATCCATGCTCTTAACCACAAACGGAAGTAACTCCAGGATCGGAATTTCGATCTCGCTGCCTGCGTCACCCGGTGATACAGATACATGAACAGAAGGATGAACGCCGTAAAACCGATCCATGCGGTATACATCTGCGCCGTGTGTCCCTCCAGGTCAAACAGAAGTTCAAGCGCATCTTCCAGTCCAAGCTCAAGGAACTCTATCAGGATATGAAGCAGATGGAGCGTGATGTCGAGGATCGAATCCCCAATAAGAGCAAATAGCAGAAATCCTGATGCAATCAGCCAGGCTTGCTTGGTTTTTGATTTCACATCAACACCATTGTTAGCGGCAACAGGTTGCCGGGACGAACTCTTGGCCACTCTTTAATTTCCCCGCGTATATCTCTATGGGAAGGGTGATTGGCAAGTCTCAAGCAATCAACATGCCTCTACCGGCATAAAGAATCACATCACGATCCTCCGTCTGCAGGCGTGAACCCGCAGGTCGGGCACTCCGGATTTTTGGGTAGGCGTATGCGATGCCATTCCATCGACAAACCGTCGAATAATAACAATGACCCCAGCAGGGAATCTCCGATTCCGGTGATCAGCTTGATGGCCTGTAGCGCCTGCATGCTGCCGATGATACCCGGTAGTGGCGCGATTACTCCCGATTGCGAGCAGGTTTCAACCTGATCGGTATCGCTGGCATAGAGGCAGTTGTAGCAGGGGCTGTCGGCCTTTCCCGGCGCAAATACCGCCAACTGACCCTCGAACCTAATGACGGCACCCGAAATCAGCATTCGCGATTGAGCATGACATGCCGCGTTGACTCTGTACCGGGTTGCAAGGTTATCAGAGCAATCCAGCACAACATTCACACCGGCAACCGCCTCTTCAAGGCTGCGATCAGTAAGGACGCCCTCAACACAGCTGACATTG
>JBILXN010000098.1:0-8672 GCA_044378425.1 Methylococcaceae bacterium
GTGTAATGTGTGCGACCTTCTCCACACGAATCGGATCGGTCCGCCTGACCCATGATGAGGGTCTCCAATCTACTGCGTTTCAGCTACCCGTGATCACACGGGTTTTTGCGTGCCACCGGTGAAATCCTCGGGAAAATGGTTCAGCGCACTGAGCACCGGGTACGGCGTCATGCCTCCCAGCGCGCACAGGGAACCCCCCAGCATCGTTTCGCTTAGATCGCGTAATAGAGCGATGTTCTGCTCACGATCAATACCCGCACGTATCTTGTCAATGACTTCGACGCCTCGGGTCGAGCCAATCCGGCAGGGCGTACATTTGCCACAGGATTCAACAGCGCAAAACTCCATGCCATAACGAGCCATTTTCGACATGTCGACGCTATCGTCGAATGCCACCACCCCGCCATGACCTAGCACCGTCCAGTTGGCGGCAAAGGCTTCATAGTCGAGTGGGGTATCGAATTGTGATTCGGGCAGATAAGCCCCCAACGGCCCGCCGACCTGTACGGCACGTATGGGGCGACCGCTGGCAGCGCCACCGCCGAAGTCATAAAGAATCTCCCGGAGAGTAACCCCGAAGGCCTTTTCTACCAAGCCGGGATACTTGAGGTTTCCTGCCAATTGGATAGGCAGGGTGCCGCGCGATCGACCCATGCCGTAATCTCTGTAAAAGGCACCGCCTTTGTCCAAAATGATGGGTACGGAGGCTAGGGAAATGACGTTATTGATGATGGTTGGCTGACCAAACAAGCCCTCAATGGCCGGTAACGGCGGTTTGTAGCGAACCAGTCCACGCTTGCCTTCGATACTTTCCAGCAGTGATGTTTCTTCGCCACAAACATAGGCACCGGCACCGAGACGTACCTCGAGGTCAAAATGCCGGCCTGAACCACGGATATCAGCACCAAGATAACCGGCAGCGTAAGCGGCCGCTATGGCTTGGTTTAGCGCGACATGGGCATGGGGATACTCGCAACGGAGGTAGATATAGCCTTGGGTGGCACCGACCGCTATAGCCGCAATCGTCATCCCTTCAATCAGTACGAAGGGGTCTCCTTCCATGATCATCCGATCGGAGAAGGTGCCGGAGTCGCCTTCATCGGCGTTACACACGATGTATTTCTGGTCAGCAGCGGCGTTGAGTACTGTTCGCCACTTGATACCGGTAGGGAATGCCGCACCGCCGCGCCCGCGCAAGCCGGATTCAGTGACCTCGTCCACGATCGCGGCAGGAGCAAGCGCTAGGGCCCGCGTTAGCCCACGATAGCCGTCATGGGCGATGTAATCATCAAGACTGACCGGATCAGTGATGCCGACCCGGGCAAAGGTGAGTCTCTCCTGTTTTTTCAGGTAGGGGATTTCGTCGGTTGGTCCCAGACAGAGCGGGTGCGAGGCTGCCCCCGACAAAAGGTCCGCGTCAAACAGCCCCGGTACTTGATCGGGAGTGACGGGGCCGAAGGCGATGCGGCCTGCGGGCGTCTCGACCTCGACCATGGGCTCAAGCCAATAGAGCCCGCGCGAACCGTTCCGGATCAGCTCGATTTTGACGTCACGGCGACTGGCTTCAATCTGGATTGCAACAGCAACCTGCTCTGCCCCCACTCCGAGAGCACTGGAATCACGTGGGACGTAAACCTTAATCATGAGTTGGCCTTCACAGCGTGAATAATCTCATCGAAACGATCGGTAGTGACCTTGCCATAAACCTCGGTGCCTATCATCACCGAGGGCGAACAGGCACAGTTACCCAGGCAATAAATCGGCTCCAGACTGAATTGACCGTCGGCGGTGTTTTCGTGGTAATCGATACCCAATTCATGCTTGGCATGCGCTTCGAGCGTGTCAGAGCCCATCGCCTGGCAGGCCTCTGCCCGGCAGATATAGACGGTGTGGCGACCCGGCGGAGTCGAACGGAAATAATGGTAAAAGCTGATCACGCCATGAACCTCAGCCCGCGAAAGATTTAACTCGCTGGCGATCAGCGGCACGCTGTCCGGGGGGACATAGCCAAGGCTGTCCTGTATGCCATGGAGTATCGGCAGCAGGGCGCCCGGCTTATCCTTGAGCCCGGCCACGATCGTCCTGACACCCTCGATGTTCCATTTCTGCTCTGTCATGTCGCTCTCTCTTGACGCATCAGCCTTTAGTAGCCACCGTTGGATTGATTATCCGGCCCGGCTAAGCGGGGGTATTGGTAGCGGTGTGGCGCGAAATTCTACTCGTTGTGGCTATTTCTGGAAACCTTTTAACCAAGTATTTTACTCGGTTTTTGGTGGCGATAGTCGTTATTTTTGTCAATTAATCGTAGGAGAGATGAACCCTCCACGGGTGCATTCAGGCAGATGACCGTCGCACCCCATAGACCAGCAGTAGCAGCAACGTCGTCCAGAGCAACGACGGCACCAACCAGAACCAGGTCTGGTAAACGGTCGGAGGCGGGTCGGTAAGGTATGGCACTTCATACACGCCCGACCATGACACCTGCAGCGGTGAGCGCTGCAGGATTGCGCCACTCGCCAATGACACGGTCGAGATACCAGTATTCGTGGCTCTCAGCACCGGCCTGCGGAATTCGACGCCGCGCGCCAGCGTCATGATCATATGCTGATAAGGCTCCTGCCAGGTCCCATACCAGGAGTCATTGGTCGTATTGACGATGAATTGAGCACCGAGCTGCGCCAGCGAGCGACTGAATCCGGGGAACAGGCTCTCATAGCAAATCTGTGGCCCCATTTTATAGCCGTTGAACGCCAGCAACACCGTAGGCCCAGGCCCTCGGGAAAACTGGCCTATGGGGGGTAACCATTCGCGAATCTGCGGCAGCAGATTCTCACCAGGTATGTACTCACCAAAGGCCAGCAGTATGGTTTTGCTGTAGTGAGGCGGGACTATCCTGCCTTGGCGGTCAAGAACAAACAATGAGTTGGTCAGCAAGCCCGACTTGAGATCCATCCCGTAGGAACCCGTCACCAGAGGAACCTGCCTTTCGCCCAGAAACTGCCGTAGGCGCAGGGTGTAGCGGCTATCCCTCAGATCCTCGCCCATAAGGGCCGGAAAGGCTGTTTCCGGCCATAGCACGAAATCGACATCCCCTTTTGGATCATCGGCCAGCGCCTGTTCGGTCAGGGTGATGTACGCCTCAAGGATGGCGTCCTGATAACCCTGCCCCAGTTCAGCGGCCATTTTTTCAGCATTACCGATATTGCCCTGTACCAACACGGCTCTCAATTTGGCATCCGGCTCCGGCAGCCGATACTCCAACCATAGTCCCCCCGCGTTCAATGACAGGAAGCCCATCACCACCAGAGCCAGCAGTTTTTTTCCGCTGGCCAGCTTGCGCTGGCGATAGGCGTATAACAACGGCAAATTGCACAGGAGCGTTGCGGCACTCAGCCCGCTAAAACCAATCATCTCTGCCCAGTGATAAACCGGCACTCCGGTACCGTACCAGCTATAACCAAAGTTCCAGTCGAACAGTGTCAGCGAATGCGCCTCGCAAAGGGTAGTGAGGAGCGCCATCAAGCCCAGCGACAACCGCTCCGGCCACTGAAATCGGCGTTGCCCGAGGAACCACAATACCCCGGCGAGGGGCACATAAAGATGCGCGACCAGCGCAAAAACCAGCATGGCCATTATGGCAAATGGCCATTCCAGTTGAGCAAATTCGTGCATCAGATGGGTGACCCAGTTAAAGCCGATCAGCGTGAACACGAATGAGGTGATGAAACCACCAATGACCACCGGCATCAGCCGGGTCTGGCGCTGCCAGAATAGCCAGAGCGGCACAAAACAGAACAGAGAGGCCCAGGGCGGGAAAGGAATGTAGCTGGTACCGATCAGGAGGCCGGATAGAATGGGCAAGTGCCAGCGGCTAAGCGGGAGTTTCATGGACTATCCGTGATAGTGGTAGGTGGTAGCGCCTGCACTCTCCCTGTGATCGTCCAAATATCAGCATCCTGCCGACAGGGTGAAAAGACCGAAACAAGCCAGGCAGGGCGCCTGGGATCAGAACAACCGCAGCCGGAGGATGGCCTCGATTTCAGCATCCGTCAGCGGAACAGGGTTGGTCTTCATGCTGGAACCGCGCGAGTTGGCGACAATCTGCGAAACGTCGGCCTGGGTAATCCCGAACGAACTCAGCGCGGGTAACTGCAACTGGGTTGTCCAGTCATCCAGTTGCTGAAGCAGTGTGTGGTGGGCAGCTTTGTCATCCAGCGCCGGGCAGGCGGACAGCAAACGCCCAACGTCAGCATATTTGGCCAAAGCGGGATGTCCCGGATCACGCATCAGCAGGGCATCGATATTGACCCGGGTGGCCGCCGCCAGCAGCGTTCCGCAGACCACGCCGTGAGGAATGGCAAACAATGAACCCAGTGGCTGCGCCAGACCATGCACTGATCCGAGGCCAACCTGGGCCAGACAGATACCCGAGAGCAGCGCCGCATAGGCCATGTGGGCCCGCGCATCAGCCACGTCGACTCCCCCCTGATACCAGCACAACAGCCCTTTCCTTACAGCCCTGATTCCCGACCATGCCAGCGCATCAGTCAGCGGGTTGGCGCGGACAGAGACATAGGCCTCCAGCAGTTGAGTCAGGGCGTCCATACCATTTCCGGCAATTAGCGGCGGTGGACAATCGGCCAGTAAATCCGGATCGACAATCGCGTATTCAGCCACCAGAAGCTCGTCCCGGAAAGATTTCTTGAAGCCATCCACGCCATGGCGGGTCAGCACTGCATTACGAGTGGCCTCCGAACCTGTACCCGCCGTGGTTGGCACAGCGATAAAGGGCGTGGCCGGACCACGATAGGGTCGCTCGGGTCCGACACCTTCGAGGTAATTCATCACCGTATCGCCAGGCCGCAACAAACCGGCCAAGGCCTTGGCAGCATCAAGGACACTGCCGCCGCCAATGCCGATGACGACATTGACATCGGCTCCACCCCACGCCACAACCGCCGAGTCTACCCACTCGGGTGAGGGCTCTCCGGTAACCTGCAGCAGGCTGTAACGACAGTCGCGCGCTGCCATATCACCCTGTAATTGCTGCCAGGCAGGAGACGCCAGAAAGGATTGGGCACCAGTGACTACCAATACATGCTGACCGTAACGGCAAGCTATTTCAGCGACCTTGGCAAAACTGCCGCTGCCAAACTCAATGCGGGGAATCCGGCCGATGGAAAATGAGTACATCGTTCAAGCCGCCGGAAACAGTCCCAGCATTGCAAGGCCCTGTCGGGGTTCAGCCATCATCTCAGCCACAGCATCGCGCCATACGGCGTAGTGGGCAGTTTGCTTGTGCGCAGCAGCGGCATCGGCCGAGACATAGGCCTCGTAGAGTACAAAGCGAACGGGGTCTGATGGATTCTGCAGCACATCAAAGCGACAGTTACCCGACTCCAGAACGGATGACTCGTGATTGATTCGGGTTGCCTCGATAAAGGCCTCCAGACAGTGGGGCTTGACGTGAATATGAACCAGGGTAACGTGCATTTTGACTTCTAAAACCTGCTGACGTGTGAGGGACTGAGCCGAGTAGTATTGGGGCTAGGATTCAATTCAACAGAAAGCATATCACCAGGTTTAGGCCACAGTTGCCTTGACCACCCGACACAGCGGCGGGCAAACCGTAGCCGACTAGTCGAGGCCGAGTACGCCCCGCTCAATCTCACCGTGCTTTCTGAGTTCGCGCTTCATGATTTTTCCGGCGGCATTTTTAGGCAGTTCCGGCAGCATCACAAAACGCCGGGGAACCTGGTGCTGGCCCAACCGCTCACGGCAATAGCGCCTGAGGGTCATTTCATCAGCGTCCCCAGCCTGATCAAACACGACATAGGCCACGGGAATCTCGCCATGCAGTTGGCTGACTTCCCCCACCACTGCCGCTTCACGAAGCCCAGGATAACGATAAAGCACCTCCTCGATCATTCGAGGATAGACGTTCATACCATTGACAATGATCAGATCCTTCTTGCGATCGACAATACTGAAGTAACCATCAGCATCCCGCGTCCCGAGATCTCCCGTAAGGAACCAGTCCCCGAGGAATACCTCGGCCGTGGCTTCGGACTGGTGCCAGTAGCCTTTCATGACATTGGGCCCGCGAACGGCAATTTCGCCTATTTCGCCATCGCCCAATGGCTTGCCGTCATCGCCGACAATCATCATCTCCACCCCCGGAACCGGCACACCTACGGTGCCAGGCTTGGCTAGGCCCCCAATTGGGTTCACGCAGGTGACCGGGGAGCATTCGGTTGGGCCATCGCCCTCATAGATAGGTAGACCGAAACGGGCCTCGAACCGCCGAAGCACATCGACCGGCATGGCGGCACCGCCAGAAATGCCATAGCGAAGCGAGGCCAGCTGCTCAACTCTGTCACCCTTGAGCCGTAATAACACGCTGTACATACTGGGTACGCCGAGAAAAATGGTGGCCTTTTGCTGCTGGATAGCCGCAGCTACCGATTCAGGCTCGAACCGCGGAAGGGGAATCAGCGCGCAACCATGCGTCAGAGGTGTCAACATGCCAACCGTAGCGGCAAAGGCGTGAAACATTGGCAGCACTACCAATACCCTGTCCAGACCGGAGCGCCAGTGCATCGCCGCGAAAACGCTACGGGTATTGGCCACCAGATTGGCATGGGTAAGCATCGCGCCTTTCGGGAACCCGGTCGTACCGGAGGTGTAGATAATAGCGGCCAGATCACGCTCAGGCACCAAGACCGGCTCTGGTTTTGGCGCTTTCGACAGGCACAGTTCGGCAAAGTCGGTATCACCCTCCCCTCCACCACCTACAATGATGCCCAGGACGGGTTGAGGCAATAGTGGCCGTACCTGCTCCACCATGGCGCCGAGGGAGTGATGGAAGATGATGGCAGCAACGCCGGCATCAGCGAGAATGTAGGCGACCTCGGCCTGATTAATCAGCAAATTGACGGGTACCACAATGGCGCCCGCCTTGATGATACCGGCGTAAGCGTAGACGAATTCAGGACCATTGGTGCAATACAGGGCTACTCGATCGCCGGGCAGAATACCTCGCTCCGCGAGCCCGGCCGCAACACAGTCCGAGACTTGAGCAAGATGACTATGATCCAGGGTGAGCCCCGGCGTCAGAATGGCGGGTGAATCGGGCCACTGGCAGGCGCTGGTTCGGAACAGGTCAATCAGCGTGGACATGCTGGTATGTCGGGGGAGTCATTAACAAAGGCGCTCGAGAACCCCACCCGGCGGGTGCCGGATGGGGGGAATGAATCAATTGATGACCTTGTGGCCTCGATTACGCATACAGGTCGAGAAGGCGCGCTTGTAGTCTTCATCACCCGAGATTCCGGTATAGGTGCCGCCACCGATACCGCCGGCTGCAGCGCCTATAGCAGCTCCGGCGCCAGGGTTTCCGGCTACCGCACCTACCGCTGCGCCGGTTGCGGCACCCAACAGGCCCCCGACCGCAGTTCCCTTGGCCGCTTCAGTACCAGCAGAGCCAGCCTGCTGAGCCAACGCCTTGCACTGCTGGGTGTCCTGAGGAATTCGGGCCGCATTAGGATCATTGTAGCTGTCCACGACGGGCTCCCATCCACCGTATGTCGCACAGGCACTGAGCAGCACGAATACGACGGGTACGAGAATATTTTTTGCCTTCATGATTTTTCTCCGTTTACTGAGTAAACCCAACCGAGTCAGACCTGGTCAAGCCTGCGCCGGTATCTAACCAACGATCGCCTCGCCACGGGCCAGCTTGGGTAGTGACCCACTAATCCCCATAGCATGGCGCATGACCAACTTCTTGGCGGGCGTGATCCGTTCAGCCAGGCCGAGACCAAGATTTCTAATGAATTTCAGCGGCTTTCTGGCATTTCCAAAGGTACGAAAAAACACATCCATCACCGTCATCATTATCAGATTATTGTTACGCCGCATACTTTCATAGCCTTCAAGTACCTCAATGCTCGCAAAGTCCTTACCCCCAGCCTCGGCCGCAAGGATGACCTGGGCCAGAGCTGCGGCATCTAGCAAACCAATATTGACGCCCTGCCCTGCCAATGGGTGAATCATGTGGGCTGCATCACCAATCAAGGCAATCCCCCGCTTGACGTAACTGAGGGCGTGTTGCCGCTTGAGCGGGAAACTGCCACGGGCCGAAATGGAGCGGATCTCACCAAGACAAGCCGGAAAAGTGGCGGTAAGTTCAGCGAGAAGACGATCATCCGGCAACGACTTGAGTCGCTTGACCTCTTCCGGTGTGTTGTACCAGACCAGCGAGGCATGAGCACCGGGCAATGGCAGCAGCGCCTGCGGGCCGGCGGGTGTGAATCGTTGCCAGGTGATATCCTGCTGACCCGATTCGGTCGCGACGGTCATGACCATGGCATGCTGCTCATAGTCCCAGCCACTCACCCCCATACCGGCAACCTGGCGAACGCGCGAAAAGCCGCCATCGGCTGCTACCATCAATCTTGCTGTAAGGACACGACCATCTTCCAGTTCCACGCTGGATCCGTCCGGGTCATAGTCAATGCGTCGAGTTTTTGCCGGGCATAACAATTCAATATTCGGGAAGTCTTTCAGCCGTTCCAGCGCGGCAAGCTGAATGATCCTATTTTCGACGATATGGCCCAACACTGGCTCGTTGATCTCTTCGCTGCGGAATTCGACATCACCTTGATCCTCCC
>JBILXN010000113.1:0-7856 GCA_044378425.1 Methylococcaceae bacterium
GCGATCGGACGGAGCCGTGTGCGCGCTACATGGGGGTCGAAATGACGATCAGCATAGTCATTGATAACACAGCCGGCAGCCCGCATGAGCAGGGTGCCAACAACGATCACGATCAGAACCTTGAGCGTTGGCAGCCCCTGTCCCGCCAGCCAGAGCGCCCACAGTCCCGGCCATAGCAGCAGAAATATGCCGATAGGCTTGTCGAACCTCATCAAGCGCCAGTAGGCATTGAGTTTCAGCATGGAGGGATGGTCCTTGCAGGTCTCGCTCATGGTGTTTCCGGTTACGTGTTGAAGAGTGCTGGAAGAAAGAATTCGGCAACCAGCAGTGTATGTCTACCGCCTAGGCTATACAGTGATCGGCGACCCCAGCAGGCCGCTGCGCCGGAGTCGGTGATAGGCAATAGCCCGGGTTGCCAGGACGCAGGGCCGGTGCGGGCAAGTTCGAGTTCAATCCGATGCAAGCGAGGGTCGGAAAATAGGATGTGCCCCAGAGGTCGGTTGCCGAGGTGGGCTAACCGACGGTCCGCGCCCTGCAGGGTTCGGGCGGGAATAACGCTGCGGGCATAGATCAAAGGCTGATCGTTGGCCTCCAGTGCCACTTCCCGCACGATCGCCTGCCGTCCAGGGCCCAGTTTCAACTGGCGGGCTTCCTCTGCAAACGGTCGTTCCCAGCTTTGGCTTAGTAGGTTGACCCGAAAACTCTCGCCAAAGCGCTCTTGCAACCGGCGTGTCAGTGAGCCTTGTTCGAATATCCAGTGAGAAATCGACAGAGGTATGTGGGTCACCCCCCGATAGCGCGATCGATGCCAGCGTGGCGGGATGATGAAAAGTTGGCTGCTCGGCTTCAAGTGGCCGGTCTCTCCTCAGGCGGTGTCGTGTTGTCGTGGCGTACGGGCATTTGCCCTCCAGTTGGGATTGCCTGGCCCCGTGACCAAAGCCAGTGTGCTCAGTTTAACAAACGGCGGGCGACGTCTGGCCGAAAGCTGATGCTTAGCGAGGCTACGTTGCATGAGCTGTGCGAAAAATCGGGATGAGCGTGTTGGTAAGCCTGTGGTGGGGCTACTGTCATGAAGGGTCGGTTCGCTTTTGGGAACCGCCCCTTATCGCGGACTTACTTGCCGAGTTTCTTCTCCATGGTCTCTTTCAGGTCATCCTTGGCATCTTCGTACAGTTCGAATTGTTCCTTGGTCAGTAACACGCTGAGTTCCTTGTCTTTGGCCTCCATTAACGCGTTGGCCTTTTGACGCTTGGCCAGCATATTGTCGGAACCTTTGAGCACAGGTTCCATTTTGTCGGCGTACTTGAGATTCAGAGCCTGAACCTTGGTGGCAAGGTCTGGCGTCAGCTTGAGCCTTTCGGTCATAAATTCTGTCTGGACGGACGCTCGCTGTGCTGGAGTACTATCCATCATGCCAGCAACTGAAAGGGTGCTGGCGAACAGGGACAAGAACAAAATAACGGGACTGAGTTTCATGGCAGATGATCCTAATGGCCGTGGTGGTTGAATAATGCGGCCCTAGCTTGCATCAGATTGGGTCGTTTGGCTACCGCCGGCCCACCCCAAGCCCCTTGCCAACGGTCAATGGGCACTGGCACTAAGCCTCAAACGGACGGTCGTAGACTGCGGTGTTAGCCTGCTACCCAAGCGGCTGGATGTAGCACCGCCTGGTGCATTTCAGCCGTCCGTCGGATGAGTGTCACAAAATATCAGTAGACTTGAGGAGGATGTATGTCGTGGGATTGTTCCAATTTTAAAAAACCCAGCCTGGAAGAGTTGCGCGGGCAACTGACTGACGAGCAGTTCAGGGTCACCCAGAAGGAGGGTACGGAGCGCCCTTTCAATAACCCGTACTGGGATAACCACCGTCAGGGTATTTATGTTGATGTGGTGTCGGGAGAGCCGCTGTTCAGTTCACTCGACAAGTTTGATTCCGGCACAGGCTGGCCAAGTTTTTCCCGACCGTTGCTGGATGAGCAGATCACCCGGCATGAGGACCGATCGTTGCTTTATACCCGCATTGAGGTAAGAAGCCGGGTTGCCGATTCTCACTTGGGTCATGTGTTCAATGATGGGCCTGCACCCACGGGACAGCGCTACTGCATCAACTCGGCTGCGATTCGGTTCATACCAAAAGAGGAACTGATTGAGGCCGGCTATGGACAGTTCGTCTGTCTGTTTGAGTGAGCCTGATGGTCTTGGCCGGATACGGTTGAGCAACGGACGACGGGGCAGGGTGATGATGGTTTGCATAGCGGTGGTGATACAACAGGGGTTCAATGAGTACCAACAAAATTAAAGGCGTCGGTCGTACCACTCGCAGCGTACTGGCGGAGCATGGGATCTTCACCGTCGAGGAACTGGCCAATGCCGATGTGGACCAGTTGCTCAAGATTCCGGGTGTCGGCAAATCCAAGGCCACCCGCATGATACGGGCTGCCAAATACATGGTTGGCGAGATGACCGCTGCAGAAAGTAGTGGACAGATGGCTCGGGACAGTATGTCCGACCTGATGACAGAAGCGGTGGATCTGGCTGATGGCAGACTCTACATCAATCAGGAACTCAGCCTGCTGGAATTTAACCGCAGGGTACTTGAGCAGGCCAAGGATGAACGGACGCCGCTGATGGAGCGGCTCAATTTTCTCTGTATTTCCTGCTCCAACCTCGACGAATTTTTTGAAGTGAGGGCCGCTGGCCTGATCCAGCGGGCCGAGCTGGGTGCGACCCGCACCGAACCCGATAACCTCACCCCCCAGGAAACCCTGGCGGCTATAGGCAAGGGCGCTCATGATCTGGTCGATGAGCAGTACCGAGTATTGAATCAGGTGATTCTGCCGTTGCTGGAACAACAAAATATTCGCTTTGTCCGCCGTAGTCAGTGGACATCGGTCCAGCAGGCCTGGCTGAAGCGGTTTTTCCTTGAGCAGTTGATGCCCATACTGAGCCCAATCGGGTTGGACCCTGCTCATCCGTTCCCGCGAATCCTCAATAAGAGCCTTAATTTCATTATCTCCCTGACCGGCAAGGATGCTTTCGGTCGGGAGATAGACCTTGCCATCTTGCAGGCGCCCCGATCGCTACCGCGTATTATCCAGTTGCCGATACAGGAAACAGACAGCGGCCCACACGATTTCGTCTTTCTCTCGTCCATCATCCATGCCTTTGTCGATGAGTTGTTTCATGGTGTCAAGGTGCGTGACCTTTATCAGTTCCGCGTGACCCGCAATAGCGAGATGTATCTGGACGAAGAAGAAATTGACGACCTGCTGCGTGCTCTCGAAGGTGAGCTGACCAGCCGTAATTATGGTGACGAAGTCCGTCTTGAGGTGGCTGCCAACTGCCCGGACGATATCGTTGACTATCTTCTCGGCCAGTTTGCCCTGACCCCGGACCGCCTTTACAAGGTTGACGGACCGGTCAATCTCAGTCGCATGCGGGAAATCAGCGACATCATCGATAGACCTGATCTCAAGTACCCGCCCTTTACTGCTGGTTGCCCGCGCGGGCTCGCAGGGGGGCAGGATTTGTTTGAGGCCATCAGAAAACGGGACATCCTGCTGCATCATCCTTATGAGAGTTTTGCGCCGATCGTGGAACTGATTCGGCAGGCGGGCGATGATCCGGAAGTGGTGGCGATCAAACAGACGCTTTACCGCACCGGCTCGAACTCGCCGGTGGTCGATGCTCTCTTGCGCGCTGCCAAGGCAGGGAAGGAGGTGACCGTGGTAGTCGAACTGCGGGCACGCTTTGACGAGAAGGCCAATATCTCGCTGGCGAACCGCTTGCAGGAAGCCGGTGTGCAGGTGGTCTATGGCATCGTCGGCTATAAGACGCACGGCAAGATGCTGCTGATCCTTCGGCGTGAAGGCAATAACCTGCGCTATTACACCCATCTTGGAACCGGCAATTACCATCCTAAAACCGCCCGACTCTATACCGACTATGGCCTGCTGACCGCAGACCAGGAATTGGGGGAGGATGTCCGTAAAGTTTTTGTGCAACTGACCAGTCTGGGCAAGGTGGGCAAACTGCACAAACTGCTACAGGCGCCGTTTACGCTGCATCAAGGCCTCCTGAAGAAAATCCAGCGCGAGGCCGAGCATGCCCAGGCCGGCCGGCCGGCCCGCATCATTATCAAGGTCAATGCCGTGGCTGAACCGTTGCTGATCCAGGCACTTTATCGGGCCTCCATGGCCGGTGTTGAGATCAAATTGATCGTGCGCGGTATCTGTTGTCTGCGGCCCGGAATCCCCGGAGTTTCGGAGACGATTGAAGTCAGGTCCATCATTGGCCGTTTTCTCGAGCATAGTCGTGTCTACTATTTCGAAAATGGCGGTAGTCCCGAAGTGTTTGGGGCGAGCGCCGACTTTCTCGCTCGCAACATGTTCCGGCGGGTCGAAGCCTGTTTCCCGTTTGGACACAAAAAAATGGTGGATCGGGTGCGGCAGGATCTGGACATGTATCTCAAGGACAATACCCAAGCCTGGCTCCTCGACAGCGACGGGCGCTATGCCAGGATGGTATCGGTTGCAGATGTTGCTTTCGAAGCCCAATCGACATTGCTTGAGCGTCTGAGAAAGTAAACCGCCCTGGAGGCAAGATTCCCGCTGTTCATTCCCTGATTCTGCCATAGATGACGTTTTCCGAACGTGCAGGCAAACCGCATGCAGTATTTCCCGTTACGGAATACTCAGTTGGGGTGTTAGACGGTAATATCGCTACCACTACCCGTTGCAAGCGGGCGATAGTGACGTCAAAGATCATCGCGAGTAGCGCAAAACAGAGACTTCAGAGGGGGATCAAATGCTGGAAGAGTATCGGAAACACGCGGCGGAACGGGCTGAACAGGGGCTCTTGCCGCAACCCCTGACTGCCGACATGGTGGCGGGGCTGGCGACACTGTTTGAGCATCCGCCAACCGGTGAGGCCCGTTTTCTGCTTGATCTTCTAGCCAACCGCGTGCCCGCGGGTGTCGATGAGGCGGCCTATGTGAAAGCCGGATTTCTGGCAGCGATCACTAAAGGCGAAGTCGCCTCGCCCATACTGGACCCCGTTCGTGCCACTGAACTGCTGGGTACCATGCTGGGCGGCTACAATGTTGCCCCATTGGTCGAGTTACTGGATCACCCGACCCTCGCACCCGTCGCTGCTCAGGGCTTGATGAACACCTTGCTGGTGTTCGACGCCTTTCATGATGTCACCGATAAGGCTGACAGCGGTAATACCCATGCGCGTGCCGTGATTGAGTCATGGGCGGCGGCAGACTGGTTTGTCAAGCGGCCCGAGGTCGCAGACAAGATCACTGTGACCGTCTTCAAGGTACCGGGTGAAATCAATACGGACGACCTGTCACCGGCTCAGGACGCTTGGTCACGTCCCGATATTCCCCTACATGCCAAGGCCATGTTCAAAGTGCCGCGTGAGGGTGTGACAAATGCCGAGGCTCAAATCGCCCAACTCAAGACTGCGGGTTATCCGGTTGCCTTTGTGGGCGATGTGGTGGGTACCGGGTCTTCGCGCAAGTCCGCCACCAATTCCGTGCTGTGGTATATCGGCAAGGACATTCCGCACGTGCCGAACAAACGCGATGGCGGCGTGTGTATCGGCGCCAAGATTGCACCGATTTTCTTTAACACCATGGAGGATTCCGGTGCGTTACCCATCGAATGCGATGTGTCGCGACTGGAAACGGGCGATGTGATCGACATCTATCCCTACGAAGGAGTCATACGCTCCGCTTCGACCGGTGAAGTGCTGTGTCAATTTGCCCTCAAAAACGACATCATCCTTGATGAGGTCCAGGCCGGTGGCCGCATTCCGCTGATTATTGGTCGTGGCCTTACCGACAGGGCGCGCAAGGCGTTAGGGTTGGGGGCCTCCACGGCTTTTCGCCGACCCGTCCCACAGGTGGACAGCGGTAAGGGCTACACTCTTGCACAGAAAATGGTCGGCAAGGCCTGTGGCGTCGCCGGTGTTCGACCGGGCGTTTATTGTGAGCCGCATATGACCACCGTGGGTTCACAGGACACCACGGGTCCCATGACCCGTGATGAGTTAAAGGATCTGGCGTGTCTCGGCTTCTCGGCGGACCTGGTCATGCAGTCTTTCTGCCATACCGCAGCTTATCCTAAGCCGGTTGATGTCAAGGTGCATCACAGCCTGCCGGATTTCATCATGAATCGGGGTGGGGTGTCGCTGCGACCCGGCGACGGCATCATTCATTCATGGCTCAACCGTATGCTGCTGCCTGATACCGTGGGCACCGGCGGTGACTCCCATACGAGATTTCCGATAGGTATTTCCTTTCCGGCGGGTTCGGGTCTGGTGGCCTTTGCTGCGGCGACCGGCGTGATGCCGCTTGATATGCCCGAATCCGTTCTGGTGCGGTTCAAGGGACAGATGCAGCCCGGCATCACTCTCAGAGATCTGGTCCATGCGATTCCCTATGCAGCCTTGCAAAGGGGCTTGCTGACGGTGGAAAAAAAGGGGAAGAAAAACATTTTCAATGGCCGCATTCTGGAGATCGAGGGCTTACCCGACCTAAAAGTTGAGCAGGCTTTTGAACTTGCCGATGCCTCTGCCGAGCGATCTGCCGCGGCCTGTACAGTAAGGCTGAATAAGGCCCCCATCGAAGAATACCTGCGGTCGAATATCGTCCTGCTCAAGTGGATGATAGAGCAGGGCTATGGTGACAGGCGTACCCTGTTGCGACGGATTGACGCCATGGCAGCCTGGTTGGCAAATCCTGTCCTGATGGAACCGGATGCCGATGCCGAATACGCCGAAATCATCGAGATTGATCTCGACCAGATTGTTGAACCCCTGTTGTGCTGCCCTAACGATCCCGATGACGTGAAGCCTCTTGCTGAGGTACAAGGCACTGAGGTCGATGAAGTGTTCCTGGGTTCCTGCATGACCAATATCGGCCATTTCAGGGCGGCCGGCAAAATCCTTGACCACTATGGCAAACAGGTCAAAGGCCGCCTGTGGGTAGTACCGCCGACGCGGATGGATGAGAACGCCCTGACCGAGGAAGGCTACTACGCGACCTACGGCAAGGTGGGTGCTCGTACCGAGGTGCCAGGCTGTTCGCTCTGCATGGGCAATCAAGCCAGAGTGGCGGACAATGTCACCGTGGTATCGACCTCTACCCGCAATTTCCCCAACCGCATGGGTGCCGGTGCCAATGTATTTCTGGCGTCGGCAGAACTGGCATCGGTCTGCTCAGTGCTGGGACGCATACCCAGTTACGCCGAGTATATGAGCTACATGCATGGACTCGAGAGTCAGGCTGAAGATACCTATCGGTATCTTAACTTTGACCAAATCGATAGCTATATCAAAGAGGCCGGTAAAGCGGCGGCTCAGGGCTAGTCACAATCGGGTGCCGGGCCGGATCAGCCGGTCAGGTCACCCTTGGATTTTAACCACTCGTGCCAGACGGCATGCGCGATAGCCAGCACGACCGGACCTACGAAAAGACCGATGAAGCCAAAGCTGAGCAATCCGCCAACCACACCCAGAACCACCAGACCAAAGGAAATCTGACCGGCCCGGCTGATAACAAAGGGCCGAATCAGGTTGTCCACCCAACTCACTACCAGTACCCCCCAAAGAAACAGCCCCAGGCTGTGGGAAGTATCGCCATGGAACAGCAACCACAGACTGCTACCCACCCAGACCGGTACGGCACCAAAGGGGATCATGGCCAGCAGGATGGTGGTAAACATCAATAGGGTCGGGGTTGGCATGCCTGCGCCCCAGTAGCCGATTCCTGCGACTACACCCTGGCCGATGGCCGTGAAGATGAGGCCATAAATAACAGCCCGACCGGTCTGCTCTGCCACATCAAC
>JBILXN010000145.1:0-6301 GCA_044378425.1 Methylococcaceae bacterium
CCTACGTTCCGGGGGGGGGGGTGGTGTGGCCTCGACGCTACCGCCGGCCTTCTGGCCGGCGAAGGCCATATTCCACTTGCGGTCACCGCCATACCCGCCTCTGCAGCACCCGTCAGCGGCATGACCAGCGTATGTGAGTCCTCGCTTGATGTCGAAATGACGGTGACCCGTATTCATGAAGACCCGCGTGTCACCCGCCCGTACAACGAAGAACAATGGCAGGCGATTCGCGCCCTGGGTCTTCGTATTGATAAGGAACTCACCGCTGGCGACGTTCGCCTGACCCAGGGCGGCGAACCCACCTTTGTTTCGATTGACAATATGGACGGTGCCGAATGGAACATTGCGGCATTGGGGCCAGAGAAATGGGAGCGCGCCAACATTCTGTTGCGTCGTCTGCAGCAAAGATTCGCCAGCGGAGGTGTTTTACACTTTGGGCAGGGCAAGTGGTACCCAGGGGAACCCCTGCCTCGCTGGGCCCTGAATATCCTGTGGCGTCGTGATGGAAACCCGGTTTGGCGAGATCAGTCGCTGATAGCAGAACACTCGGCGGAAATCACGCCTACCGCATTGCACGAGTTTGCGAAGCAACTGGCGGTGCAGCTGCAGCTTGATCCCGATTATCTGGTTCCTGCCTATGAGGATCCCTGGCTTGCACTTGATGAGGAAAGTCGCATGCCACTGAATGTCGATCCTCATGACCATGATCTTACCCAGCCCTCGGTTCGAGGCAACCTCGCCCGACAACTACGGGCAGGGCTCGCCAGCCTGGTCGGCTATGTACTGCCCCTGAAACCGACAGAGGACGCCAACATCGGCTGGCGGTCGAGCCGCTGGCCGCTCAAGAGCAAACGGCTCTATCTTTTGACCGGAGATTCACCCATGGGGCTGCGGCTACCGCTGAATAGCCTGCCTTGGACCGCTCCCGACGAGTGCGAGATCAACCCGCCGCGTGACCCTTTTGCCGCGGTCGAACCTTTGCCCGCACGGCCTGCCCCCGCATCATCTGCCAGCCAACCTGAACCGGTCAAAGAGACCCCAACAGCCTGTGAGGTCATTCATACCGCGTTGGGGATGGAAGTGCGAGAGGGCATACTCTACGTCTTCATGCCACCCGTCACCACATTGGAAGCCTGGCTGGCATTGGTGGCCGCCATTGAGGAAACGGCGCTTCTGCGCCAGCAACCGGTGCGGCTCGAAGGTTATGCGCCACCTCGCGATGTCCGATTGCTGGCGCTGTCGGTGACACCCGACCCCGGGGTAATCGAAGTCAATATTCATCCTGCAGCCAACTGGGATGACCTTGAGACAGTTACCCGTTCGCTCTACGAAGAAGCGCGCCTGACCCGCCTCGCTACCGAGAAATTCATGCTCGACGGCCGGCATACCGGAACCGGCGGTGGCAACCACATCACACTGGGCGGAGCTACCGCCGCCGACAGCCCCTTCCTGCGGCGGCCCGACCTGCTGCGAAGCCTGATCAGCTACTGGCAACAGCACCCGGCATTGTCCTACCTGTTCTCAGGTCAGTTCATCGGCCCGACCAGTCAGGCACCGCGCGTGGATGAAGCCCGCGACGACAATCTTTACGAACTCGGCATCGCTTTCCAGCAAATGGATGCAACCCTGAAAAGTGGCAAGGAAAGCGCCCAGCCCTGGCTGGTTGATCGCCTGCTGCGGAATTTGCTGATCGACATGACCGGCAACACCCATCGCGCTGAATTCTGCATCGACAAACTGTATTCGCCCGACACCAGCACCGGGCGCCTGGGCCTGCTTGAACTGCGTGCCTTCGAAATGCCGCCGCATTACCGCATGAGCCTGCTCCAGGCGTTGCTATTACGAACCCTGGTGGCCCGTTTCTGGAAAACACCTCACAACAGTGACCTGGTGTACTGGGATACCGCCCTGCACGACCGTTTCATGCTGCCGCATTTTATCGAGCAGGATATCCGCGATATTTGTAATGATCTGCGACAAGCCGGTTATCCGTTCGAGAGCGCCTGGTTCGCCCCCTTTCTGGAGTTCAGATTCCCCCGTCATGGGACCGTGGTCTATGAAGGCATCCAGATTGAGTTACGCCAGGCCATCGAACCGTGGCATGTGCTGGGCGAAGAAGTCAGCGGCGGCGGGACAGCCCGCTATGTCGATTCATCGGTAGAACGTCTGCAGGTCAAGATCACCGGTATGACGGGCAGCCGCCACCAGATTCTCTGCAATCAGCGAGTAGTACCGCTTAGCCCCACCGGTGTGCCCGGCGAGTACGTCGCAGCCGTCCGCTTCAAGGCCTGGGCACCCCCTTCTGCACTGCATCCCACCATCAAAGTTCAGGCACCTTTGGTGTTCGATTTATTGGATGGCTGGAATGGTCGTTCGATCGGCGGCTGCACGTACCATGTCAGCCATCCGGGGGGTCGTAATTACGACACCTTCCCGGTCAATGCCAACGAAGCTGAAGCGCGTCGCCGGGCCCGTTTCTGGGAGCACGGTCACACGCCAGGATCTGTCAAGATCAAGCCTGAGGCCATTAATCCCCGCTTCCCACTGACCCTGGATCTGCGCTGGCATTCACGCTAATCCCCTCCGTTTTGCGATCACCAAAGGACTAAATCATGCTTTGTTCGACGGCCTTGCCACGTTTTGGCGACAAGAAGAATTCGGACTTTTTTGAGGAATACTTGCAGCGTCTTCTGACCGAACGTGACCGCTCGGGCCTCACCGAGATGATCGGTGGCATTGAAGCGCTGATGATCAGTGTCGAGCCCGGCAATTCGGTCAGCTACATCGCAGAACTGGCCTTGATGACGCCTTATGAGTATCTGGTCACCCTTGATAGCGACAAACACATGACGCATGTTTTGCGCATCGACATGAATTCGCCCGATATCCTGTTACGAGAAACCAAAAGCCGCGAACACATGGACATCTTTCGCAGCCTGAACGATCTCTATCCGGTCGGGGCCCGCAAGCACCACAGCCGTTATCTGGGAGAAATTCTGCTGACCAGCGACCGTCATCAGGTGGTCGCCATGCAGCAACAGCGCGAATTCCGTTTCTTCCAGGTCGGTCAACTCGCTGAACTGGATCTGCCACTCAATGTCAGCATTTCAAAGCCGTCACCCTATACCCAGAATGTCGTCGGCTACATTGAGCGCCCCCCCAATGAGATTCGGGTTTATCAGCACGGTGAATGCACTATCCTCGGTTCAGCCCAGGCGGCTAATGATCGCAGCAAGGAAATGCAGGAGCGGCTGGGAATCAAAAATCTGATACTGCCGATCGACCACCTCGCCACTCGTGTCTACAGCCAGAATCGTGAGTCGGCCTTGCTGGAATATCTGGCACTGTCCAGCTACTACTACTGGGGCAGTTACGATATCAAGGATCAAAATTCCTCGACCAACGTCACCAAGAATATCCGGCAGGCGCCTGAATCAGCCAGCCCGGCCAAGGTTTTTACCGCTAATAACCATCCTTATTGCGTCAATCATCTTGACCGTCTGCCGAGCCCAACCGAAACCTTCGTTCGCAACTACGGCCCCCGCCTGCATCACATGGCGGTCGAAGTTAAAGACGGGCAGAGCGGTGGCCGTGAGAATATCGACATCGTGGTCGATGCCATAGCCGCACAAGGCAAGGGATTCCTGCTCGACACGGTGGGTTCGCGCCAGGAGGGGCTCAAGCAGATTTTCTCCTCAGCATCTGAGTTTTCGACATTGATTATTGAATATGTGCAACGCTTTGGCGACTTCCACGGATTTTTCACCCGTGATAATGTCGCACAACTGACGTACGCCGCAGGGCAGGAAGAAGGCGTCAAGGACGCCGTTTAAGACGCGAGAGCCCGCACTGAGAGATCTCCTGTCACTATCGCCATTTCAAAACGGCACCACGGCACCAAAGACACAGCAAGCAGGAGCCTCTACATGGATATATCCACCGACGATAAAGAACTCAATCGTTCCATCCGCCTATTGGGTACAGCCCTTAATGAGGTTTTGAAAACCCAGGGCAAACCCGATGTGGTGACTACCGTAAAACTGCTGCAAACACGGTTCGCTGATGTGGTTGAGGACGATTCGCCCGATAACCGCAAGGCACTCAAGGACGCCGTCACCGGACTGGATGCCGAGACCGTCGGGGAAATCGTTAGGGTGTTTAACCACTACTTCAGTCTGCTCAATATCGCCGAGGAGTCCCATAACGTTCGGGAACGGCGCAAGCAGGCAGAGGGTGGCGGTCATTTCTGGCAGGGGTCTTTTCACGACACGCTGTATGCTCTGAAGGAATCCGGCGTCACGGTCGATAAGCTCGGCGATTTATTGCACGAACTGCTCTATCTGCCGGTCATGACCGCCCACCCTACCGAAGCCAAGCGGCGCACCGTAAAGGGGGCCTTGCGTAATGTATTTCTGACCCAGGAATCGCTGGCTGAAAATCAACTCAAGGGTTACTTCCGGGTAGAAGCCGTAGAACGGTTACAGTCGCAGGTTCAGCTACTCTGGAAAACCGACGAAGTGCGCGCGCGCAGCATGGGGGTCGCCGATGAAATCGACACCGGCCTGTTCTACTTCCCTTTATCGCTGTTCCGGGCTACGGCCAGAGTCTACCGTAACTTTGAGCGCTCGCTGATTGATGTCTATGGAGATGAGGCACGCAGCATCCGGGTGCCAAGCTTTTTGCGTTATGGCTCCTGGATCGGCGGTGACCGCGACGGCAACCCCAACGTCACGCCCGCCACTACCGCACTGGCTCTTCGCCTGCAGGCCCAGACCATCCTTCAGGAATATCTGCAGCGGCTTGAGGAACTACGCGGTCAGTTGTCGCAATCCTATGGTTTCTGCGAACTTTCGCCCGCTTTTGAAGAGAGTCTCGCTGCCGACCGTGTAGCCCTTGGCAGTACGATCACCGCCCTTGAAAAACCCTTCCTGCAGGAACCGTATCGCCACAAACTGGCGCTGATGAAGTTCCGGATTGAACACAATCTGCTGCGAATCCGTCAACACATGACGGGTCAGACGGATCCCGGTGAAAACCTGGCCTATCCTGGCGCTGCTGAATTTATGGCAGACCTCCAACTGATTGATGCCTCGCTGAGGGGCCATGGCG
The DNA here is from genome assembly GCA_044378425.1 of Methylococcaceae bacterium. Classification (GTDB taxonomy): domain Bacteria; phylum Pseudomonadota; class Gammaproteobacteria; order Methylococcales; family Methylococcaceae; genus UBA6136. The sequence goes on from JBILXN010000145.1 coordinate 5,110, forward strand.
ATGCCGCCATCGCCGAGCAGGAACTGCACGACCTGATGCGGCTGGTGGATACCTTCGGCTTTCACCTGATGCAACTGGATGTCCGGCAGGAGTCGGGGCGCCATACCGCCGCGGTGACCGATATTCTGTCGGCGGCGCTGGGTCTTGATTATGCGGCACTCGACGAGCAGGATCGCCTGGCTGTTCTGGGCGAAGCAATCGCAGCGCCCGGTGGCCTGATGTACGACCGTGCCGCCCTGCAACCGCTCACCCGCGACACGCTCGAAGTTTTCGAGACCATGGCCAGTATGCGGCGTGAAATCGGCCCCGGTTGCTTCGGTAAATACGTGATCTCAATGACCCATCACGCCAGCCACATTCTTGAAGCGATGCTTCTGGCAGTGCAATGCGGTCTTGCAGGACGACTGGGCGGCCACTGGCATTGCCATATTGGTATCAGCCCACTGTTCGAAACCATCGACGACCTGAACCGGATTGAGGAAGTTCTGACTCATGTACTGGATCATCCGGTATACCGCGATCTGTTGCGGGTCGAAGGCGATCGTCAGGAAGTGATGCTGGGCTACTCCGACTCCTGCAAGGATGGCGGTATCCTCGCCTCGGCCTGGGGCCTGTACCGGGCCCAACGACGGGTGATCGAACTCGTCGAGCATCGGGGTCTGAAATGCCGTTTGTTCCATGGTCGTGGCGGCACCGTAGGCCGCGGTGGCGGGCCCACCCATGAAGCGATTCTGGCACAGCCGCCAGACACGGTTCGGGGCCAGATCAAGTTCACCGAACAGGGCGAAGTGCTGTTTTACCGCTACAACAATATGGAAACCGCCGTCTATGAACTGACGATGGGCGTTACCGGCCTGATGAAGGCCAGCCTGAGTCTGATTCAGTCGTCACCGAAGGATCCGCCGGAGTATCTCGCCATCATGGGCGAACTGGCCCGCCTCGGCGAACAGAGTTACCGCAACCTGACCGAGAGCACAGAAGGCTTTCTCGATTACTTCTACGAAGCCACTCCGGTTGGCGAAATCGGCCAACTCAACATTGGCTCCCGCCCGTCGCACCGCAAGAAGCAGGACCGCTCGAAAAACTCGGTGCGGGCCATCGCCTGGGTTTTTGCCTGGGCGCAGTCGCGTCAGACATTCCCTGCCTGGTACGGTATGGGCTCCAGCATGGCGCACTGGTGCGAAGGTAAAAC
>JBILXN010000099.1:0-8579 GCA_044378425.1 Methylococcaceae bacterium
CGGTAAGGCTGGCCCTAAATCCACGCACCCCATTGTTGGGAGCGATCCATTACCGGCATAGCTAGTGTCCGTCAGGAGACCTATTGCCCGTAGTGGTGAGCCGTCCGGGCAAAAGGGGGGACAGGTTTAGATCGTCTTGCGGCGGTCGTTGGGGACATCCCTGCGGGTGGCGCCCGTATAGAGTTGGCGGGGGCGGCCGATCCGCTGTTCCGGGTCCGAAATCATTTCGTCCCAATGGGCCACCCAGCCCACGGTGCGGCCCATGGCGAACATGGCGGTGAAGAGGGTGGTCGGAATGCCCAGGGCATGAAGGACAATCCCCGAGTAGAAGTCGACGTTTGGGTACAGTTTCTTGGCGATGAAGTAGTCGTCTTCCAGCGCGATACGCTCCAGTTCCAGTGCCAGTTTGAACAGCTTGTTGTCCTGCAGATGAAGTTCCTCCAGCACCTCATGGCAGGTGGTGCGCATGAGCTTTGCCCGTGGGTCGTGGTTCTTGTAAACCCGGTGGCCAAAGCCCATGAGCCGGAAGGGGTCCTGCTTGTCTTTGGCCTTTGCAATAAATTCCGGGATGCGGGAAACATCGCCTATGGTGTTCAGCATATGGAGTACCGACTCGTTTGCCCCGCCGTGTGCGGCCCCCCAGAGACAGGCAATGCCAGCCGCGACACAGGCAAACGGGTTAGCACCACTGGAGCCTGCCAGCCGGACGGTGGAGGTCGAGGCATTCTGCTCGTGATCGGCGTGCAGGATAAGAATCCGATCAAGCGCACGAACCAGGACCGGGTTGGCGACGTAGTCGTCGCACGGTGTGGCGTGCATCATCCGCAGGAAGTTTTCCACGTAACCCAGCTTGTTCTGCGGGTACATGAAAGGCATGCCCATGCTGTATTTGTGGCACATGGCGACGATGGTTGGCACCTTGGCAATCAGACGGATAGCGGACATTTCGCGATCGCCCTTGGAGCGGATATCCAGTGCATCGTGATAGAAGGCCGATAGTGCGCCCACGACGCCCACCATAATCGCCATGGGGTGGGCATCACGGCGGAAGCCTTTGAAAAAATTGGTCAGTTGGTCGTGCACCATGGTGTGCATGGTGATGTCGTGGGTGAAGCGAGTGAGTGGCTCGGGGTCCGGTAGCTCGCCGTTCAGAATCAGGTAGCAGACTTCCAGGAAGTGGCAGCGCTCAGCCAGTTGCTCAATCGGGTAACCCCGGTAAAGCAGCACGCCGGCCTCCCCGTCGATGAAGGTAATGGTTGACCGGCAACTGGCGGTCGAATTGAAGCCGGGGTCGTAAGTGAACATCCCGGTATTCTTGTAAAGTGCCTGAACATCAACAACGCTGGGTCCCATGGCGCCGGAAAGGACCGGGAGTTCGCAGAGTGGGTTGTTGTCGTGCGTGAGGGTTATGCAATCAGCGTTGGTCATGGTCTCTCTTGCCCCGTTAGTGTGCCCCCGTCGGGTTACGACAGGGGCTGTGTGCCTGTATGTCCTCACATGCACGCTCTATGCCGCCCGCTGCTGGATTGATCCGTAATACGTCGGCACTCGATATGGGGTCTTAGTCTCTATGATCCAGAACGGTTTTGACTATGGCCGCGATCAGGAGGATCACGCTCATGAACATTGAAACGACGACGACAGTGCTTAGCATATCCATTTTCAGATCCTCTTTGGGTGGGTTGGCAGGCATTAACGATGAGCGATATCGCCGTACCGCACCAGAGGCTGAACAGCAGAATGATTGTTTCCGGATGCGATGCAAAAACCTGAGATGCACGGGGTTGGCGCAAAAATTGGTGACAATAGGGTGCAGTCCTGAGGTTCCGCTTCAGTTGCATTTCGTGTGGCCGGCCCGTGAATGGCACCGGGGTTGAACTTCCGTTGCCGCCAACGATCAACCGGGCCGGGTGATTTCTGGCGATGCCGTTGACTGAGCCTGCACACAAAAAAGAGTAGGCCATCAGGTAGCGCCAAAGCGGATCATCCATGATCGAACAGCCGCGACCCAACCGAGTGCCATTGCCGGACTGGGTGGGCATTTAATAAGCCACGGAGGCCCCATGTTGAACATGTTCAGAAACATCCCCGAATTGCCGGATCCGGATCAGGCTCTGCCCGGTCGTCACGAAGCCATTCCGACTGCCGAGTACCATTACGTCAACCAGCACCCCCTCAAGCCTCCTTATCCTGAGGGATTCGAGCGGGCGGTGTTTGGGCTGGGTTGCTTCTGGGGTGCCGAGCGAAAATTCTGGCAGGTGCCTGGCGTATGGGTCACTGCGGTCGGTTACGCCGGGGGCTATACGCCAAATCCAACCTACGACGAAGTGTGCAGTGGGCAGACGGGCCATGCCGAGGTCGTGCTGGTCGTCTATGCGCCTGATCGTATCGACTATTCCGAACTCCTCAAGCTATTTTTTGAGTCCCATAATCCCACCCAAGGGATGAGGCAGGGTAACGATGTAGGCACCCAGTATCGCTCGGTGCTGTATGTTTATACCGAGGAGCAGTCCAGATTGGCGAAGCTCGGGCGGAAAACTTTTCAGGCGGCGCTAGGGCAGGCGGGCAGGTCAGTCGCGATCACGACCGAGATTGCGGATGCCCCCGAGTTTTTCTTTGCAGAACCCTATCACCAGCAATATCTGGCCAAGAACCCCGCAGGCTATTGCGGGTTGGGTGGTATGGGGGTTGAATTTGATTGCGTTGGCCTGAGGCATAACCAGGGATGAAGGCCGATGGTCGGGTTGGACGTTGTTGCGAACATAAAAAAAGCAGGGGGGGTTGTCGGTCCCTGCTTTGAGAGGTATTCCTAGCGCACAGTATGCATCAGGTCGCTGATGGTGTTGCTCCGATCAGTGGGGCCAGTCTAACGATACTGATTTCCTTAATGAATGTGGCAAATTGCCGCATTGACGCAACAGAGTACACATTCGACTATCACTGTTATGCAAAAAGAACCCCTTTCCAGTATCCCTGGCCCGATCATGGTGGCCAGAGACGCCCGCCAGAGCCTGCGCTGGCTGTTTTTCCTTCGCAATCTGATGATTGTTGGGGAAGGTCTGGTGATTTTCATCAGCCTCTATGGGCTGAATATTCCACTGCGTGAGGTGCCGCTGTGGGCTATTCTCACCTTTCTGTGTGCCTTCAACTGGTGGACGTGGTTGCGGCTGGGCAGCAGCGACATCATTACCGAGAACGAACTGTTCCTACAGCTCTCTTTTGATGTCCTTGCGATCACGGCGATACTCTATTTTACTGGCGGCGCCACCAACCCCATCGCCTGGTTTTTTCTGCTGCCGCTCATTATTGCGGCCACCGTGCTCCCCCAGGAATACACCTGGTACATGGTGATCTTCACGTCGGGCTGCTATACCCTGCTGATGGGGTATTACACGCCGCTGCCTGATCTGCAGCCGGTGGGCCTGCAAAATGATTCCATCCACCGCATGCATGCCATGATGCCAGCTCATGATTTGGATCTGCATGTGTTTGGGATGTGGTTCGGGTTCGTATTCAGTGCGGTGATGGTGGCCTATTTTGTGGTGGAAATGGCCAAGAACCTGCGTGCAAGAGAGAGCAGTCTGGCAGAGGCCCGGGAGCAGAGCCTGCGTAATGAGCGGGTTGTCGCGCTAGGTACACTGGCCGCTGGTGCAGCCCATGAAATGGGCACGCCGCTGGGTACCATGGCGATCCTGATCGGTGAAATTCAGGATGAGTGTGAGTCTGGGGAAAATCCCGAACTGGCTGAAAAAATGCGTATTCTCCGTGAGCAGGTGGGCCGCTGCAAGCAGGCACTCTCCATCATGTCTGCCACTGCTGGTGAGATTCGGGCGGAGAGCGGTCGCATCAAGTCGCTAACGAGCTACATTGATGAGCTCATAGCGGACTGGCGGCACCAGCGCCCGGATGCCCGACTCAGTTATCGTAAGTCAGGCCCAAAGCCTGCCCCTGATATTTTGGCCGAGCAGACCCTGACCCATGCGCTCATCAATATTCTCAACAATGCCTCGGAAGTATCACCTGCCGGCGTTGAGTTGCGGGTACGGTGGACCTATGCCGCCATCACCCTGGTTATCCTTGATCGCGGTCCTGGCCTCGCGCCGGGCCTGATTGATCAGATTGGCAAGTCGCCTGTATCGACCAAGGAGTCGGGTCTGGGTGTTGGGTTGTTTCTGGCGTTTGCCACGATCAACCGGCTGGGAGGCACCATAGAGATGGTCTCCCGCGAAAAAGGCGGCATAAGGACCACTATAGTTTTGCCGGTTGTTGGAAAAATGGGGGCTTGATGAGCGCGGATGTATTGGCTGAACTGTCGCCGCGACCCACGCTTTTGCTTGTCGATGACGACCCTACCTTTTGCGGTGTCTTGGCGCAGGCTCTAAAAAAGCGTGGCTTCGATGTGCAGTCGGCAACCGATGTGGTGGCCGGTATCACGCTGGCAGAAGCCATTGAGCCAGAATATGCCGTCATAGACCTTAGAATCGGTCAGGAATCGGGTCTGGTTCTGGTCAAACGGTTACATGAACTGGATGCCAATACTCGAATCATTATGCTCACTGGTTTCGCCAGCATTGCAACGGCGGTTGAAGCGATCAAACTCGGGGCCGTTCACTACTTGGCCAAACCCGCCGATGTCGATGAAATTGTCACTGCCCTGCACAAGGATCAGGGAGACGACACGGTTGAGATCAAGGATAAGCCGCTGTCGGTTCGGCGTTTGGAATGGGAGCACCTGCAGAAGGTGTTAGTCGAGCATGGCGGTAATATTTCAGCCGCTGCCCGCGCGCTCGGCATGCACCGGCGTACGCTGCAGAGAAAGCTGGAAAAACGGCCCGTTAAGGATTGATGGAGCCGATTGGTCCGATGTGGCTAGAACTGTGGATCCAGGAGTTGTGGCAAGATCTCATGAATCATGGCCCGGCAGCTAAAGCCGCTCATGGCTATGCCAACGAGGACAATCAACGTGAGCACTTGGCAGTGCTCTAACAGAGCGGCAGAAAACCAAACACCCTTGGGCCAGCATACCCTACAAAAAATGATCGCTGGTCGAGGCCGGGCACGACTGGGCCTTCTTTTGTTACGGCTCCGATCAGAGTGTAGCGGCAATTCTCTCGATGAGTTGCCGTGCGCGGAAAAGCTCGGGCTGGCAGTGAGTCAGTAGAGAGCAGGTCCGACATTTTGCCGGATCCGCCAAGGGGCTTGCGAGGTCGCCGGACTGGAGGAGATGGCGGGTTTGTTTCGTCAACATGCCGACCTTGGTTCGCAGCTCAGTTGTCAGGCTCATGGCCTTTCGGTGGCGGGAGGTGCTGTGAATTAACAGCGCTTCGGTGATGGTCGCTCCGGTCATTTCCTCCAGGCACAGCATTTGGGCGGCAATGGCAATTTCATCTTGTTCATGATTTCGGCGCAGCCCATGCAAGTACTGAATGGGGCGTATTGTCCCGTCCGTTTTCAACTCCACCTCATCCGCTGTCCCTATCAAGCCCAGTCGTTCACTGATCAGGGGTATGTCGGTCTGAATTTCCACCTCCTGCTCACGATTTCCGCCAGCAACAGGGGATCGCATAACTTGCCGTGATTCGGCCCTATTTGTCATGTTCTCGGGGTTAGCCTCAGCCTGGTGCGCCAATGCACACAGCCGGGGGCAATAAAGAAAATGCTGAAGTGCTGAAATCGGAATCAATGTGGCAGTCTTGGCGCTTTTCTGTTGGCGATAAGCCGTAGTCTGGGAACCCGCTCTAAGGGTTGGCCCAGGGCTGGCGAAGTGGTGTGTTGTCGGCAGCCCTTGCAAGGGTTTGCGGCGGATTCCATGCACGGACTCCGATGCGGATAGCTTGTTACTGTGAACCGCGGAGTTGAGTCTAGGGGAAGGCAGGGTCAGTTCCCGATCCGTCACGCACGATAAGAGTAGGGTCGGCTTGTCATGCTGAGCTACGGCTTGGGCGAACCCATCGGTGCTGATATCCGGCCTGGCAGAGCGGGCGAGGGTACCTGCAATTGTAAGGGAGGGGGATTTCATTCTTGCACTCGCTGATCAGGGGAATAAGCAGGTGACGAGACAGCGGGGGGCGGACGATCGGCTGTCTCAATGTCAAAGATGCCTATGAATGCGCCCATGGCAGTCATCAATTTTACGCTGCAAAGATAGCGAACTGACCCGGGTTTGTGTGTTTCATTTTCTGTCATGCCCGCAGTCCCTGCTGGGACGTGAAGGTCGAGTCCTGTTTGGACTTTGGTACAGCATGTTATGGGCCAAGGCGGACGGACAAACATATATTTCTATATCCCCGCTTGAAAGTCGTTGGCGCTATCCCCACATCTGCCACGAAGCGATCAAGAGGGTTTCTTCAAGGTGATGGGCTCAGGTTCGATTCACCTTGTCTGTTGCGACCTCTCTTGATATGCCCCGCACCGGGCTGGTCTGTTGCTCGAGCGTATCCGGGTCCGGGAAACCTCGGTCCTCTGTCCCCGATTTGTGAGCCTTGACAGGATAGCTTCTGCGGCTAATATGGCACTCACACATGTTGAGTGCTAACAGTCGGGTTACATCATAGGGACCGGTAAGCTGTCGATCCGGCACAGCCATGATTTTTAACTACCAACGTCAGTAGGAGTATTTAGATGAAGATTCGTCCATTGAATGACCGTGTAATTGTGAAGCGTCTGGAAGAAGACCGTACGTCTCCGGGCGGCATCGTCATTCCTGATTCTGCCGCTGAAAAGCCGATTCGTGGTGAGGTGCTCGCTGTGGGTCACGGGAAACCCCTGGATAACGGACAGGTGCGCCCTCTGGGTGTTGCGGCTGGGGATAAAGTGCTGTTCGGCAAGTATGCCGGAACTGAGGTCAAGGTGGATGGCGAAGACATTTTGGTCATGCGTGAAGATGACATTATCGCGATTCTTGAAGGCTGAAAGCCGACATTCCATTACTAACGCATTGAGTTAAAGAAGGTAAATCACAAATGGCAGCAAAAGAAGTTAAATTCGGCGATGACGCTCGTGCCCGCATGGTTCGTGGCGTGAATATATTGGCCCAGGCGGTCAAGGTGACTCTGGGTCCCAAGGGTCGCAACGTTATTTTGGAAAAGAGCTTCGGTGCTCCTACCATCACCAAGGACGGCGTATCCGTCGCGAAGGAAGTGGAGCTATCCGACAAGTTCGAGAACATGGGCGCACAGATGGTGAAGGAAGTCGCTTCGCAGACGTCCGACATCGCAGGCGATGGCACCACTACGGCGACTGTACTGGCGCAGTCCATCCTTGTTGAGGGCCTGAAGGCAGTAGCCGCCGGCATGAACCCGATGGATCTGAAGCGCGGCATTGACAAGGCCACTACGGCCGCGGTTGAGGCTATTCACGCGATGTCAGTGCCCTGTGCTGACAGCAATGCCATTGCCCAGGTCGGCTCAATTTCCGCCAATTCCGATGAAGCGGTTGGAAAGATCATTGCTGATGCGATGGATAAGGTTGGCAAGGAAGGTGTTATCACCGTGGAAGACGGGTCTGGTCTCGAAAACACGCTAGACGTGGTAGAGGGCATGCAGTTTGATCGGGGTTACCTCTCGCCCTATTTCGTCAACAACCAGCAGAGCATGAGCGCTGAACTGGAAAATCCGTTGATCCTGATTTGCGAGAAGAAGATCTCTAACATCCGTGACATGCTGCCTATTCTGGAAGGCGTCGCGAAGGCAGGTCGTCCCCTGTTGATTATTGCGGAAGATGTTGAAGGCGAAGCACTGGCCACTCTGGTGGTCAACAACATGCGCGGCATCCTGAAGGTCGCAGCAGTCAAGGCTCCCGGCTTTGGCGACCGTCGCAAAGCCATGCTGGAGGATATCGCTGTTCTGACAGGCGCTACAGTCATCGCTGAAGAAGTGGGTCTTTCGCTGGAGAAGGCCACCATTGAGGACTTGGGTACCGCAAAGCGTGTTCAGATCAGCAAGGAAGAAACCACGATCATTGACGGCGCTGGCAGTTCAGAAAAAATCCACGGCCGTATCACCCAAATTCGGAAGCAGGTTGAGGAAACCAGTTCCGACTATGATCGTGAAAAGCTGCAGGAGCGTCTGGCCAAGCTGGCTGGTGGTGTTGCGGTGATCAAGGTCGGCGCTGCTACCGAAGTTGAAATGAAGGAAAAGAAGGCACGCGTTGAAGACGCGCTGCACGCAACCCGGGCTGCTGTTGAAGAAGGTATCGTGCCCGGCGGCGGCGTTGCCCTGATCCGTGCGCTGCAGAAGATCAAGGAACTCAAGGGCGCCAACCACGACCAGGACGTTGGTATCACCATCGCCCGCCGTGCCATGGAAGAGCCGCTGCGTCAGATCGTGACCAACGCGGGTGATGAAGCCTCTGTGGTACTGAACAAGGTGGCCGAAGGTTCGGGCAATTTTGGCTACAACGCAGCCAATGGCGAATACGGTGACATGGTGGCGTTCGGTATTCTTGATCCGGCCAAGGTAACCCGCAGCGCTCTGCAGAATGCTGCATCGGTTGCAGGTCTCATGATTACCACCGAGGCCATGATCGCTGAAGAACCCAAAACCGATACGGCCATGCCCGGTGGCATGGGCGGAATGGGC
>JBILXN010000005.1:0-27959 GCA_044378425.1 Methylococcaceae bacterium
CCACGTCGGTCGCATCCAGATTCTTGCTGTAGCCATCAGTACCTGAAAGGTAATTAGGCTGACTGCTGGTCAGGTGGGAACCGGTCCAGATGACGCCGAGGTTCGCACCTGCATAGGCACCGGTCCAGTCGTATGGGGCGGTTTCGGCGATGGCCTGTGAGCTCAGGGCAAGGGAGGTTAACAGCACACCAGAGGTTAATTTATTCATGGTTTTGATTGATAGCGTGAGAATAAAAATGACGGGGAGTGGGTTATTCATCAGTGGTACAAACGACTCAAAGCAGAGGCAAAGAGGGCGATTGTCAATAGTCGAATAACCATTGGATACCCTCAGTCGGTCAGGGAATACAGCACAGATATCCAGCTTAACGGCATCTCATCCCGCTTGATTCTGGCAAGTATGATGGCCATTCTATCCCCTGACCAAACCGGCCTCATAAGCTTTATTTGACAGTAATCGGCAATGGACTGGCTGTGGTCGCGTTATAGGTATTGTCGCCCGCTTTTGTTGCTGAAACGGTACATATTCCGCCCCTCCTGGTTCCGGATTTCATCTGGGTTTTGCCGCTGAACGACTTGATACTGCAGCTTGCGCCGCCGCTTGCAACAACGCTATAGCGTACCTTGCCGGTACCACTTCCGCCTTTAGCTGACAGTATTGCCCCGCGACCCGACTTAATGATTTTCGGGTTACTGCTAATGGTAAGAGTAGCCTGGGTTGCTTTTGAGGTGCTGCAGTTGGCTGTAGTGCCTCCGCCAAGTCCCGCACAGCTCCACGTGTAAAGGGGTGCCGATTGGGTGACGGTACTGGCGGTTCCCGCTAAACAGAGGTCGCTGGTGCTGGGGGCGGTCGTGTAATAAACGCCATTTGCTGTTCCGCACAGACCATTGATGGTTGCTTGCGAGTAGGTGAACGCATTAGCAGTGGTTGCGGTGCCATTGGGGGTCACGACCTGGACATCTACGGTGCCGGTGGCGTGTGGTGGCGCAGTCGCTGTAATTTGCTCTTGAGAATTGACCACGTAGGACGATGCAGCCGTACCGCCAAAGGTCACCGAGGTGGCACCTGAAAACCCAGTACCTGCGATCACCACGCTCGTTCCCCCAGTGCTGATTCCGGTTGCAGGATTGAGTGATGTAATCGTTGGGGGGGCATCATAAACAAGGTTCCACTGGCCGGCGACAACACTGTCAGCAACCAAACTCCAGGGATAACCGTTGAAAGTCCCCGTCGTAGTGGTCACATTGCTTAGCGTGGGAAAGCCTTGCAAAACACCCACGTAGGTCCCCCCCGCGAGTGGTGATGCGGAGAGATTGGAGATGCCGAAAGCCATGGAGCCAGAACTACCTGAGACCAGGAATTGGCCATAGATTGTCGTGCTGTTAATGATGACATTGTAAGTGGCTGGCAAACTTCCGGTATACGTCAAGGGTCCATTAACGTTTCCAGCGCCTTGTGAGTTATTGATCGTCAGTATGCCGTTGGTGGACGATTGTGCGCCGGATGTCGAGTTGTAAATGCCGTAGGCGCCTGAAATTGACGTGTATATGCTTCCCGTATTAGTTATCGTATTGATTGCCGAGTTATTGATGTCGTTGTATATGGTGCCGTACGCAGCGTACCCTGCCAGCGAACCGCTGTTCTGCATTTCACCGGAGTTTATGAGTGTAGTTATGATGCCACCATAAAGATTTAGAATGGCGGACCCACTAACCGATGATATGGTTCCCGCGTTATTCAGTGTGGTAATTGTTCCACTGCCTCCCCAGCCACTGCCTGCTACCTCAATGGCGCCATCATTGCCTTCTGCCGAGGTATTGCTGATGCTGGCACCGCTGGCATTATTCAGACTATCCGTAGTACCATCATAAATGAAGAGGGTAGCCGCCGGCCCCGAGTTTGACAGTATTCCATTGTTATTCAGGCTGGCAATAGATCCCCATGCATTGAAAACGGAGATCTCGCTGCCGCTAGTGGGCGTGGCATAAATGGAACCATTGTTGGTAAATGCACCCAATGATTGCGGATTGTAAAAGATCGCACCTTGGCATGGCGCTGTATTTGCTGTAGTCGAGTCCGTAGTAACGGTTACACCGGTATTGACAGTGGCTATACCGCCTGTGGCCGTCAGCTCGTAGGCATTTGAAGAGTCCGCACTAAGCGTAAATGGCGAAGAAGACTCAGAGACGCAAGTACCCGCATAGCCAGGGGTGAGGCCTGCTAGTGCAACCACACCCAGAATGAGATTTAAGGCTTTAAGGGCGGTTTTAGGGTCTAGGGTAGACTCTTTCATATTTCTCTCCATGGACATTGAGGGTTATTTTTCTTACTTCACTCGTTGAGTCGTGGGCTGACAGAAACGTCACATATAAAGCCCGGTAGGCTCTGACCTAAGATGCAGTATTATCGGCATCAATAACAGCGATCCCGAAACTGTCCCGCATAGTTAGCCCATCACGGGTTGGCCGACCCGAAAACCACTTGTCCGCAGGTCAAGATAACGTCATCCCAAGATAAAACTATTTCAGGTGGGGCCTGTGAAATTCTGTTTTCAGCAAAAAGATAGGCGAGCTTCGTAAGTGCTCAACTCCTTACCCTTTAATTAAATATGAGAATTTAATGTGATCAGGGGCCAATCTGCAGCCGATAACGGGTGATGCGGTGGGGGGTGAACACACATTAACCCCGTTTAGCTGCAGATTGGTAACATAACGTAACATTCCTCGCCCTGCCAAATATCCCAAAATATCCCATTGGGTACTTGTGTTCGTAGGTGAAGAATGCCGGTTCCAATCAGTTCTATCAGGGAAGCGGAAAGCGCGGGTGAGCGGAGAAGATCAGATGATCTGAATGTCCAGACAGAGTTGATAGCCATCATGCCGATGCGCTTTGATAGAGGCGGCACCGCAGGTGTGGGGTTGAATCTTGAGGCGGAGTCGGCTGATGATTCGGGCTGCCTGATTCTTACCCTCCTGCGTGGCGGGTAATTCTAAATGGTCAAGGAGAGCCACATAATCGAGGCATCTGTTGGGTGACATATGGAATCGCTTGAGCACCCCCACATCACGACGACTTAGGGCAATAAGCTCTCCCCCAGGGCTCATGATTGACAGATCGTGGGGAGACAAGCGCCAGCAGGGGAGTGAGGTGGCGTTGGACGGCCCTTGAGACCCGATTCGTCGCGTCATCGACCGAATGAGTGCCAGTACTTCCCGCGGTCGATGCGGCTTGGTCAGGTAGGCATCCGCGCCTGCCTCGTAGCCTTGCACCTTGTCGACGCCACGCACCCGCCCTGTCAGCATGATGATTCGGGTTTCTGGGTAAGATTCGCGCAGGCGTGCCGCAATGCTCAAACCATCTTCCTCAGGCAAATTGATGTCGAGCACAACAAGATCAGCAGGGGCGGTGGCGAGCAGGCGGTCAAGGGATGCGCCTGAATCCGCAGTTCGGACATTAAAACCTTCCAGTTTGAATAGGGCTTCCAGTTCATCACGGTAGCCCTCATTGTCCTCAACGATCGCCAAGCTGATTTTTTCAGGCTCGTTCATCATCAAAAGCGATCTTTTGAACTCAGGTGTAACAAGTAGCTCACTGTTGTCACTCACGGGAAAGGTTATCTGTGCTCTAACCTTTCTAAATATAGCAGGCTGGCAAGCGTCGTTTATCTCAAAACATCCCGTCAAGGTTGCCTGTTTAACTCGAAAGATCAGGAACCCAAACGTAAAAACTGATCTGATCCTCCCTGAGTTCCATTTGAATCACACCCGAGAGCGCATCCACAAACTGCTTGCATAACCAAAGCCCAACGCCGGCGCCACTGATACCGCTGGTCGCTGTGGAGCGATAATACTTCGAGAACACTTGTTCCGGATCGGGGTGATTAGAAGGGCTGATTTCATTGATGCAGCGAAAAGCCACACCGCGTTTGCCTTTGCGGCGCTCTGGCGTTGAGCGAAGTATCACCAATGACTCACGAGGCCCGTATTTTAGGGCGTTATCAACCAGATTGGTCAGAATACGCCTGAGCAGAACCGGATCGCTGACGACCGGTTTATCCTCAACGCAGCTCAGGTCGATGCGCTCAGGCCAGCGGGTGTCGTCAATGATGTCGATCAGTAGAGGCCTGATCTGAAAGGACCGTGGTTCAACCGTGACACTCTGCCCCTCGACGGCATCCATTTCCAGCAATCGTTCAAGGATATTGGAAATATCATCGAGGGCCCGGGTATGGTTTCGCAGCCGGGTCGCGGCCAGATCCGAGTTTGCCATCAAGGACAGGGAGTAGGCAGAGGTCTCAAGGGTGGCGAGCGGGGTCTTGATTTCGTGCGCCAGCATGGCCATGAAGTCAATCTGCACTTTGCGGTGATTGCGTTCTACTTCGGTCGCATGCTTGAGGCGCTCAATCAATCAAAGCGACAGTAAACACAGAATGACATAGAGCGGTATGCCGATACGCCAGTCCTCAACGGCTTCGGGGAATAGCACGACCAGCAAGAGGGCGCTCGTGGCAATGGTCAAGGCACCTATCCTCATGCCATAGAGGTAACCCATGTAAAGAACAGTTGGGAAATAGGGGAAAAACGGGTGCTTGAGGCCAAGATGATGGCCATCGCGAAGGTTGCCCTGAAGCCATTTCTGAATCAGCAAACACAGCAGCACTGCCAAAATGCTGACGATGGCGGGTTTGGTTTTCCTAATCAGATCAGGGAGCGTCATGAGGGAACCGAGGCGGCTGAATTCGACCAGAAGAACTGGCGAGCGCTGAATGATGATTCGCGCAGGGAGACTGCACGCGGCTCAGCGCTTTTTACTTCGCGTACTTACTGTACCAGATTGTCCGGCCGAAACATCGCAAAACATTACAAAGTTTTCAGTGAAGGACGCATCCATGAATCAACAGGGCGTGGGCGACCGCCTCTGTCGGCAGGGTTGTCATGTTTGACATCCTCACCCATTTACTGCGACCACTCGTTCGACAGCGATTCCGCCTGTTCGAGTACCAACTCGACCGCTCGGAAACATAGACCCACTGCCCCGGGCAGGGGTCGCTTGCCCGATCGGTGGTGGTGTCTGCTCCCGGTTCCATTCCGCCCTGTTCGATCACACCGCCGTCAGGTCTCGTCTGGGTCCAGACTCAGGCTGGGATCTTCGGTCAGGTCATCCAGCAGGCCGCGTGCTGCGGTGGCGGGGAGGGATTCGACCTGTCGCAGTTTGCGGTCTATGACCCGGGTGCGGGTTTCTGCCTGGTCGATTGAGTTGCGGGCTTCATCGAGCTTTTTCTTGGTTTTGGCGAGGACATCGCCAAATTTGCCGAATTCGGTTTTGACTGCGCCCAGTACCTGCCAGACTTCGCTGGAGCGTTTCTCGATCGCCAGCGTACGAAAGCCCATTTGCAGGCTGTTGAGTATGGCGGTGAGGGTTGTGGGGCCGGTCAGGGTGACGCGGTATTCCCGCTGCAAAAAGTCGGACAGCCCGGGCCGTCGGATGACTTCTGCGTAAAGCCCTTCAATGGGCAGAAACAGGAGCCCGAAATCGGTGGTGTAGGGCGGTTCGATGTATTTGTCGCGGATGGTTTTGGCTTCAGCTTTGATGCGGTTCTCCAGTGCCCGGCCCGCGTCTTCCATGGTGGTCAGGTCGCCCATCTCCTGCGCCTCCACCAGTTTTTGGTAATCCTCCAGCGGGAACTTGGCATCAATCGGCAGCCAGACCACGCTGTCGTCGGCGTCGCGTCCCGGGAGTTTGATGGCGAACTCGACCCGCTCGCTGCTTTTGGGTCTTGTGGCGACGTTTTTGGCGTACTGGTCTGCGCTGAGTATCTGATCCAGCAGGTTATCCAGCTGCACTTCGCCCCAGGTGCCGCGCACCTTGACGTTGGACAGCACCTTTTTCAGGTCGCCCACGCCCGATGCCAGTGTCTGCATTTCGCCCAATCCCTTGTGGACCTGTTCCAGCCGGTCACTGACCAGCTTGAAGGATTCACCGAGGCGCTGCTCCAGCGTGTTATGGAGCTTTTCATCCACGGTTTGCCGCATCAGTTCCAGTTTCTGGTTGTTGTCGGTCTGGATGGCGGCCAGTCGGGTTTCAATGGCGTGCCGCAGGGTATCCATGCCTTCGGTGTTGCGTTGCATCAGCTGATGCAGTTGGCTGGTCAGCGATTCGCCAAAGGTCTTGAGCCCCTCGGTTTGCTCGTTGCGGCCTGCGCGGGACTCTTGCTGAACCTGGGTGAGTTTGTCGTCGATGAGGCTGCGGAGTGTGTCGCTGCGGGTCTGCTGTTCGGCCTGTAAGCGCGAGAGTTGCTCGTCAACTGTGCGGCGGGATTGTTCCGTCTGCAGGGTGAGGGCCTGGCTCAGTTGACCGATCACGCCCGCCAGTTCTTCCCGGTTCTGTCGCAGCGCCTCGCCAACCTCCCGCCGGTTGCCCGCCATTTCATCGCGCAGGCTACGCTCAAGACGGGCATCGTTATCCAGCAATACCTCCGTCTGGGCCGCGCTATGGCTGCCCCGGCGGTGAATGCGGATCACCAGCCACAGCAGCACCAACTGAATCAAAAACAGACCGGCAAGCACGCCGGCACTATAACGGGGGTCGAGGAACATGAGGTCAATTCCGGAGTAGTGCCGGGCGCAAGAGACGCACGGCCGATGAGTGTCAGGGCTGTGACGTTGGCCCGAAATTATTTGCGGTCTTTGATCAGGGCTTCAAGGCCGGCAAAGGCTTTGTGGGTGGTGGTCGCTGCCTGGCTGGAACGGTTGGAACCGTAGATGTCGGCATTGGTGTAGCGGGAATGCTCGTCGTCGTGACAGAACAGGCAAAGCAATTCCCAGTTGCTGCCGTCCATCGGGTTATCGTCGTGATTGTGGTTGCGATGATGCACGGTGAGTTCATGCAGGTTTTTGAGGGTGAACTCGCGGGTGCAGCGCCCGCAAACCCACGGGTACATCTTGAGGGCGCGCTCCCGGTAGCCCTTTTCGCGGTCTTCTTTTTCGCGTCGGGCATTGGCCACGACCTGATCGAGTTTGCTGTGATTGGGACCGCTTCTCCTGATCGCCATGTCTGATGCTCCGGGTGTTAAGGGTGACGCGGCATACACCGCTGAAAGGCTGGGGTGAACCTTAGCGGCAAATGGCCTCAGTCGGCAATATCCGATCTCAGTCTTTTGGTGGTGCTGTGCTTTTTCTTGCTTTCCAGTCGCCGCAGTTTGGAACCCAGGCTGGGCTGGGTTGCCTTGCGTAACTTGCGCGGGGTGGCGACGCTGCGGATCAGCGCCAAAAGCCGCTCGATGGCGTCGTCACGATTGCGCTCCTGCGTTCGCATGCGCTGGGCCTTGATGATGATCTCGCCGTTGCGGGTGATGTGACGGTCGCCCGATGCCAGCAGTGCAGCCTTGAGGGATTCAGGTAGCGATGAGGCCCGAATATCAAACCGCAGGTGGACTGCCGTGGCGACCTTGTTCACGTTTTGCCCGCCCGGCCCGGAACTGCGGATGGCGGTGATCTCGATGTCGGCGGGATTAAGCTTCGGCTGCATGGCGTGTTCTGCTGAAAAAAAGGGGGTTGCCGGGCTCAATTGAGTCAGGCCGGTATCGGTGGATCGGCACCCCATTTTGAGATGCGCGGATTGCCGCGAGTGGCATTATTTTCGATCTGTTCAGCCTTATTTAATGTAAAGGGCTTATCCTGCGGCTGAATGTGTTGATGCAATGCACGGCATCATCCCGCTTGAACCCTACAACCCACTATTGGGAGCCATCATGACCACGAAATTGAAACCATCCCATGCCGTCACACTGGCGCTGCTCGCCTCTGTATGGGCTGCTACCCCCAGCTACGGCCATTCATCCGGTGATGATGCTGGCACCCCCACCCGCCAGGAGCATGGTAACCACCGTGACGATAGACCGACGGGCGCCCCGCCACAGGCCGGTAGCGATGACGCCCGCCAGACGCCGGACGATAGCGCCAGCGTCAACATCAACAATACGGGTGGCCAAACCGATGATGCGCTCAAGCGCGCCGGCGGTGACAAGGCACCCAGGCTGAAAGCCCTTCTCAGCGGAACTCTCGACCCGACAGCCCGCGGCAAAATCGAACTCGAATCCAGACGCAAGGGGCAAAAATTTGAAGGCGGCGTGAAGCTTGTTGTACCGAGCGAGGCGCTCAAGATTGCCGATAGAGCCGCAGCCGCCGCCATCACGCCCACGCTGGTGCTGTCACGCGCCGGGGTTCCCTATGCCGAGTGCGACCTTGATGTGACCCGATTCAAGCGTTCCTCCGGTGGCTTGATTGCCGAATACAAGGTCAAAGTAGCCGTCCGCAGGGGCGTGCTCAGGGAGGACGACGGCATTTGCGACACAGACCTGAGCCTGGCTGACGCCCAGACGGGAGTGCCGGCAATAGCCGTGGGGGATACCGTTGAGGTCACCCTGGATACCGTGTCGGGCAGCGTTCTTCAAGGGACTTTCTAGGGCCTTGCGAGGTACTTGCTGCCTGTAGAGGCTTCAGCTCTGCCCGGCAAGGGCAGAGGATGTCCCAAGGCGCAGTCGTCTATGACGCCTGCGCCTTTATTATATATGTCGTCAGCCGATGGCCTGTGAGTGACGGTTACTGTTTTTCCAGCAGGAAAATAAACTCGCGGTGAGCTTTTTCGGTCTCTCTCAGCCATTGATGGGTCCACTTCAACTCGGCCATGATGTTTTTCCTGTAATCCAGTTCCAGGGTTTTGAGCAGTGTGCCGTGTTTTTTGAGGATGTCATGCAGTTCGGCGGCATTGGCTTTACCGCCTGAGCTGTAGGACAGGGCGACGTAGCGTGAATTTATCGCGGAGATCAAGTGATCAATTGCCTTGACGGCAATGGAGCGGCCATCTGCATCTTTGCGAAAGTCTTCAAAGACCGACGGGCGGGCACTATCGACGCTATCTGATCTGCGCCGGGCCGCGCCGAATAAGTCCGGTTTGTCATGCCGACATAGCGTCGTCCAGACATGATAGTAAGCGGCGTATCGAACCCGCGAGGACGGCATTTTCTCGTTGTTGGAGCCATAAGGGGGATCAAGGTAGGTAAAGTCGGCGGTTACCGACGGGGCTACCTCGAATATATCGCCTTGCAGAACGGTATTTTTTTGAGTGGCCTCGCAAAAGCGGGGCACTTTCAGGTGCATGGTTTTGTATGAGCGGGGCGACCAGCATCTCAAATAGGAGGCGAAGTGCCCGAGCGTATTATCGACCTCGTCCAACGCTAGCATCAGGCTGGTCAGTACCGTCGCCTTCTCCACCGTGTTGAGTCCCAGTCGGTCAATTTCATCCCGAATGGCATCCAGTTTGCGCGTGTTGTGGAGTTGCCAGGGCCGCTTGAGGCCATCCCGCTGTATCGCGCTGCCGGAAAAGTCCTGCCCGCCATAGTGTTCTGAATACCAGCCGTGACGGCCTTCAAGTCCGTTCAGGTGGGACAGCACATCGGCATAATAGGCAGGACTCTGCTGATTCATCAGATAGCAGTTACCCAGGGTGTGGGACCAGTCTGCAATATCGTTGCAGACCACAGAATACTGCCGTTGCGCGAGTGCCTGTGAGACTCGGGTTGTTCCTGAGAAGCCATCAAAAACACTGGCAACATCAAGGCCTTGCAGCATGGCTAATAAATGCGGCAGCAGTTCGCGTTTGGAGCCCGCATATTTGATGCTTTGTGTGGTTGGACAGGTCAGGTTTTCAGGGGTGTCGGGTAATGCTGTCCGGTGCCTCATGAGCGCTTGTGACTGGAAGGTAACGGCTTCAATTTATATCGTCATTCCGGTCAGCCATAAACAGCCTGACCCGCACAAAAAAGCCCCATTGCTGGGGCTTTTTAAGGGCCGACGATAGGCGTGACGATTACTTGATCTTGGCGAGTTCCTTGCCATCGCTACCAAAGTGGCAGAGGCCCGTTGCGTAGTAGCTGCATTCCTCTGACTGATCGACCTTGGCCCCCTCGGGGCTGGTGTTGATCTTGAGCGTGCAATGCTTGGCTTCCCCTTCAATCTGCTTGCGCAGGGTGATTTCGTTGTTTCCGGTTTCCTTGGCGTCGCCGGAGATGTCGGCAGAACAGGCTTTTTGTCCTGCTTCTGTTGCACCGGTGGGTTCGAAATCGACATCCATGCTGACGTTGATATCGTCGCCAACTTTGCTGATCTTCAGGTGTTGGACGTGGTTGCCATCGCGGCGGATGAAGTGATCCGTGCTGGCGAGTGCGCCGGTAGAGACCAGGAGTGTCAGGGCTGCAAATAGAATTCTGTTCATGTCTGTTCCTCGTGGGGTGGGTTATGGGTTCTCATCAATCGCGCAGCAATTCGTTGATGCCGACTTTGCTGCGGGTTCTTTCATCGACCTGCTTGATGATGACGGCGCAGTACAGGCTGTGGCTACCGTCGCTGGCGGGCAGGTTGCCTGACACGACGACCGAGCCGGCAGGGATCCGACCATAGGAAATCTCGCCGGTCATGCGATTGTATATTTTTGTGCTTTGGCCGATGTAGACGCCCATGGAAATGACCGAGCCTTCTTCGACAACGACACCTTCCACGACTTCCGAGCGGGCACCGATGAAGCAGTTATCCTCGATGATGGTGGGCCCCGCCTGCAAAGGTTCCAGCACACCGCCGATGCCGACACCGCCGGACAGATGGACGTTTTTACCGATCTGGGCGCAGGAACCGACAGTGGCCCAGGTATCGACCATCGTTCCGCTATCGACATAGGCGCCGATGTTGACAAAGGAAGGCATCAGGACGACGCCCGAGGCAATGTACGCACCACGACGAACGGCAGCCGGCGGCACGATGCGTGCACCCAGGGCGGCAAACTGTTCTGGCGAAAAATTGCTGAATTTTGGCTCGACCTTGTCGAAATACTGGGTTTCGCCACCTTCCATGACCCGGTTGTCGGTGATGCGGAAGGACAGTAGAACTGCCTTTTTCAGCCACTGATTCACTCTCCACTGGCCCTCCTGCTTGTCAGCGACCCGTGCCTGCCCGCTGTCGAGCAGTTGCAGTGACTCGTGGATGGCTTCGCGGATTTCAGCCGAAACACTGGCGGGGCTGATGTTGGCGCGGTCTTCAAAGGCGGCGTTAATGATGGTTTCTAGCGACATGGATTTACTGTGGTTGAGTGGTTTTGAATGAAATTCCGAATGCGGTACGCGGCCTCCATGCAGTCATCCAGCGGGGCGACCAAAGCCATGCGCACATAGCCCTGACCGGGGTTGACGCCCTGAAACGGCCGCGAAAGATAGCTGCCCGGTAACACGGTGACATTTTGGCTGGCAAACAGCTGTTGTGCGAACGCCTGATCATCGCCAGGTGTCGCCGGCCATAAATAGAACCCGGCGGGCGGCACCGTCACGGGGAGGCTGTCCTTGAGAATGTCGGAGACTGCGCTGAATTTCTGACGGTAAAGCGCACGATTGGCGGTCACGTGGGCTTCGTCCTGCCAGGCGGCCAGGCTGGCCCTTTGAACCGGCAGCGAGAGCGCGCAGCCATGATAGGTACGGTACAACAGAAAGCGCGCGACTATATTGGCGTCCCCGGCCACAAAACCTGAGCGCAGGCCCGGGGCATTGGACCGCTTGGACAGGCTGTGAAAGACGATGCAGCGGGAGAAATCGCTGTTGCCCATGGCATACGCGGTCTGCAGCAGACCGGGGGGCGGGTTGTTTTCGTCGTTATACAGTTCCGAGTAACACTCATCGGAGGCGATGATGAAATCAAAGCGCTGGGCCTTTTCGAGCAACTGCTGCTGGATTTCGGTGGACATGACGGCGCCGGTCGGGTTGCCCGGCGAACAGATGTACAGCAGTTGGCAGCGCGCCCAGATCGCATCCGGCACCGCGTCGAAATCGGGGATATAACCCGTTTCACCCGTGGTGTTGAGAAAGTAGGGCTCGGCCCCAGCCAGCAACGCGGCCCCCTCATAAATTTGATAGAAGGGGTTAGGCATCAGAACCAGCGGCTTTTCCTTCGGGTTGATCACGGCCTGCGCGAAGGCAAAGAGGGCCTCACGGGTGCCATTGCAGGGCAGCACATGGCGTGCGGGATCGATGGCGGGCCCCGGCAGGTCAAACCGTTGGCTCAGCCATTCCGCAATGACCTGTCGCAGTTCCGGTATGCCCTGGGTCGATGGGTACTGGGTCAGTCCGTCCAGGTGGGCGCTCAGAGTTTCGAGTATGAAGGGCGGGGTCGGGTGCTTGGGTTCACCGATCGAGAGCGCGATGTGTCGCAGCCCGGTGGGTGGTTCTATGCCGTGCTTGAGGCGTGCCAGTTTCTCGAAGGGGTAAGGTTGCAGTGTGTCCAGAAGGGGATTCATGACGATGAGTTCGAACGGCTCAGTCTCGGTGTGGCGTCAAATCGAGTGCGGCAAGTATAGGTGAAAGGCCCTAACGCGCCAAACGGGCTGAGCTTCGGCGCAGATAGCGCGCCGCAACTCAGCCCACACGGCGGTCAGTATTGCTGGAGTCTGGACTGCAGGAAGGGAATGATTTCGTCGATGGCGATCACGATGGCTTCTGCCGCACTGCGGCTCTTGTACTCGGCCTGCCCCGATTCCAGCAGGCGCTCGCTGATCACGATGCGGTGGGGAATCCCGATCAGTTCCATGTCGGCAAACATGACGCCGGGCCGCGCTTTGCGGTCATCAAACAGTACATCCAGTCCGGCCTTGCGCATGTTGTCGTAGAGATGTTCGGCGGTGGCGGTCAGTTTTTCCGATGTGGCCATATTGATGGGGGTCAAGGCGACCTGGAAAGGTGCGAGGGCTTCCGGCCAGATGATGCCGCGCTCATCATGGTTCTGCTCGATGGCCGCCGCCACAACCCGCGAGACGCCGATACCGTAGCAGCCCATGGTCAACACTTCCTGCTTGCCGGCCTCATTGAGTACGGTCGCCTGCATGGCCTCGCTGTACTTCTTGCCTAGCTGGAAGATGTGGCCGACTTCTATGCCGCGGGCGATGCGCAGCTGGCCGGCCCCATCAGGGCTGGCATCACCTTCGATCACCAGTCGCAGATCGGCAATTTCGGGGATGGGAAGATCGCGCTCCCAGTTGGTATGGGTGTAATGCTTGCCGTCCTGATTCGCGCCGCAGACAAAGTTGATCAGATGGGCCGCGCTGCGGTCGGCGATGATCGGGATGCTCAGGCCGATGGGGCCGACCGAACCGGGCGCACATCCTGCGACCTTGCGTACTTCGGCATCGCTGGCAAATTGCAGCGGGTAGGCCACAGCGGCAAGTTTGGTGGCTTTGACCGGATTCAGTTCGTGGTCACCCCGCAGCAGCAAGGCGACCACGCCATCGTCGCTGCCTTTGACCAGGAGGGTTTTGAGCACGCGGTGCGGCGGCACCTTCAGGAAGCGGCTGACTTCTTCGATGCTGTGCTGCCCCGGCGTTTCGACCAGGGTCAGCGTCTGGTAAACCTCGTCAGGTCCGGACAGCGCCACGGCTTCGGCCATTTCGACATTGGCGGCGTAATCACTGGTATCCGAAAACGCGATCGCATCCTCGCCCGAATCCGCCAGTACATGGAACTCATGCGACAGGCTGCCGCCAATGGCGCCGGTATCGGCCAGCACGGCACGGAATTCAAGGCCCAGCCGCTCAAAGATGCGGGTATAGGTGGCGTACATGACCTCGTAGGTGGCCTGCAGCGATGCCTGCGTCATGTGGAAGGAGTAGGCGTCCTTCATCAGGAATTCGCGGGCGCGCATCACCCCAAAGCGGGGGCGGATCTCATCGCGAAACTTGCTTTGAATCTGATAATAATTGACCGGCACCTGCTTGTAGCTTTTGATCTCGTTGCGCACCAGATCGGTAATGATTTCCTCGTGGGTCGGTCCCAGGCAGAAGTCGCGGGCGTGGCGATCCTTGAAGCGGCAGAGTTCCGGTCCGAAGACGTCCCAGCGCCCCGAGTCCTGCCACAGCTCAGCCGGTTGTACGGCTGGCATCAGCACTTCCAGTGCGCCGGCCCGATCCATTTCTTCGCGGACGATGGTCTCGACCTTGCGCAACACCCTGAGGCCCAGCGGGAGCCAGTTGTAGAGTCCGGCCGCCAGTTTGCGGATCAGCCCGGCTCTCAGCATCAGCTGATGGCTGATGATTTCGGCATCGGCGGGGGTTTCCTTGATGGTGTTGAGGGGAAATTGGCTGGTACGCATGATGGGTATGGGGTGAGGGCTGAAATAATGGGCCCTATTGTACCGGCTTGCCGGACGCGGGCGTTAGCAAATGGCCGTGCGTCAGCAACATGTCTGGTCTGGCGCCTTGCCGGCCGAAGCGGCTTTGCCACCTGTTGGCTTATGGCGTGTATGATTCAGGCCATGTGGCTACAAAAGAAAATCATCCTCAACGCGCGGTCACGGGGGTTTCACCTGATCACCGGTGAATTGCTGGAGCATCTCGCCGAATTGCGCGAACTCCGTATCGGATTGGCGCACTTTTTCATCCAGCACACCTCGGCTTCGCTGAGTATCAACGAAAATGCCGACCCTGATGTCCGGCGCGACATGGAAACCCATCTCCGGCAGCTGGCGCCTGACGGGGCCGCTCACTATGTCCATCGTATGGAGGGGCCGGATGATATGCCTGCGCATATCAAGTCCAGCCTGTTGGGTGCTAGCGTGACCTTGCCGATAGCGGATGGCCGCCTGCGACTGGGTGTCTGGCAGGGTATTTATCTGGGTGAGCATCGGGACTACGGCGGCGCCCGCACGATCATCGCGACCTTGAATGGAGATTCATTTTAATGTTCCCTTATCCCCCTCTCAGGAAACTGCCGACTGCGTTGCTATTACTGTCCTGCATCCAGCCAGCCTTGGCTGCGGCACCGGCCCGGGCAGTGGAGATGACCGTCTACCGCAGCCCTACCTGCGGCTGTTGTGGCAAGTGGGTCGAGCATATGAAAAAGAACGGATACACCGTCAAGGACATCCAGACCCAAGATATGCCGGCCATCAAACAGCAGCACGGCGTGCCGGCTGAACTGGCGTCATGCCATACCGCCATCGTCAATGGTTATGTGGTCGAAGGTCATGTGCCCGTGGCCGACGTGAATGATTTGCTGAAAAAGAAACCCGTAACCCAGGGCATTGCGGTGCCGGGTATGCCGATGGGTACGCCGGGGATGGAGATGGGGAGTAAAAAAGACCCTTATGCGGTTGTGCAGTTTGATAAAAACGGCAAAGCGACGGTTTTTCATGACTACCCAATGCAATAGCTCACCCATTACAGGACATTCGCGATGCTGTTAGCCGGAGACGTAGGCGGAACCAAGACCATCCTTGCCCAGTACGAAAAGAGTACTGAAGGCCTCGAACGTGTCCGTGAGCGGCTGTTTCCCAGCGCGGACTATGCTTCGCTTGATGACATCGTCGCCGAGTTTCTCAGCGATCAAAGCGTCCCGATGGAGGCGGCCTGTTTCGGCGTCGCCGGTCCGGTGTTTGACGGCTGTTCCCGCATCACCAATCTGCCCTGGCTGATTGAGGAGCGTTCCCTTGCTGCCAGCACCGGCGTCACGCGGGTAAAACTTCTCAATGATCTGCAGGCCATGTCGCTGGGACTGCTGCGGCTGGGTCCGGAAGAATGGCTGGAGCTGAATCCCAATGCCGAGCATGCCACTGGCAATCGCGCGGTTATTGCCGCCGGAACCGGCCTGGGTGAAGCCATTCTTTACTGGGATGGCCTCAACTACCATCCGCTGGCCACCGAGGGCGGACATACCAGTTTCGCTCCCAGCGATGAGGTCGAAGAAGGCCTTTTGCGTTATTTGCGCAGCAAATTCGGGGGCCATGTCAGCTATGAGCGCATTCTTTCCGGCCGTGGGATTGCTGACCTTTATGACTATTTGCGTTTGTCGGGTCATGCCCCTGAATCGCTGGCACTGGCCGCAGCCCTGTTAAGTACCGATGATCCGGCGCGTGAAATCAGCCTGCATGCCTTCGAGCATGGCGACCCCCTTGCGCGCGAGACCTTACGGCGCTTTGCCCGGATCTACGGTGCCGAGGCCAGCAATCTGGCATTGAAATGCCTGTCGCGCGGTGGGGTACTGATCGGCGGCGGTATCGCCCCGAAGATACTCACGGCTATCGTCGAGGATGCGACCTTCATGGAGGGGTTCTGCGCCAAGGGCCGGTTTGCCGAATTCCTCAAGACCATTCCGGTGCGGGTGGCTCTGAATCCCAATACGGCACTGCTGGGCGCTGCCGACTATGCCGCCCGTTGTCTGCTCTGAAATGAAAGCGCTGCGTCGCTGCTAGAGAGGCCGTCGGGTCGAGCAGCTCGGCCCCCACCCCGTACTCAAGGATGAGTGTATGAACCACCCCAGTCGTCGAAAAGCCCGTTTCGCAAGCCGCCAGCGTGCCGCCATGGTTCGGCAGATCAGGGTCGAGGCCCTCGCTACCGCTGGGTATACCGGGCTTACTGCCTTCAGTCCTGCCGTCATGAAGGTGATGGCCCGGGTTCCGCGTCATCGCTTTGTCGCACCGGAATGGGCCGACTCGGCCTACGACGATACACCGCTGACGATAGGTTACGGGCAGACCATCTCCCAGCCCTTTATGGTTGCCCTGATGACTGAATTGGCCGCGATTCGCGCCACGGCGACGGTGCTGGAAATTGGTTGCGGTTCCGGCTATCAGGCCGCCATCCTGGCGCGATTGGCGCGCCAGGTGTATTCAATCGAGCGGGTGGAGCCACTGGCGGTGGAGGCGCGCCAGCGTCTCGCGGCAATGGATTACAGCAACGTTGACGTCAGAGTGGGTGATGGTTACTACGGTTGGCCCGAACAGGCCCCCTTTGATGCCATTCTCATTACCGCAGCAGTGGCGGAGGTGCCGCCGCCACTGCTGGCCCAATTGAAGCCCGGCGGGCGGATGGTGGTGCCGTTGGGCACTGCTGCGGAGGGACAGGTGCTGACCGTATTGACCCGCCATTCCGACGGCACGGTGGAGCAACAGCGGGTATTACCTGTGGCTTTCGTGCCTTTTTTGCATCGGCCTGAAAGCCAGTTCAGCTATAATTCCGGCCTTTAACATCATTCTTACACCAGAGTGGCCAGCGTGACTCTACAACAACGCGACGTTTCCACCTTTCAGGGGCTGATTCTCGCTCTCCAGGATTATTGGGCCGCACAAGGCTGCGTCATCCTGCAGCCGCTTGATCTGGAAGTCGGTGCGGGTACTTTTCACCCCGCTACCTTCCTGCGATCCATCGGGCCAGAGCCCTGGAATACCGCTTATGTTCAGCCTTCGCGGCGTCCTACCGATGGTCGCTACGGCGAGAACCCCAACCGCCTTCAGCATTACTACCAGTTTCAGGTGCTGATGAAGCCCTCGCCGGCGGATTTTCAGGATCTCTACCTCGGGTCGTTGCGATTCCTTGGTTTTGATCTGAATGAGCACGACATCCGTTTTGTCGAGGACAATTGGGAATCACCCACTCTCGGTGCCTGGGGGCTGGGCTGGGAAGTCTGGCTGAATGGGATGGAAGTGACCCAGTTCACCTATTTCCAGCAGGTTGGCGGCCTGGACTGCCGTCCTGTCAGCGGTGAGATCACCTACGGTCTGGAGCGTATCGCAATGTACCTCCAGGCCAAGGAAAGTGTATTTGATCTGGTCTGGGCGCGAGGCCCGCAGGGTGTGGTGACTTATGGCGATGTCTTCCACCAGAACGAAGTGGAAATGTCGGCTTTCAACTTCGAGCACGCGGATACCACCTTCCTGTTCAATGCCTTCGATACCTACGAGTGCGAATGCAAACGTTTGATTGAGCTGGATTTGCCCTTGCCCGCCTACGAAATGGTGCTGAAGGCCTCCCACTCGTTCAATTTGCTGGACGCCCGTAAGGCGATTTCGGTGACTGAGCGGCAGCGCTTTATCCTCCGTGTCCGCGAACTCGCCAAGGCTGTCGCCGAGGCCTATTACCACCGCCGGGAAACACTCGGCTTTCCGATGCTGAACCAGAAGGGCGCCCAAGATGACTGAAAGCCATGATGTGCTGTTCGAACTGGGTACCGAGGAACTGCCGCCCAAGTCGCTGCTGACCCTGAGTCGTGCCCTCAAGGCGAATGTCGAGGCGGGATTGAGCAAGGCAGGCCTCGGCTGTGTTGAGGTGCAGCCGTATGCCACGCCGAGGCGTCTGGCTCTGGTGATCAAGGCACTGCAATGCGTTCAGCCCGACCAGGTCATTGAGCGTCGCGGGCCTGCTGTTGCGGCCGCCTATCAGGCGGATGGCTCCCCGAGCAAGGCACTGGAGGGGTTTCTCCGTAGTTGTGGCGCGACGCCTGACCAGCTGTTTACGCTTGAAACCGACAAGGGCGAATGGCTGGCGTTTCGGCAGACCGTCAAGGGCGGTCGGGCGGTGGATCTGCTGCCCGATATTTTGCGCCAGTCTCTGGCAGCCTTGCCTATCGCCAAGCGGATGCGCTGGGGTGATGGGACCGCCGAGTTCGTCCGCCCTGCACATTGGGTCGTATTGCTGATGGGGGCTGAAGTGATCAAGACCGACATCCTCGGTATTGCCAGCGGGCGCGTGACGCGCGGACATCGCTTCCATGGCGTCGGCCTGATTACCCTCAATCACCCCGAGGAATACGTCGACAGGCTGATGAGCGAGGGTCAGGTATGGGTTGATTTCGATACCCGCAAACAGAAGGTGCGGGCATTGGCAGAGGCGGCGGCGGCCAGGGTGGGTGGCATCGCTCACATTGATGCTGATCTGCTGGATGAGGTTGCGGCGCTGGTGGAATGGCCGGTGCCGGTACTGGGTGGCTTTGATGCCCGTTATCTGGCATTGCCGCAGGAGGTGCTGATCACGACCATGCAGGCTAACCAGAAGTATTTCCCGGTCAGGAATGGGGAAGACGGCTTGCTGCCGTATTTCATTACCTTCAGTAATCTGGACAGCAGTCGTCTCGATACCGTGCGCGAGGGGAATGAACGCGTGGTGCGGCCGAGGTTGTCGGATGCGGAATTTTTCTGGAATCAGGACCGCAAGCGTACCCTGGAAAGCCGGGTCGCGGATCTGGCGCAGATTACCTTCCAGAAAACCCTGGGCTCCATGCATGACAAGGTGCTGCGGGTGAAATCGCTGGCCGCAGCCATTGCCTCCCGCCTAGGTGAGGACAGTGCCATTGTCGAGCGAGCCGCGCTGCTGGCCAAGGCCGATTTGCTGACGAACATGGTGGGTGAGTTTCCGGAAGTGCAGGGCACAATGGGTCGTTATTACGCTCTGGCCGAGGGTGAGTCGCGTGAGACGGCCATCGCCATTGAGGAACAGTATTTGCCGAAGTGGTCGGGTGGGCCACTGCCAGCCACCCGCGCGGGGTTGATGCTGGCGCTGGCGGAGAAGATCGATACGCTGACCGGCATTTTCAGTGCGGGGCTGATCCCGACCGGCGACAAGGACCCCTATGCGTTGCGCCGCGCCGCCCTGGGGGCGATCCGTATCTTTATCGAAGCGGAGCTTGAGTTGGATCTGGCGGAGTTGCTGGATACGGCTTTGAGCCGGTTCACGCACAATTTCGATGCCGCCAAGACCCGCGATCTGGTTCACACCTTCATGCTGGAGCGCCTGCGGGGCTATATGCTGGAGCGAGGCTACCGTCATGACGAGTTTGAGGCGGTGCTGTCTGTATTGCCGGTAAGCCTGGTCGATTTCGACCGGCGTCTGCGGGCGGTACAGGAGTTTCGGCGTTTGCCGGAGGCGGAAAGTCTGGCGGCGGCCAATAAGCGTATCCGCAATATTCTGCGCAAGTCAGAGTGTGACGTGGTGGCCATGGTGGACGATGCCGTCCTGACCGAAACGGCTGAAACCGCGCTGTTGGCCGCCGCCCGCAGTGCCCGCGAGAGCATTTTGCCGCTGTTGCAGCAATCCGATTACACCGGGGCCTTATGCCGTCTGGCGCAGTTGCGCGATAGCGTAGATGGGTTCTTTGATGGGGTAATGGTCATGGCGGAGGATGAGGGGCTACGACGGAATCGGCTGGGGTTGCTGGCGATTGTCGAAGGGCTGTTTCTCGACATTGCCGATATTTCCAAACTGCAGGGGTGAGCGTTACCGAACGGCGCCGGCCAAACGACCACGGGTTTGATCGGGCATGAGTTTCGTCATTCTCGACCGCGACGGCGTCATCAATGAGGATTCCGATGCGTTCATCAAATCGCCGGAGGAGTGGATTCCTATCCCTGGCAGTCTTGAAGCCATCGAATTGCTGAGTCGCAAGGGATTCCGGACGGTGGTGCTCACTAATCAGTCGGGTATCGCGCGTGGTTATTTTGATGAAGCGATGCTGGGGCGGATTCACGCCAAGATGCTGGCTGCTGTCGAGGCGCGTGGCGGCCGGATTGAGGCCATCCTGTATTGTCCACACGGGCCCGAGGATTTCTGCGAATGTCGTAAGCCGAATCCGGGGCTTTTTACCGCGTTTGCGCGCAGGTTCGGACTTGACCTGACAGGTATTCCGGCTATCGGTGATTCCTTCCGTGATCTGGAGGCTGCTAAACGGGCCGGTGCCTCACCGATACTGGTCACCACTGGCAAAGGCCAGCGCACCTTGGCACGCTATCCTGAACTTGACATGCCTGTCTGTTCCAACCTTTATGAAGCGGTTCAGCTTATCCTCCATGGCTTCCCTTAGTCTTTATCTCCGATCCGCCCTTTATATTGCGGGGCAATGTCTGTCGACCTTGCTGCTGTGTCCGGTCATGTTGCTGATGTATCGCTGTCCCTTCGAAAGCCGCTATGCGGTGGCAGGGCTTTGGGTGCGCTTCAATCTCTGGTTGCTTAAATCGGTCTGCGGCCTGAGTTATGAGGTGCATGGTCTGGAGCATATTCCGTCGCGTAGCGGCCTGATTTTCTGCAAACACCAGTCAACCTTCGAGACGATCGCCCTGCAGGTGATCTTTCCCTCGGTGGTGTTTGTACTGAAACGGGAGTTACTGCAGATTCCTGTTTGGGGCTGGGCCATGGCGACTTTGGATCCTATCGCAATAGATCGCCAGGCGAGGTCAGCGGCGCTAAAGCAGATTTTACAGACAGGATGCGAACGGATTGCCAGTGGTCACTGGATCGCCCTGTTCCCGGAGGGTACCCGGGTGGCGCCAGGACAGCGCGGAAAGTATGGTGGCAGCGGTGGGATGCTGGCTCAGCGTGCGGCCTGTCCTGTGGTGCCTGTGGCCCACAATGCCGGTGAGTTCTGGGCCAAGAATGGCTTTCTCAAGTATCCGGGAGTCGTCCAGTTCCACATTGGTCCAGCGCTTGATGGCGAGGTAATGAGTGCTGCAGATATTAATCATCAAGCCGAAGACTGGATCGAAACCCGAATGGCCGCAATCACACGGATGGCGCACGACGTCGCGTTCACGGAAGATGGGGCCGGTGTTAGCTAGTCGGTGTTAGCATCCGACTGCTGCCGTTACAGTGAATGGTGATGTTTGCCGGAAAAGTTCCTAACTACCCACTAAAACACTGGGTTTATTGTTAGTTGTGGCTATCTCTTTGTCATCTCATGTTAATGATTTTGAATGAAAAAAAGATCGGAATTGGAGGCTGTTCATGCGTGTCCAAAAAAATGTGGACACGCTGAAAAATTTCTTTAGACTACGACCGGCAATTGCAGTGAGAGCACACTGCAATGTCGCCGGAGAGGAGAATTGCCCCTGGGGCAGCCATAATAAAAACAACAATAAGCACAGTGTAGGTCGCTCGGTTCCGAGGAACATGGCACCATTAAAACAATAATAAATAAAAAAGCGCCTGCGAATAGCAGGCTTTTTTTTGCCTGCTTGGATCATTCTGCCAAAAAGCGAGCAAAAAAAAGCGACCTGACAAGGTCGCCGAAGGAGGAGAACCGCCGAGTGGTCCTGTGCACCAGTGCTAAGGACGTCATGAAGTTCCGTTGAGATTGGGCATAAGTTTTACACAAAAAATGACTGCAATCGAATCAGTATTTCTTATGGTAGGGATAGTCAATAAGTGATACCAGCCGGCGACAGGTTGATGCCGGCTAGAGTGACAGCTTGATACCCACCCAGCCTGCCTGTGGGGCGCCGGGACCAACAAAGCGCGGATTGTTGTACTGCGATCCTAATACGTCGGCCGCCTGACCGAAGTTGCCGAAGGTCTGGAAGTTGCGGTTGAAGATATTGTCGAAGCGGCCAAAAATCGCGATGTTCTCGTTGTAGCGGTATTCCGCTGTCAGATTGACCACCACAAAGCCACCGACAGGCTTATTCTGATTCGTCTCATCGCCCCGCATGTACTGATAGCTCTGATAGTTCAGGTTGGAGCCGAAAGTAAAGCCATCGAACACCAGCCAGTCGGCATAGGCTTTGGCAATGTTTTGAGGCAAGCCTGGAATGTAATCTCCGGGTCTGACGTAGGTGGCGCCCTCTGCGTTGGCATAGGGGTTGTTAGGGCTGTTGGCGGTGAAGGGGGTCTGGAAGGTGGCGTCCAGATAGGTGTAATTGAAACCGAAGCGCACAGGTTCATAGTCTGCGCTAACACTCAACTCAAGACCTTGGCGCAGGGTGTCGCCCACATTGGTGAAATAGCCCTGATTAGCCACTGTCCCGCTGTTGATGAACAGTATGTCGTCGGTGTTGACCGTATTGAAGTAACCTGCGCTCCAATCAATGTTGCCGCCGTATAGTTTACGAAACTGACCGCGAAAGCCGGCTTCGGCCGTTTTGGCGACAACTTGATTGAGGGGGGGGTCGGACAGGAATGCATTTGGCAATTTGCAGGGCCGCAGTGGGTTGGCGCAGCTCAATTCCACGGCTGTAGGCGCGCGGTTGGATTCGTTATAGCTGGCATAGGTCTGCAATTCGGGCATGAACGAATAGGTCAGACCCCCCGATGGATTAAATCGGCTAAACTGATGGTCGCCATTAAGATCGGTGCCGTATTTATCGATCAGCGTAATGCGCGCCTGGTTGTAGCGACCGGCGACCGTCAAGGCCAGCTTTTCGGTAAGCGATAGCGTGTCAGTGAAAAAGACACCGTAATAGGTTGTGTTGGTGTTGAGGCGCACCCGGCCCTCTTCGGTATAGATGCCACTGCCGGTGGTGCCGCGGGTAGAGGTCAGTTCACCGAGTTCGGCGTCCGACTGGAAGCTGGTATTACCCTCGTCGTAGCTGCCGCCGCCGACGAACCGATTTTTGTAGCTGAACAGATCCTGCTCGAAGGCGCCCTGTACCATCGCGCCTGCCGTTCTCATATTGGTTTGGCTGGTGTTTTGGGTGGCAGAATCATTGCCTGAGGTTGCCCTCACCGGATTTCCGTTCACATCCAGCACCAGTTCCTCTTCGTCACCTTCCTCCTCGCAAAGATAACCGGCATAGGCCGGGTTTGAGCACATTTCGACATCGGTGTCATCGCCGTTGAAGGTAGGCACCAGATTTTGGCGAAAATAGGCGGTACCTGATAATTCGATTTTGTCGGTAATGAAGGATGAGCCTTGCAGCGAAGCCAGGAACATCTCGGTTTTGGTTTGATCAGGGTGTGTGAAAATGGCGGCGCGATTCTGCTCGTATAGCTGGACGGGGGTGGTGCCATTGCCATTCATGGAACTGCCATTCCCGGCCAGGGTGAGGTCAAGATCGGACCTTTCTCCGCGCCAGCTGAAAGTACCCAGCGCCTGCTTGACATCTGTGGGGGAAAATTGCCGCCAGCCGTTTTCCTGAAAATTCCGCAGGTCAATGTAGTAACCGAACGTGCCGTCATTCCAGCCGGACATGACCTCCTCGACATTCCGGCCCCATGATCCACCATAGACCTCCACGGAGTGTCCCGGTGCGGAGAAGCCGGTTTTGGTTTTCATCGAAATGGCGCCACCCAGGCTGTTCAGACCATAAACCGCATTGGAGCCTGAGTGCAGGTCCATGCGCTCAATGGCGCCCTCGGAAATCAGATTCCAGTTCACCGTATCGCCAAATATCTCGTTGAAACGAACCCCGTTCACATAGACCGACAGGCCTTGAGGCAGTCCCAGCAGGGGTGATGCCGTGAAGCCGCGAAACTGCACGTCGGGCTGCATCGGGTTGTTTTGGGCGTCGTTGACGCTGACGCTACCGAGATAGCGCCGCATGTAATCGGGAAGGCTCCAGGCCTGAGTTTCCTCCAGTTCATCAGAGGTGACCGACTGTATTGGCGAGGGTGTTTTATAGACCGAAACGCCCGTGGCGGGGGATGCCAGTGGCGAATCACTCACAACATGAACCTCATCAAGCTCAATGACCTCTGGCTCCCGCCCTGTCTTCCCATTCGCCGTTATTTTTTCGTTGGTCGAGGGTGAGTCACCCCGTTCGAGAGTTGGCGTATCCAGAGGGCCAAGGTGGCGGGGGGTGCTGGTGGCGGCGGTGACCGTTTCCGCAAGCGCCGGGCAGCCGCTGGCAAGAACCAGGCAACTGGCGGCGACAGTGGCAACAATCGGGGATCTCATGTTCATCATCTTCATGGCAAGACCGGGCTAAATTCAAAGACCGGCATCTTAGTGACTACCGATGCCGGCGGCTATGGGAAAAAATCCCGAATAAACTGTGCGGTTGAGATGATGGTGAACGCGAGCCCGTACCGCTCGTGACGCCAGGGGTCAACGATGGATAAGACCCAGTTCAAAGGCCAGCCGGACCATATCCGCGGTAGTTCCCAGTTTTAGTTTTTCCTTGATGGAGGTCGCGTAATTGGCGACCGTTTTGACGCTGAGGTGCAGTTCGTCGGCAGCATCCCGTGTCGAATAGCCGCTGGCTAAAAGGCGAAAGACATCGAACTCCCTGGCCGATAGCCCCGCCACCCGCACCTGATTGGACGGATACGTTGCGACGGATTCGTTCCACCCTGTTTTCAAGCCCGCTTCTAAATAAGGGGTTCCCTTCGCGACGCTGATCACTGCCGCTATCAGTGTGGCCGGTGTGCAGCTTTTCGTGATGTAACCGCACGCCCCGGCCGCCAGCGCCCGCTGGATGTAGACGGCTTCGTCATGGATGCTGAACATCAGGATACGGGCTTTGTCATCTCGTGCCCTGATCCGCCGCAGCGCTGCAAGGCCGCCGATGCCCGGGAGATTGAGGTCCATGACAATGACCTGAGGGCAGTAATCCATGAACTTCTGGCAGGCCTCCTCACCGGTTTCTGCTTCGCAGACTACCTCAATGAACGGCGTTTGACCCAGTAGCATACGATAGCCGGCCCGTACAACGGCATGATCATCGACCAGCATCACGGTTATTGTCTCGGTCATGCGTAAAGACCTTCGGCCGGGATAGTCAACGATATGGCGAAGCCCCGACCCGGCGAGAATCTCATGTCAATCTGTCCGCCTAGGCTCTCTACCCGCTCGCGGATGCCCGCGAGTCCGAATCCATGCCGCACATTCGAGCTGGCAAGGCCTCTCCCGTCATCGCTAATAGCCATCGTCAGGCCGCCGCCAGTGGTACCTTCCATCCGTATCCATGCGTGGCGGGCGTGGGCATGCTTCATCACATTGGTCAGGCTTTCCTGGATGATCCGGAAGATCTGGATGGCGGCATTGCCGGATATTTGTTCGATACAGGGAGAGCAGGTGAGCGTAATGGTTACGGCGGGCTGGCTGATGTGCCAATGTTCGATCAGATCGGTCACCGCTGCCACCAGGCCCAGATCATCCAGCACTTGCGGCCTGAGTTGTCGAAGCATCGCTCTGACACCACCCAACAATCGGTCACACAGCCCCATGATCTGGCCGGCAGCGCTGTTGACTGGATCATCAGGCTGGCAGAGGCTGGCACTCATCAGCTTGATGCCGGTCAGGCACTGGCCAAACTCGTCATGCAGCTCATGGGCGAGGGCACGTCGTTCCTCCTCCTGTATGGCAAGGGAGTGCCTCAGCAGCGCCTTGTTTTCGCGGCGCGTAGACTCAAGAGTTTGAGCCATGTGATTGAATGCGGATGAAATACGGGAAAATTCAGGTGCACGGAATGCCGGTAGCCGTTTGGAGTAGTCGCCCTGCTCGATGACCGCCATCCCCTCGACCAGTGTCGCCACAGGACGGAAGGCACTGCCCGCGATAAGATTGACCAGGAAGTAAACGGTGCTGCCAAGCGCCAGCAGCAACCCGAGAAAGCCACGGGTTTCCCCCCAGGCTTCGATGATTTCATCATCGGCGGCTGCCTCGACCCGGAGGTGCAGCGCTGTCCCATTGGGCCCTTTTAGTTGCTGTTCGACAAATATCGGCGAGGGCTGGACCGCTCGTAGAAACCATCCGGGTACGCTGCCGCTGGCCTTGCCATGTGTCGGGTGAGCGACTAGCGGGGTCGCAAGGCCGTCGATGTCGATCTCAAGAATGCGGCTGTCCTTCAGGTTGCCGAGCGCCCTGAGCCAGTCACGTACCCCCGTTTCGCCCCAATTGCCATGGCTAAGGCCGGTTTCGATACCCTGCAAGGTCAGCCGGATGGTTGCACGCATATCATCCTCGACCGATTGACGGGCGTTCTGCAAGGCCTGCGTCACGCCGATGCCGGTGAGCAGTAGCATGGCAAGGAGCAGTGACAGGTTGAGTTGCTGGCGGAGACTGAGTCCTGAGTACATATCGGTGTGATGACTGCGTAATGAGGCTGGTTCGACTTTCATGATGGCCCGCTTTATCATAATAATCATTCCACCGCGTGCCATGGGCATAATCCAAAGGCTGAATCCCACTATGGAACCCTCGCTTTCTGACCTTTTGCTACCCGGCCTCAAGCTGATGCTGATCGGTATGGGTATCGTTTTTCTGTTTCTTGCCCTGCTGGTCTGGATCATCGGCATCACCTCCCGCTTGGTGAAGCGCTATAACCCTCAACCAGAACGACCCGTCCGCCCCGGCGTGGTCATTGAAGCCGACGAGGCCGAATTGATTGCCGTGATTGGCGCGGCTCTCCGCCGGCAAACCGGCCGCTAGGTTGCGACCTCCGGGCAGACCCACAACAAATACAAAAACCAAGGAACCCACTTATGGCCAATCCCTTAGGAATCACTGATGTCGTATTGCGGGACGCCCATCAGTCCCTGCTGGCGACGCGCCTGCGCATTGAGGATATGCTGCCGATTTGCAGCAAACTCGACGAGGTCGGCTTCTGGTCTCTCGAAAGTTGGGGGGGGGCGACCTTCGACGCCTGCATTCGCTACCTTGGCGAAGATCCCTGGGAGCGTCTTCGTACTCTCAAACAGGCATTGCCCAAGACCCGCCTGCAAATGCTGTTGCGCGGGCAGAACCTGCTGGGATACCGGCATTACGCAGATGACGTGGTCGAGGCCTTTGTCGAACGCTGCGCCGTCAACGGTGTGGATGTCTTCCGTATTTTCGACGCGCTCAACGACCCTCGCAATTTCGAGCGGGCCATCAAGGCCACCATTGCCAATGGCAGACATGCGCAGGGGACGATTTCCTACACGGTTAGCCCGGTGCATACCACCGAGATGTGGGTAGACCTGGCCCGGCGGCTTGAGGACATGGGCTCACACTCTATTGCCATCAAGGACATGGCGGGGCTGCTCAAACCCTATGACGCCTTCGAACTGGTCAGCCGCCTGAAGGCCGCGGTAGCCGTGCCAATCCACATGCAATGCCATGCGACCACCGGCCTCAGCACGGCGACTATCATCAAGGCAGCCGAAGCGGGTATCGATAATGTCGATACCGCCATCTCATCCATGAGTATGACCTACGGCCACAGCGCCACTGAGGCCGTCGTGGCCGCACTGGCCGGGCAGCCGCGCGATACCGGACTTAACATCCAGTTGCTGGAGGAGGTCGCTGCCTATTTTCGCGAGGTTCGCAAGAAATACGCAAAGTTCGAGGGCAGTCTTCGGGGTGTGGACAGCCGCATTCTGGTGGCTCAGGTTCCGGGTGGTATGCTCACGAACATGGAAAGCCAACTCAAGGAGCAGGGGGCGCTCGACCGTTTTGATGATGTGTTGGCTGAAA
>JBILXN010000100.1:0-8462 GCA_044378425.1 Methylococcaceae bacterium
GTGGGACTGCCACAGGCATGTGATTGTGGCGTTTGACTTTGGTTTGGGCCATGGGGCTTCTAAATCGGGCGTTGCATGTCGGGGCCGTCACAGGTGTCGATCCGGATCAGGGTTTTGGACGGACGCCTGGCATGATACTGAAGTTGGTCTGGTGACAGAATCAGGTGATGTCGGTCCTCGGGGGCAGCTGTCATGCCGCCGGGCTGGATGTTGACGGCTGCAACCGAGTGCTCCGTAAAAGGCAGACTGTATTCCAAAAGTTGACTGTTATGGTCAGGGTCGCCAGAATAGAAATCTTTTGCTGCAAGGCTGGTCGGGCGTTTCAAACTTTTCATGCTAGGTCAATTTCCGAGTGGCGATGTCTTGATTTCCATACGCGATCTCAGCTTTGGCTGGGGCGGGCGCACGATTTTTGATGGCGTGAACCTGGATATTCCGCGGGGTAAGATCACCGCCATTATGGGCCCCAGTGGCACCGGCAAGACGACATTGTTAAAACTGATCGGGGGGCAACTGCGGCCCGAGGTCGGCACGGTGCATGTCGATGGCCATAACGTGCATGCACTGCGGCTTGGGGAACTCTACGAACTCCGTAAACGTATGGGGATGTTGTTCCAGAGTGGCGCCCTACTGACTGATCTTACGGTCTACGAAAACGTCGCTTTCCCGCTGCGTGAGCATACCCGCCTTCCCGAGTCGATGATCCGAACGCTGGTGCTGATGAAGTTGCAGGCGGTGGGTCTGCGCGGCGCCCGCGATCTTTTGCCCGCACAGCTATCGGGCGGCATGGCCCGACGCGTCGCCCTGGCACGGGCGATCGCACTGGACCCCACGATGCTGATGTACGACGAACCCTTCACCGGGCAGGATCCAATCTCAATGGGTGTCCTCATCAAACTGATACACGATCTAAATCGCGAACTGGGCCTCACCAGCATAGTGGTCTCGCATGATGTTGAGGAGACTGCCGCGATAGCCGATTACATTTACCTGATTTCGGCCGGCAAGGTCGTGGGGCAGGGTACACCGTCGGAGATTAGAGGCTCTGACTCCCCTTGGATTAACCAGTTTATGCAGGGCGGTGCCGATGGGCCGGTGCCGTTCCATTATCCAGCCCCTGATTACAAAGCCGACCTGCTGGATGTCATCACCCCATGCTGAATCCCGAGTTGTTGCTGACACCCTTCCAGGCACTGGGCCGAAAGACACTCAAGTCGCTGGCCAAACTCGGTCGCGGCCAGCTTTTTCTGCTGCATGCCTTGACCGGCCTGGCTGATTTACTGCGTCGGCCAAGACTGTTGATGGCCCAGGTTTACTCGGTAGGTGTTCTGACCATCCTGCTGGTAAGTGTTTCCGGCTTATTCGTCGGCATGGTGTTGTCGCTGCAAGGTTTCAACGTGCTGTCCGATTTTGGCGCAGAAGACTCCCTGGGCGTGATGGTCGCGGCATCACTGGTTCGAGAGTTGGGCCCGGTAGTGACCGCCCTACTATTTTCGGGCCGGGCGGGTTCGGCGCTTACGGCTGAAATTGGGCTGATGAAGGCCACCGAACAACTGTCCGGCATGGAAATGATGGCTGTGGATCCTATCAAGCATATCGTCGCGCCGCGTTTTTTTGCGGGTGTCCTGTCGATGCCTCTGCTGGCCGGACTGTTTACGGCAGTTGGCGTGATGGGCGGCTATTTCGTTGGCGTCGGGCTATTGGGTGTCGATCAGGGACCATTCTGGTCGCAAATGCAAGCCAAGATCGATTTTTACGACGATGTGGTAAACGGCTTCATCAAAAGTCTGGTATTCGGGGTGATTGTCACCTGGATTGCTGTTTTCGAGGGCTACGATTCGAAACCCACGGCAGAAGGTGTCAGTCGTTCGACCACCCGCTCGGTGGTCTATTCGGCTTTTGCCATACTGGGATCGGATTTCGTGCTCACCGCGTTAATGTTTGGGAACTGAGTCATGCAAGCATCGAAAATGCTGGAAATATGGGTGGGGGTGTTTGTCGCGCTGGGGCTGGTCGGGCTCTTTTTCGTGGCGATGCAAGTCAGTAATCTCGGTGAGTTTAGAAGCGACAGTGACAGTTACATCGTCAAGGCCCATTTCGGCAATATTGGTGGTCTGAAGGTCAGGGCACAGGTTTCGATGGCGGGTGTTACGGTGGGCCGGGTCGAGCGCATAGCGTTTGACGATAAGAACTATGAAGCCGTCGTAGAGATGCGGATTGATCCAGCCTACAAAACCTTGCCTGAAGACAGTAGCGCCAGCATCCTGACCGCAGGCCTGCTGGGTGAGCAATATATCGGTTTGACGCCGGGCGGTTCTGATCTGTATCTCAAGAATGGTGATGAAATCGAATTGACCCAATCCGCCATGGTGCTGGAGCAGTTGATTAGCCGTTTTCTGTTCAACAAGGCAGAGGAGGGTAAGGGCGACAAAAAGGCAGCGAATACTGCTGATGTTGCCGTCACTGAGCCGGTTGCAGGGTCTGATGCCCCTCCGCCCGTTCGACCGGTTCCAGCCCCGTCGCATCAACCGGTCAAGCAGCAGATTGCGAAAAAACCGGCTCCTGCTTCTCATGATGCCAGGCACAAACCTGACGAAGCCAAGGGCAAAACGGCCGTGAAGCCTGAAATGAACAAAAAAACCAAGCCATGAGCCAGGCCTGTCTGTTGGCCCCCTGTACGGTCTGACGATCATGCCGATAGCATTTATTCCGCAGGACGGGAACGGTGATTTCAGCGTGAGTGGTGAACTCACTTACGCGACAGCGATGCTCGCTCTGAGGCTCGCCCAGCCCCTGTTGAGTCAGCATAACCGGTTACGTTTCGACTTTTCAGGGGTCGGACGTGCCGACAGTGCCGGGGTTGCCCTGCTGATTGAGTGGCAACGCATGGCCCAGGGCCTTGGGACTGAATTGCACTATCGCCACCTTCCCGACGCGTTGCAGGCCATTATTCGCGTGGTGGATGTCGCCACCATGCTGCCGATTGATGCCGGCTGAACCCCTTAAAACGATCACGATTCAAGAGACGATCCCATGGATAAACTGATGATCACGGGCGGTACGCCGTTGAATGGCGAACTGCGAATATCCGGCGCCAAGAATGCGGCACTGCCGATACTGGCCGGTACCTTGCTATCCGATACGCCAGTGACAGTGGGCAATATCCCTCACCTGCTGGACATTACCACGACCATGGAATTGCTCGGTCGCATGGGTATTGGCCTGACGGTAGATGAAAAACTGAACATCGAAGTCGATACCAGTTCCATCAGCAGTCAAACAGCGCCCTATGATCTGGTCAAGACGATGCGGGCATCCATACTGGTGCTCGGGCCGCTGGTATCACGTTTTGGTCGGGCTGAAGTGTCTTTGCCCGGCGGTTGTGCCATTGGCGGGCGTCCTGTCAACCTGCATCTGCAAGGCCTGGCGCAGATGGGGGCTGAAATCAGCGTCAAAAACGGCTACATCCATGCCAGCGCCAAGCGGTTGAGAGGCTGCCGACTGGTCCTTGATATGGTGACCGTGACTGGAACCGAGAATCTCATGATGGCTGCTGCGCTGGCTGAGGGCACTACTGTCATCGAAAACGCCGCGCGTGAACCAGAAGTAGTCGATCTTGCCAATTTCCTCAATACCATGGGTGCCAAGATTCACGGGGCAGGTACCGATATTATCGAGATTGAGGGCGTGCAGTCGTTGTCTGGTAACGGCCTTAACTATCGTGTCATGCCGGACCGCATTGAGACGGGCACCTATCTGGTGGCCGCTGCCATGACGGGCGGCAAGGTCAAGTTGAAGGATACCCGACCGGACATTCTCGACGCGGTCATCATGAAGTTACGCGAGGCGGGCGCCAAAATTACCTGTACCGAAGACTCGATCGAACTGGATATGCAAGGTCAGCGACCTCATGCCGTATCGCTGCGGACGGCGCCCTATCCGGCGTTTCCGACCGACATGCAGGCACAGTTCATGGCCATGGCTGCGGTAGCAGACGGTGTTTCGGTTATTACCGAGACAATTTTCGAAAACCGCTTCATGCATGTGCAGGAGATGCAGCGAATGGGTGCGAATATCGCCGTGGAATCCAATACGGCGATCATCCGCGGTAAGCCGCAACTCAACGCTGCACCCGTCATGGCGACTGATTTGCGGGCCTCGGCCAGTCTGGTACTGGCCGCATTGGTGGCCGAGGGGCAGACCGTGGTGGACCGCATTTATCATATTGATCGCGGATATGAGTGTATTGAGGAAAAGCTCTCACAACTCGGCGCTGAAATTCGCCGGGTTCCACAATAGGAGATAGGTGTTCCGTGCTGACACTGGCGCTTTCAAAAGGGCGGATTTACGACGAGGCCATCGCGTTGCTCGCGCGAATCGGTATAGAACCCACGGTAGACCCCGATAAAAGCCGCAAGCTGATTTTGCCGTCCAATCGGGAAGGTTTGCAGTTCCTTATCATCCGCGCCAGTGATGTGCCGACCTACGTCGAATATGGCGCGGCAGATCTCGGCATTGCTGGCAAGGATGTGCTGGCAGAGTACGATGCCAGCGGGTTGTACGAGCCGTTGGACCTCGGTATCGCCCGTTGCCGGCTGATGACGGCAGGCAAGCCGGGGATGGTATTTGCACGCGGCAGTCGACCACGAGTGGCTACCAAATACGTCAAGACCGCCCATCGGTATTTTGCCAGTCAGGGCATCCAGGCTGAAATCATCAAACTCTACGGTTCCATGGAACTGGCGCCGCTGGTCGGGCTCGCTGATTGCATCGTCGATGTGGTGGATACCGGCAAAACCCTGCAGGCCAATGGTCTGGTACCGCACGAACTGATCATGGAGGTCAGTAGCCGTCTGATCCTGAACAAGGCGGCCATGAAGATGAAGCATGCTGAAGTGACCGGTTTCATTGCCGAACTGAAACAGGCGCTGGCACTATCCTGAGGACTTGCCCGATGACTGAACTGAGCGTTTGCCGACTTGATGCAGCCAGCCCTGATTTTGATGAGCGTCTGTCTGCTTTGTTGGCCTTTGACGAGTCGACCGATGCCGATATTCATGCTCGGGTAGCCGCCATCATTGCTGATGTCCGGGCCCGGGGTGATGCCGCGCTGCTGGATTTTACCCGTCGCTTTGATCGCTTCGAGCCAAACGGGATGGCCGATCTTGCACTCAGTCCTGACGACTTGCGAAGCGCGTGGGAGAGTCTGCCGAAAAAGGTGGCCATGGCGCTTGAACGCGCGGCGCAACGGATACGTGCCTACGCAGAGCATCAGAAACTTGAATCCTGGCGCTATACCGAAGCGGATGGGACGGTGCTCGGCCAGCAGGTGACCCCTCTGGGTCGGGTGGGTATTTATGTGCCGGGAGGCAAGGCGGCCTATCCCTCATCGGTGTTGATGAACGCCATTCCTGCCAAGGTCGCCGGTGTGCCGGACATCGTGATGGTAGTGCCAACCCCCGATGGCGAGATCAACCCGTTAGTCCTTGGCGCGGCTCATATCGCCGGAGTCGATCGGGTGTTCCGCCTGGGGGGTGCGCAGGCGGTCGCCGCACTGGCCTATGGGACTGCAACGGTGCCCCGAGTCGACAAGATCGTGGGTCCGGGCAACGTGTATGTGGCTACCGCTAAAAAACTGGTATTCGGGCAGGTCGGCATCGATATGATTGCCGGGCCGTCGGAAATTCTTATCATCAGTGACGGCGCCACGGATCCGGACTGGATTGCAATGGATCTGTTTTCACAGGCCGAGCACGATGAAAATGCCCAGGCGATACTGCTCAGCCCCGATCAGTCGCATTTAGATGCCGTTGCCTCCAGCATCAAACGGCTACTGCCGACCATGGACAGGGCTGAGGTCATTGCCGCGTCCCTGGCGGGCCGGGGGGCTTTGATCTGCGTGCCCGATCTGGATGCGGCTGCGGCCATTGCCAACCGGATTGCACCCGAACATCTTGAGTTATCGGTCGCCGACCCCGTGAGTCTTGCGGCCAGGATCTGCAATGCCGGAGCCATTTTCATGGGCCGGCATACGGCAGAGGCATTGGGCGATTACTGCGCGGGCCCGAATCACGTCTTGCCCACATCCGGCACCGCCCGCTTCTCATCCCCGCTGGGCGTGTATGACTTCCAGAAACGTTCGAGCCTTGTTTTCTGTTCCGAAGCAGGCTCCGACACGTTGGCGCGCACGGCCTCCGTGTTGGCACGAGGGGAGGGGCTCAGCGCCCATGCCCGCTCGGCGGAATACCGGATTTTGGGCAGCGATGACCGCGATGAATAACCGCATTCACGCCTTCCTGCGCCCCGAAGTGCTTGCCCTGTCGGCCTATCATGTGCCCGACTCCAGCGGTTACATTAAACTCGACGCCATGGAAAATCCTTATGCCTGGCCACCCGCCGCAGTTGATGCCTGGCTGGAGACGCTGCGAACTGCCGAGCCCAATCGTTATCCGGATCCCGCCTGCACCCATCTGAGACCGACGCTGCGCGCCACTAATGATGTGCCCGAGGCGGCCGGGTTGTTATTTGGCAATGGCTCGGATGAAATCATTCAGATCATTCTGATGGCCCTGAAGCCGGGCGCCACCGTTTTGGCCCCTGTGCCCAGTTTCGTCATGTACCGCCAGATCAGTGCCAGCCTGGGCCTTGAGTTTGTCGGTGTGACACTGAGGCCTAAGGATTTTTCGCTGGACGTTGACCTGTTTTGTGCGGCGATAGACCAGCACCAGCCTGCCGTCATATTTCTGGCCTATCCCAACAACCCTACGGGCAACCTGTTTGACGAATCAGCAATGCTGCAGATACTGGCGCATGCT
Source organism: Methylococcaceae bacterium (assembly GCA_044378425.1). Taxonomy (GTDB): domain Bacteria; phylum Pseudomonadota; class Gammaproteobacteria; order Methylococcales; family Methylococcaceae; genus UBA6136. The sequence goes on from JBILXN010000100.1 coordinate 6,816, forward strand.
CCCGGTCTAGTGGTCGTGGATGAGGCCTATGCGCCTTACGCCTCGGCGAGTTTCATGTCCAGGGTGAGTCAGTTTCCCAACCTTCTGGTGATGCGAACCTTGTCGAAACTGGGTCTGGCCGGCTTGCGTCTTGGTTTTCTGGTAGGGCCGCATGACTGGATTGATGAATTCGACAAGATCAGACTGCCATACAACATCAATATACTGACCCAGTTGAGTGCGGAGTTCGCGCTGAATCATCACGCCGTTTTTGATGCACAGGTGGCTGATATTCTGAGGGATCGTGCCGATCTTCTGCTGCACCTGGCCCAGTTGAAGGGCATACAGGTATACGATTCGCAGGCCAACTTCATTCTGTTCCGGTTGCTGGATCAGAGCGCTGCCACCGTATTCGAGCGACTCAAACGTCAGGGCGTGTTGATCAAGAACCTGGATCCACAGGGCGGCCTGCTATCCGGCTGCATGAGGGTGACGGTGGGCAGTCCTGAGGAAAACAGGCAGTTCCTCGCCGCCTTGGCGGTGGCTTTGGCCGCAGCCAACTGATTACCGCGTTCGCCATTTCGGCGGCCCGCCCCCCTAAAACCCGCAGCCCTGCGGGTTTTTCTTGACCCTTATGGCTTTCTCCCACAAAATCCACGCCCTGAGATTTTGGCTGAAACAGTCTGTTTCAAACTTAGGTGGAACGGGTCGTTAAACCATGAAGATATTAGAACCCCTATTGAACCGATCAATGTCCTTGAGTGGAGACTTTGCATGATGATTGAAGGCGTGGATCACGAAAAGCGCCGGTTCCTGACCAAGGCAGCCAGCGTAGTAGGCGCAGTAGGGGCAGGATTTCTGGCAGTACCGTTCGTATCGTCCATGCGTCCAAGCGCGAAAGCCGAGGCTCTCGGCGCGCCTGTCGAAGTGGATATTTCCAAACTCGAACCGGGTCAACGAGTCGTCGTTCTGTGGCGCGGCAAGCCGGTGTGGGTACTCAAGCGAACGCCGGAGGTGCTGGCGAGCCTGAACGAACTGGATGGCGTACTGCTGGATCCTCAGTCGGCACAATCGCAACAGCCGGACAGTACCCGCAATGAGGCACGGTCCATCAGACCCGAAATTTTCGTTGCCGTCGGTGTCTGTACTCACCTCGGGTGTTCCCCTGCTTACCGTCCGGAAATAGCACCGGCCGATCTGGGCGCAGACTGGAAAGGCGGTTTCTTCTGTCCTTGCCATGGTTCCAAATTCGACCTCGCCGGGCGCGTCTATAAAGGCGTTCCGGCACCGGTAAATCTCGATATTCCACCTTACCACTTTGCCAGCGATACCCGCATCGTGGTCGGTCTTGAAAGGGAGAAAGCATAAATGAGTTCGGAAAAAGGCAGAGCTTTCCGCGAATGGCTGGATGAACGCCTGCCTATCGGAAAGTTTCTTGAAGATCAGCTGGTCAAGTATTACGCGCCGAAGAATTTCAATTTTCTCTACTTCTTCGGGTCCCTGGCGATCCTCGTTTTGGTCAATCAGATACTGACCGGTATTTTTTTAGCGATGTATTACAAGCCGGCCGCCCAGCTGGCCTTTGACTCGGTCGAATACATCATGCGCGATGTGAGTTGGGGGTGGCTGTTACGCTATTTGCACTCTACCGGTGCCTCGCTTTTCTTC
>JBILXN010000101.1:0-8449 GCA_044378425.1 Methylococcaceae bacterium
TCATTTCTGAAATTTTGCCGTCGTTCAGCACCATGCCACCGATCAGCTGCACGTCAAAGTGCCGCATGTTCAGCACGCGACGCGATGCCTCTCGCACAGCAGCAAACGCTTCTGGCAGTATCGCTTCGAGAGTTTCGCCCTGCCCAAGCCGTTCTCGAAACTGCTGGGTCTTGTCCCGCAACTGTATGTCTGACAATGCCTGAAGCTCTGGCTCCAGCGCGTTGATCCGCTTGACGATCTTTCGTTTTTTATTGACTATGCGGTCGTTGCGGCTTCCAACGACCAGTTTAACCAGCTTGCCTAGCATTGCGGAGTAATCCCGAGGTGCAAAAAATAATCCCGCGAGTATACCCGAAAAAGCCACCACGAATCAGGCTGCAACCCTTATGAGTCGTCCTTGCGTAGGGTTGCTGCGTTTATATCCCCTAGCCCGCTCCACCTCACTCACGCGTCCACTGCATGGCTACACATCCGATTTCAATTCGTGGTTTTTTGAATAACAAAGATCTGACAAACCTTAACAGAACACTCAACCTTCATCGCCAAACGCTTGCTGAGATCAAAAAAAACCTGCCCCCTGTACTCGCTGACCATTGTATTCATTGCGTCCCAAAACAGGACCGACTAATCGTCTATGTCGATACAGCTGCCTTTGCCAGTCAACTACGGTTTTTCGTTCCGGCTCTGGTACAAGCACTGGCAAGCACCACACACTCTGTTTTTAAGGAGATTCAGATTCGAATTGCCATGCCGACAGGCCACCAGGAACGGGCGCCTAAAAAGGCCCTTCCACTGACAGAGGCTGCCGGAATCCATGTAAACAAGACGGCAGAAGCCTGCCAATCGGAAGAAATCAGACTGTCGTTGCTACGACTGGGACGAACATTACGGAGCCACTATTAGCATTTGCGACAATTCTCTGCGTTGTCCGAGATTGCCTTACCGTAATACTGGTGAACTGGGCCTGGATGCGATTGCAGCGTCCTTGCCGCAATCCCGTCGTGACGAACAAGGTAATCAAGCGGTAGTCTGTACCAGTCGGTTGTAGCAGATAGGAAGACTGGCCTCGCCATCAAAAGTAACGGACTCCCAGGCATCAGCATTCCGCAATAACTCGCGCAACAACTGATTGTTAAGGCCGTGTCCGGATTTATAGCCGGTGAAAGAGCCAATCAGACTATGGCCTAGCAGATAAAGATCACCGATCGCATCAAGAATCTTGTGCTTCACAAATTCATCGGCATAACGAAGACCGTCCTCATTGAGCACGCGATAGTTATCGACCACAATGGCGTTGTCCATGCTCCCACCTAGCGCCAGGCGGCGTTTACGTAAGGCCTCAATGTCACGCATGAAGCCAAACGTTCTGGCCCTGCTGACTTCCTTCACAAAAGATGTAGAGGAAAAATCAATACTTGCCGACTGGGTATCCTCTTTGAAGGCAGGGTGATCAAAGTCAATGGTGAAGGACACTTTGAATCCCTCATAGGGCTCGAAACTAGCCCATTTCTCGCCATCTTGCACCTTGACCGGTCGTCTGATTCGGATAAACCGCTTTGCCGCGTTTTGCTCCTCAACCCCTGCTGACTGTATGAGAAAAACAAAGGGACCCGCGCTGCCATCCATGATCGGCACTTCCGCTGCGCTCACATCAATATACGCGTTATCAATACCCAAACCCGCCAAGGCAGACAGAAGATGCTCTACCGTCGAAACCTTCACGTCACCCTTGACTAGGGTAGTCGACAGTGTCGTATCGCCAACGTTCTGAGGCGTCGCGTGAATGTCTACTGGTTCAGACAAATCAACCCGCCGAAATACAATACCGGTATTGGGGGCAGCGGGCCTGAGAGTCAGATAGACTTTCTCACCTGTATGCAAGCCAACACCAGTTGCCTTGATTATGTTTTTAAGCGTTCTTTGTCTGATCATCAGATTCTCCTGACTGTGTTGCGATCGTAGCCAGTTTGAGCCCGCGCATCGGGCTTTAGGCTGAACGGGTTATCGTGTCGTACCCCAACGACATCGTCCATGAATAACCACGTTCAGGCATTGACTGTACTTCAGTTAATCCGCCTGACGACGGAGGAACGCTGGAATATCCAAGTACTCCAGATCCATTTCCTTATCCTTTTTTACCTCACCCCTGGGCTCCAGTTGTGAGTGCTTGCGAGCAACCGCAGGCCGCCGGTTCATCGCGTCATAATCGATTTCACCCGAGGTCTTATGTACCAACCTGATGGCCGGCTCGCTGGCCTGACGCTGACCGGTCAAACCGGTAGCGACCACGGTTACCCGTATCTCATCATGCAAATCCGGATCAACTACCGTGCCAATCACGACAGCCGCGTCATCAGACGCGAATTCCTTCACCACATTTCCGACTTCATCAAACTCGCCGATAGCCAAATCCAGGCCGCCGGTAATATTCACCAGAATTCCGCGTGCACCCTGCAGGTTGATATCTTCAAGCAAGGGACTGGCTATGGCCGCCTCGGCAGCTTCGCGCGCGCGATTAGAACCATGCCCAATACCGGTCCCCATCATAGCCATGCCCATTTCCGACATGATGGTCCGAACATCCGCAAAATCGACGTTGATCAAACCCGGACGGGTAATGAGGTCGGCTATGCCCTGAACCGCGCCCAACAAAACGTCATTGGCAGCAGCAAATGCGCTCATCAAACTGACTTCACGCCCCAGAACAGGAAGTAATTTCTCATTCGGAATGGTGATTAAGGAATCGACGAACTGACTGAGTTCTTCGATGCCCTTTTCCGCCATATCCTTGCGCTTCTTGCCTTCGAAGGCGAAGGGCTTGGTGACAACAGCCACCGTCAGTATGCCAGCCTCTTTAGCGATTTCAGCAATCACCGGCGCCGCACCCGTCCCGGTTCCACCCCCCATACCAGCGGTAATAAAGACCATGTCAGCGCCTTCAAGCATTTCAAGAATGCGGTCACGGTCATCCAGCGCTGCCTGCCGGCCAATGTCCGGATTGGCGCCGGCCCCCAAGCCTTTAGTCAGAGCGTTGCCCAATTGGAGAACCGATCGTGCCTGCAGACTTTTGAGTGCCTGAGCGTCGGTATTGGCGCAGATAAAATCAACACCATCAACCTGGCTGTTGACCATGTGGTTAACTGCATTGCCACCGCCACCCCCGACACCAATGACCTTAATAACAGCGCTTTGACTGTAAGTATCGACAATCTCGAATTTCATGTAACCACCCCTTTGAATAACCCGTCAAAAATTCCCGGTAAACCAGTTCTTCATTTTCGTCCACATCCCTTGGAAACCAGACCCCATCGCGCCATAACGCTCGCCCTGCACGTGATGCTGCTTGCCGAAAATAAGCAATCCGACCCCCGTGGCATAAATCGGATTGCGTACAACCTCATTCATACCGGTCACATACTGGGGTATCCCTACCCTCACCGGCACATGAAAAATCTCCTCTGCCAACTCCACCAAACCCTCAACTTTAGCGCTACCGCCACTCAGCACAATTCCTGCCGCGATGAGGTCCTCAAATCCGCTGCGACGGAGTTCCGCCTGGACCAGCAGCAACAATTCCTCATAACGCGGCTCGGCAATCTCAGCAAGATTCAGACGCGAAATTTGCCTTATCGGCCGATCTCCAATACTCGGCACTTCAATCAGATCCTCAAGACTGGCCAACTGGGCCAGTGCGCAGGCATGCTTGATCTTGATCTCCTCTGCGAACTGGGTCGGGGTACGCAAGGCTACGGCAATATCGTTGGTGACCTGATCTCCGGCAATCGGAATCACTGCCGTGTGACGGATGCCTCCATCAGTAAACACGGCAAGATCGGTGGTTCCACCGCCTATATCGACCAGACAGACCCCCAGATCTTTCTCGTCATCGGTCAATACCGCTGCGCTGGAGGCCAACTGTTCGAGAATGATGTCTTCAACCTCAAGACCGCAGCGACGGATACATTTGACAATGTTCTGAGCGGCGCTGACTGCACCGGTTACGATATGAACCCTGGCCTCCAGCCGAATACCGGACATGCCAATCGGCTCCTTGATACCCTCCTGCCGGTCAATCACATACTCTTGAGGCAGAATATGGAGAATTTTCTGATCCGCCGGTATTGCTACGGCCCGCGCGGAGTCGATGACTCGGTCGACGTCACCCTGAGTGACCTCCTTATCCTTGATGGCCACTATGCCATGCGAATTCATGCTGATAATGTGGCTGCCCGCAATACCTGCGTACACGGCATTAATCCGGCAACCTGCCATCAACTCAGCCTCATCAACCGCTTTTTGAATGGACTGAACGGTTGTTTCAAGGTTAACAACCACCCCTTTTTTCAATCCCCGTGAAGGATTGGAACCAATACCAATCACTTCAATATCACCCTCTTCGTTGATTTCACCAACGATGCAGGCGACCTTAGATGTACCAATATCCAGGCCAACAATAATATTGCGATCCGATTTTCTAGCCATCAATCCAGAGCCTTATATTCAAATTCTGTAACACTCTCAGTATCCACCATTATTCACACCCATACAGATTTTCATCGACTGATTAGCCTCCCGGAAGTAGCATTGGCTCCTGCTTTCTGACCATCACAAAACCGCTGCTATAGCGCAGATCCAATCTATGTATGGAACCAAGACTCCCAACACCCACCCGAGGCAGTAACGCCAGTACCCGGTCCGTCGCGGAAAGGGGATCCTGTTTTCCATATGCAATTTCCAAACCGTCATCCATAACGGCCGTCCATGCCAACCGCCCACTAAGACTTAATCGGGCAATCTGGAGGTGACGATCGGCTAATTTCGCGTTGAGGCCATTCAACATCGCCAACATGTCGCTTTCATGACCATCGGGACCGGACAGAAGCGGTAACCCGCCGAACTCAGAGCGTCTGACATCGGGTTTGAACACCACGCCTTGGTTGCTCAGGAAACCATCGGTACCCCAGCGGGCAACCGCCTCTCTCTCGGATACCACAATGACCAGAGTATCGGGCCACTGGCGAGTGACCTGCACGTGGTCGATCCAGGCGACTCTGCCGATCAGTGACTCCAAAAGCCTGAGATCAACCGTCAAATAGCTATGCCTCAACGCAGGCTCCAGAATACGCCGAATCTCTGTCGGATCCAGATTGGCAAGCCCACCTTCGACTCGCACCTGCCTTATCGGCAACACCTGATCCGCAGCTGCCAACACAGAGTCCACTTGCTGGACGGCCAAGGGCAAAATGACTGCCCCCGCCATCAACAGGACCCACGGTAGAGTCCTACGCTTTTTTTTACTGGGCCTCGGTTTGCGGGGGGTTCGCGACATTGCCAGTTAACCCGTCGCTACACTGGTTTCAAGTATCTCCCATACCAGATCATCGAATGTGAGACCTGCCTGCCTTGCTGCCATGGGAACCAGACTATGATCGGTCATGCCGGGTACGGTATTCACCTCAATCAGCCATGGTTGGCCCGAATCGTCCACCATCATATCGACCCGCGCCCAACCGGAGACCCCGACCACTTGGCAAGCCTCATCTGCCAACAGTTTAAAGCGTTCTTCTTCATCAGCGGGAAGCCCACACGGGCAATGATACTGCGTCGTTTCGGCGCGATATTTGGCGTCAAAATCGTAGAATGCGTGAGGCGTTTCAAGCCGAATCAACGGTAACGGCTTCCCATCAAGTACCGCCACCGTGTATTCCTTTCCGGTTATCCAGGATTCGGCAAATACTGCGCAATTATATAACGATGCGTTACACCATGCCTTGATTAATTCTTCAGAATTTTCAGCTCGACTCATGCCGATGCTCGACCCCTCCTCGGCAGGTTTGATAATCAGCGGGAAACCCAACGTACGCTCACACTCCGCCAAATCAGCCTCGCTCCACAATCGCATCCAGCGTGGTGTGGGCAATCCCGCTCCCATCCAGCATAGTTTGGTCCTGAGTTTGTCCATGCTGAGAGCCGATGCCAGAACACCACTGCCGGTATAGGGGATACCCATCGCTTCCAATGCCCCCTGCAGAACGCCGTCTTCGCCGCCACGGCCATGAATGATGTTGAACACACGATCAAAGCGTTGTTCGATCAGGGGTTTAAGCATGTGATGATCGACATCAAACCCAATCGCATCGACGCCTTTGCTGATGAGAGCCTGCAAGACAGCCTTTCCGCTCTTGAGGGAAACTTCACGCTCAGCGGCGGTTCCACCCATCAGCACGGCCACTCGACCGAAATCCTTTGCATTGTTCACCCGCCCACTCATTGCCCCTCCCCTGTTTTTTGCCCCACAATTTTCACTTCCGGTATCAACATGATCCCTTGCTGGCGATACACTTCGGATTGCACATGAAAAACCAGCATCTCAATATCATCAGCGCTTGCATTACCAGTATTGATGATGAAGTTTGCATGTTTTTCGGAGACTTGAGCCCCGCCGATTGAATAACCTTTAAGCCCGGATACTTCGATCAGCCGCGCTGAATAATCACCTTGGGGATTGCGGAATACAGAGCCGCAACTCGGCCAGTTTGTGGGCTGGGTCTCGTTACGTTTGGCCAGCAGGCCCTTGATCCGGTTACGACTGGCAGCCACATCGCCGCGCGCCAGCGCCAGTTCACACCCCAAAAACCACTCGCCCTGCGGCCCACACACCGAGCGATACCCGACCTTGAAGTCACTTGGCGACCGATCCCGCAAGGTGCCATACCGATCCACCGTCTGGACCCGTCTGACCAGACGCCAGGTTTCACCGCCAAAAGCCCCGGCATTCATCGCCAAGGCGCCGCCCATGGTGCCTGGAATACCCGCGAGAAACTCTCCCCCTGTATAGCCATGCTCGGCGCAAAACTTCGCTACGTGGGCGCAGGGGACTCCGGCCTGGACCTCAATAACACCTTCTTTGGCCTGCGACATTGCTTTCAGGCGGTTGATCGTACAGATAACCGTGCCCCGAATGCCGCCATCACGCACCAAAAGGTTGCTGCCCAACCCCACCCACAGCAAGGGCTCATCGAGCATCAGTGAACTCAGGAATACCAGCAGATCATCACGATCAGCAGGCAAGTAGAAACGCTCTGCTACTCCGCCGGCGCGCCATGAATTGTGACCCGCCATGGGTTCGTTCAGGCGCAAATCGCCCCGCCAAAGCGGCACGGAATCGCTTTGCCGACCGGCGAGGCTCATGCCGGCTGGCCCGGTTTCAAGTGACCGATAACCGCCGCCACACGCTGGGGTAATTCGGCAGCGACCTGTCCGATGCTTCCCGCCCCTAGCGTCAATACGACGTCGCCTGGCTCAAGGATCGACGGCAGTACTGTGCTCAATTCAGTGATGTCTTCCAGGAAGACGGGATCAATCTGGCCCCGCACCCGTATTGCCCGCGTTAGTGACCGACCATCCGCACCGGTCACCGGTTTTTCACCCGCAGCATAGACTTCACCCAATACCAGCACATCGGTTTTTGAGAGTATCTGAACAAAATCCTCGAACAGGTCGCGGGTTCGGGTATAGCGATGCGGTTGAAAAACCATCACCAGCCTGCGTCCCGGAAAACTCTGGCGGGCCGAGTCTAGCGTGGCTTCGATTTCCCTCGGATGATGGCCATAATCATCAACGAACGTGACCCTCTGCCCGCCGAAAGGCAAGTCGCCATTCACCTGGAATCGACGCCCAATGCCCTTGAATCCCGCCAGAGCCCGCTGAATCGTGCTCACATCAATACCGAGCTCTCCAGCAACGGCAATCACCGACAGAGCATTGAGGATGTTATGCCGCCCCGGTAGATTCAGGGTCACGTCAAACGTCTCGGTGTGACCTGACCGCACCACGGTAAAAATGCTGCGCATACCATCCTGACGAATGTCGACAGCCCGTACATCGGCCTCAGGGCCAAAGCCATAGGTTTTCACTGGCTTGCTGATCTCGGGCAGTATCTCGCGCACACCCGGATCATCGACGCACAGGACCGTCAATCCGTAAAAGGGGACATGATGCAGGAATTCAATGAAGGTATTTTTCAGCCGACCGAAGTCACCCTCGTAGGTTTCCATGTGGTCGCGGTCGATATTGGTCACCACCGCGATCATGGGTTGCAGATGCAGAAATGAAGCGTCACTTTCATCGGCCTCGGCAACCAGAAAGGCCCCTTTACCCAACTGGGCGTTGGTTCCCGCACTGTTAAGTCGGCCACCAATCACGAAGGTCGGATCCAACCCGGCTTCTGCGAGGACACTGGCCGTGAGGCTGGTAGTGGTTGTCTTGCCGTGGGTGCCGGCGACGGCAATACCGTAACGAAAGCGCATCAATTCGGACAGCATTTCGGCCCGCGAGATGACCGGGATCTTCTGCTGCATGGCGGCATCGACCTCGACATTTGAGCGATTGATCGCGGTCGACACCACCAGCACCTCGGCAGCGTGAACATGCATGGCCTCATGTCCCC
>JBILXN010000102.1:0-8394 GCA_044378425.1 Methylococcaceae bacterium
TTCAGGACCGGGCCGCCGCCCGCGAGGGACCGACACTCGAACCCGTTTCATCAATCCGGTATCTGACCATGACACAAAAATTAGACGAATCCGAACTGCGCCGCTCACTGCGGTTGCTGAACTCCGTATTGAACCGCGTGCTCAAAATCCAGGGAAAGGAGGCGGTGGCTGAACGCGTAGAGCAACTGCAAAAGCGCTACGCCAATATGCTGCGGGACAACCATCCCGCACGCCGTCAGCACTTACTGGAATGTCTGGACGAATTGGATGCCGACAGCACGGGCGAAGTCATCCGGGCCTTTAACCATTATTTCAGCTTACTGAACATCGCTGAGGAATCCTTTTATCTGAGGCAGCGGCAGCGCCAGGCTGAACAGGGCGGCCACTACTGGCCGGGCTCCTTTCACGACGCCTTGCTCATCCTTAGGGAGCGCGGTGTAGAGACGGACCAGCTCCAGCAATTACTCGATCAACTGCTTTATCTGCCGGTGATGACCGCGCACCCGACCGAAGCCAAGCGCCGCACGGTCAAGGGCGCCCTGCGCAATGTGTTTGTTTCGCAGGAGGCCCTGTCCAATGGCCGCCTGCGCGGCTACTTCCGCAGAGAGGCTATTGAGCGCCTGCAATCGCAAATTCAGTTGCTGTGGAGAACCGACGAGGTACGACTACGCGGCATGGGTGTAGCCGATGAGATTGATACGGGACTGTTTTATTTTCCATTGTCCCTGTTTCGTGCCACGGCCCGGGTCTACCGTAACTTTGAATGCTCGCTGCGTGATGTCTACGGCGAAGCCGCCGCCGAAACGATCCGGGTGCCCAGCTTTCTGCGCTTTGGCTCCTGGATTGGTGGAGATCGCGACGGTAATCCCAACGTAACGCCCGAAACCACGGCACTGGCTATCCGCCTGCAGGCCCGTACCATTTTGCAGGAATATGTGCAGCGATTGGAGCAATTGCATGGTCAGTTGTCGCACTCGTGGGGATTCTGCGAATTGTCGTCGGAGTTCTGTGAAAGCCTTGATCACGACCGCACCGAACTCGGGAGCGCCATCACCGAACTGGAGCGGCCGTTTTTGCAGGAGCCCTACCGGCACAAGCTGGTTTTGATGACGTTTCGGATGACGCGGAGCCTGCGGCGGGTTGAACGGCTGATTGCGGGTGAAAATGAGCCACGGGATATGATGGCCTATCTCTCTGCAACGGAGTTTCTGGGCGACTTGCAGACGATCGATGCATCGCTGCGTAGCCACAACGATGCCGATATTGCCGGTCAGGAACTGCATGACCTGATCAGGCTGGTCGAGACCTTTGGCTTTCATCTTATGCAACTGGATGTCCGGCAGGAATCAGGTCGCCATAGCGAGGCAGTGGCAGACCTGTTCAGGATCGCGCTGGATATTGAGTATGCCGCCCTGAGCGAAACAGAAAGGCTCACATTATTGTGCGAAACCATCGCAGCACCCGGCGGGCTGCTGTTTGACCGCTCAAGACTACAGCCGCTGACCCGTGACACTCTGGCGGTTTTCGAGACCATGGCGCGAATGCGGCGCGAAATCGGCGGCGAATGTTTTGACAAATACGTCATCTCCATGACCCACCATGCCAGTCATGTGCTGGAGGTCATGTTGCTGGCCGTGCAATGCGGCCTCGCCGGCAGACTGGGTGGACACTGGTATTGCCACATCGGCATCAGCCCGTTGTTCGAAACCATCGACGACCTCAACCGCATTGAGGAGGTCCTGACTGCCCTGCTTGATCAACCGGTCTATCGCGACCTGCTGGGCGCCTACGGCGACCGCCAGGAAGTCATGCTGGGTTATTCCGACTCCTGTAAGGACGGCGGGATCATGGCCTCGACGTGGGGTCTTTACCGCGCCCAGCAGCGGGTCATCGCCATCACGGAGCGGCATGGCCTGAAATGCCGTATGTTCCATGGCCGCGGCGGTACTGTGGGCCGGGGTGGTGGGCCCACCCATGAGGCGATTTTGGCTCAACCCGAGGATACGGTGCGCGGCCAGATCAAGTTCACCGAGCAGGGCGAGGTGCTGTTTTACCGTTACAACAATATGGAAACCGCCGTATACGAGCTGACGATGGGGTTAACGGGTCTGATGAAAGCCAGTATCAGTCTGGTGCAGCCAGTCCCCAAAGCCTCACAGGAACACCTGGACGTCATGAGCGAACTGGCCCGCCTGGGTGAACGCAGTTACCGCGATCTGACCGAGCAAACCGAACGCTTCCTGGATTATTTCTACGAAGCCACGCCCGTCGGCGAGATTGGCCAGCTCAACATCGGCTCGCGCCCCTCTCACCGCAAGCAGCAGGATCGCTCCAGAAACTCGGTGCGGGCTATCGCCTGGGTCTTCGCCTGGGCGCAATCCCGCCAGACCTTTCCCGCCTGGTACGGTATTGGGGCCAGTATGGCCACCTGGTGCGCCGGCAAGGCTGACCGTCTGGAACTGTTGCGTGAGATGTACCGGGAATGGCCATTTTTCCGCAACCTGCTCAGCAATGCGCAGATGGCCCTGAGTAAATCCGACATGAGCATTGCCCGGGAATACGCAGGGTTATGCGAAGACAGGGACACCGGCAAGCGTATCTGGGAAATAATAGCGAGTGAATATCAACGCAGCGTAGACTGGGTGCTGCAGGTGGCTCAACAGGAGCGGCTGGTCGCCGAAAACCCCACGCTGGCGGCGTCGCTGGCGCGTCGGGAGGCCTACCTCGGCCCCTTGAACTTTCTGCAGGTTCGCCTGATTCGGCAGGTGCGGGCAACGGCTGACCCAACAGCCAGCCCATGGATGAAACCGTTGTTACGCAGTATCAATGCCATCGCGGCCGGCATGCGTAACACAGGCTGAGGCGGTAGGGTGTGAGACACAGTCAATTAAACCCAACCGCCTCCCTCATCAAGCTTAATGACTATGACACGCCAGCATCAACAGCATCATCGTAACGCGAAGGAGAATCTGCTCCGGCTCATAGCGCTCGAGCGTGCCGATTTGTGGGCGATTGTGGCGTTCTCCGTCGGCGCAGGCTTGATGGCCCTTGCCACTCCGGTCGCGGTGCAGTCCCTCGTCAACACGATTGCCTTCGGAATGCTGCTGCAGCCACTCATCGTGCTGGTGCTGGTGCTTTTGGTGTGTCTGGCACTCAACAATCTCCTGATCGGCTTCCAGATCTACGTCGTGGAAATGCTGCAGCGCCGGATCTTCGTCCGGCTATTGGGGGATATTGCGGGGCGTCTGCAACGGGTGAGGCTGGAGGCCTTTGACGGACGGAACGGACCGGAACTCGTTAACCGGTTCTTTGATGTGATGACCGTCCAGAAAAGCGCCGCCTTCCTGCTGCTGGACGGGCTGGCCTACGGGCTACAGACCCTGATAGGCATGCTGTTGCTTGCGTTCTATCACCCGATCCTGCTGACATTCGATCTACTGATGGTTCTGGCCGTCCTGTTCATATTCTTTGCGATGGGCCGGCGTGGCATTCCGACCGCGGTCGAAGAATCTCGCTCCAAGTACGCGGTGGCGGCCTGGCTGGAAGAGCTCGCCGGCAATGTCAGCCTGGTCAAATGGGCTGGGGGGCCCGCCTTCGTCGCCGCTACCACGGACCGGCTGGCACGCAAATATCTGGCTGCGGCAGGCCGACATTTCACCATCGTGATGCGACAACAGGTTGGCATCCTGTTTCTGCATACGCTGGCCAGTACCTTGTTGCTGGGATTGGGCGGCTGGTTGGTGATCGAGCGCCAATTGACGCTGGGGCAACTCATCGCGGCCGAACTGGTGGTCAGCGCCATGCTCGGCGGGATCAGCCGCCTGGGTAAGTCGCTGACGAGCTACTACGAGTTGATGGCGGGCATGGACAAACTCAGTCACCTTCTCGACTTGCCGCTTGAATCCGACCAAGGCGAAATCCTGCCCGATCGTGTTGGCCCAGCTTCGGTCACCCTGCATGATCTTGGCTACGCCTATCCGGGCGAACATGCCACCGATTCGGCCCTGATCCATCTGCATGTCCATATCGTCGCAGGTGAGCGAATCGCGTTGGTGGGTCAGAGCGGGGCCGGACGGGGCACCTTGCTGGAACTGATGATGGGGCTGCGATTGCCGGACGCCGGCGCGCTTCTGCTGGATGGCTACGATCTGCGTGACCTGAATTTGGCTCGGCTCCGGGAGCACATGGCGCTGGTCAAGGATGAAGGCATTCTGGACGCCACAGTGCTGGACAACCTTCGCATGGGGCGTGAACACATCAGCCTCGACACGCTCAGGGAGACACTATCGGGTCTCGACTTGACCGATGCAATCCGGGCCCTTCCCGACGGACTCAACACCCGCCTGAATGTGCTTGGAATGCCGCTGCCTCCGGAACAGGTCCGGCGGCTGCTTCTGGCGCGCGCCCTGGCCGGACAGCCGCGTCTGCTGCTGATCTACGACGCTCTCGACAGTCTCGATGCCCGCATCAGCGAAGCGGTACTGGATTGGATCCTGCGCCCCGACGCACCCTGGACCGCCGTGGTGGCGACCCGCAACCCGGCGGTGATTAGTCGCTGCGACCGTGTCTGGCGCGTCGAGCATGGCAGCCTCAGGGAACTGTCGCCCCTGGATTTGCTGGGTCATCTCGAAGGCCCGCGTCGAAACGAGCCAAGAACATGAATACCGAGCGCACGCCACCCCCAGAACCCCATGATGTCCGGCATGGGCTGGTTCCTGTACTACCGGCTTTGGCGCTGACCCTGACCACGGGTCCTGCACGCGGCTTGGCCCGCTCGCTTATCGGCATCCTGATTCTGCTGCTGGTCGGTCTTACGCTGACGCCCTGGCAGCAGAATGTGGCCGGCATCGGTCGAGTGGTGGCTTATGCCCCGACAGAACGCCAGCAAACCTTAGAAGCCCCTGTCGAAGGTCGGGTGTTGCACTGGTGGGTAAAAGAGGGTTCGGTCGTCAGGCAAGGCGATAAAATCGCCGACATCAGCGACTACGACCCCGAATTGTTGTCGCGGCTGGAGGCCGAGCAGAAAACCCTAGCGGGCCGCATCGCCACCATTCAGACACGCATCACGGCCTTGCAGAGCCAGTCCACCATGGCGGTCGACTCCAGAACCATGGCGCTTGCGGGCGCCGACTCCCGCATCCGGATGGCCGAGCAGCGCCTGACGGCGGCGCGTCACGCGCTGGAAGCGGCTCAGGCCGCCTTTGAAACTACCCGGTTGAACTTCAACCGGCAACAGATCCTGCAGAGCAAGGGACTGTCCTCGACACGGAGTTTCGAACTGGCTCAGCTTGAACTCACCCAGCGACGTACCGAGACCGATCGGGCCAGGGCGTCACTGGAAGCGGCGGCCAGTGAGGTGGAGGCGATTCGGGCGGATCGGCAGAAATCGAATGCCGACACCCAGGCCCTGATCGCCAAAGCCAATGCCGATCTGGCCAAAAGTCGGGAGGAACTGGCTTACGCCCAGGCTGAAAAGCTGAAGCTGGATACCCGACTGGCCCGACAGACAACACAGACGGTCAAGGCTCCGCGTGCGGGCATCATTCTGCGGCTGGCCGTTAGCTCGGAAGCCGAAGTGGTCAAGCCCGGCGATCCCCTGGCGGTGCTGGTGCCCTCAACAGAGGCGCGCGCCGTCGAGCTGTGGATGGATGGCAACGATATTCCGTTGATCACGCCCGGGCGCAAGGTGCGGTTACAGTTCGAGGGCTATCCTGCTGTCCAGTTTTCAGGCTGGCCGGAAGTTGCGGTCGGGACTTTCGGGGGCGTGGTGTCGCTCATCGACTCGACCGACAATGGACAGGGTAACTTTCGCATCGTGATATTGCCCGACCCCAACGACCTGCCCTGGCCCGATGAACGCTTTATCCGCCAGGGCGTGCGAACCAATGGCTGGGTACTGCTGAATCGGGTAATGCTCGGCTTTGAGTTATGGCGAATCTTCAATGGCTTCCCGCCGGTCTACCTGCCCAGCCATGCGGAGCTGATGAAAGCCGGGTCACACGGATCGAAATCCACATCCGCTGACGTCGACAAGGACGCGAAATGAACGCCCGACACTTTTGGTGGTGGTGGGCGGCCGGTCTTTGTACCGCACTTGCATTGGCCGACGCCGGAGCTGCGGGCCATCGGTTGGGTGCAGACCCGAGGCATCTTAAGACGCAGGAACTGCGTGACGTCGATGTACCGGTGAAGTCCCGCACCCTGACCCTCGAAACAGTCGTTGAATCGGCATTGGAGAGTTTCCCTTCCCTGATCGCGGCTGCCAAACGCAAGGATATGGCGGCGGGAGAAAAACTGGCGGCTGAAGGGGGCTTCGACACCAATCTTAAGCTCCTCAGCCGTTCGTCGGTGGCGGGTATTTACGAAAACGAGATGGTCGACATCGGTTTCGAGCAACCTACACCCTACTGGGGGGCCACTTTCTTTGGCGGCTACCGGCTGGGTTCCGGCAATTACCCGGTGTATGAGGGCAAAAGCCAGACGGCAGACTCGGGCGAATTTCGCGCGGGCGTCACCGTACCGCTGTGGCGTAATCGCACCATCGACCGCCGTCGGGCCAGTCTGGCTCAGGCGGAGCTGTCTGAGTTGATCGCCCACCATGACTATGACGCCCAGCTGCTTGAATTACAGCGGGTTGCCTCGCAGCGCTATTGGGACTGGGTGTTGGCGGGGCGGCGTCTGGCGGTCTCGCAAGACCTGCTCCGCATTGCAGAATCCCGGGACACCGCCTTGCGGGCCCGGGTTGCCAGTGGTGACCTGCCCGCCATTGAGGCCATCGATAATCAGCGCGCCATCCTCGAACGGCAGGAACGGGTGGTGGCCGCTGAACGCCTGCTAGAGCAGGCCGCCATTCAGCTTTCCCTGTATCTGCGCAGCCCCGACGGCCAGCCACAATTGCCGCAGCCCGGCGATTTGCCGGCAAGGTTTCCGGAGCCGAGTCTGCCACAGCGGCTGGACTTGCGGGCGGTGGTGGATGAGGCCCTCAGTCGGCGGCCGGAAGTGAAGCGGTTGGATCAGCAGCGGAAGACGGCCGAAATTGATCAGAATCTGGCCCGTAACATGCGCCAACCCGGCGTTGACCTGTCGCTGAGCGGCGCCCAGGACCTGGGCATCAACCCCGAAACCAAGTATTACCAGATCAACCGGTCGGAGATGTATCTTGGCGTTTCGATTGATCTGCCCGTGCAGCAACGCGTGGCCAGCGGCAAGATCGCCAGCGCCGAGGCCAACCTGGAGCGGATTCAGGCGGACTACCAACTCCTCGGTGACCGTATTACGGCGGAAGTCAGGGATGCCCTATCGGCAATAAAAGCGGCGCTCAAACGGCTGGAAATCGCCCAAAAGCATCGTGAAACCGCCCTGCTCATGGAGGACGGCGAACGCACCCGCTATGAACTGGGTGACAGCAATTTGATGTTCGTCAATCAGCGCGAACTTGCCAGTGGCGATGCCGCCGTGCTGGTTGCTGACGCCTATAACAGTTTCCACAAGTCGCTGGCCGACTACCATTTTGCCGTGGGCGATTTGCAGACGGTCGAAACGAAACCGGCGGGTAGGGGCCGTTTGAAGTAACGGTCAAGACTGTTGGTCCGGGGCTGGAAAAGCATGTGCGGACTGCCAATCGGTTTAGGGTTTTGACCCATCACTTCGGGTCAAAGGTCGCTACAGAAAACGGATGGCAAAGCACGCTCAACCGCAATGCGCTAAAAGGCCAGAGCGTGTCCGTCCCGACCGTGATGACAACAAACGACGACGGCGACCCGCACCAGGAGATTACCCCGATGCCCCCTTCCCCACAGCAGGCCATACCCCGCGCGCCGACCTACCAGGAGGCCTTTCGCTACTGGCTCAAATTGGGTTTCATCAGCTTTGGCGGGCCGGCGGGACAGATTGCCATACTCCATGAGGATCTGGTGGAGCGAAAACGCTGGATTTCCGAGCGGCGGTTCCTGCATGCCTTGAATTTCTGCATGCTGTTGCCCGGTCCCGAAGCACAGCAACTGGCCATCTATATCGGCTGGCTGCTGCATCGCAGCCGGGGTGGGATCACTGCCGGTTTGTTATTCATTCTGCCTTCATTATTCATTCTTGTCGGGCTGAGCTGGCTTTATCTGAGCTACGGCCAGTTACCGGCACTGGCCGGCATCCTTTACGGCATCAAACCGGCGGTGACAGCCATGGTCCTGTTCGCCGCCTGGCGCATGGGATCACGGACCTTGAAGAACGGCGTGCTGTGGGCCATTGCAACCCTCGCCTTTCTGGCCATCTTTCTGCTTCAGACCCCTTTCCCGCTCATCGTGCTGGGAGCCGCCCTGATCGGCTCGGTGGGTGGCAGGCTTCGCCCGGCCTTCTTCACCAGAGGCGAAAGCCAGGGTGCCAGCCGGGGAAAAGTCG
>JBILXN010000103.1:0-8361 GCA_044378425.1 Methylococcaceae bacterium
GTGATAGCTCGCCAGTGTGACCGGCAGGCCGGCGCGACGGATCAGGCTGGGGTTGGTGGTCACGCCCTGGACGCGGGGGCAGCCGGGGGGCAACTGCCAGTGGCGACTGTCGGCGGTATCGAGATAGAGTTTCATGGCGGGTCCCGGGTCTGGCTTCGGATAGGGCGGTCGCCTGTTCTGGTCGAGCTGGCCCTGCTGCTGGCGACGGCCCCCGGCAAGGGCGGGGTGTCGTTGCCGGGGCTATTGTAGTGCCGCAGGCTCCCGATGGGTGAACCTAACGGGCAAGAACGGGCTGATAGGGGGAGAACGGTGCCGTCAGGATGGCGCTGTGCCCGCCGCCGGCGTGGCTACGGGAGGGGTTCCGTCGCGGGACAGGCCCAGCCAGGCTTCGATTGCCAGTACATGACGGGTGGTGGCGAGCAGGGCGTCGGGTGTAAGGCTCAGGCTGTCGATGCCGCTTTCGACCAGAAATTCCGCCATGTCGGGGTAATCAGACGGGGCCTGCCCGCAGATGCCGACGTGACGGCCGTGACGGTGACCGCCGTCGATGGTTTGCTGAATCATGGCCTTGACGCCGGGATCGCGTTCATCGAATTCAAATGCAACCAGCGTCGAGTCGCGGTCTACGCCCAGCACCAGCTGGGTCAGGTCGTTAGAGCCAATGGAAAAGCCGTCAAACAGTTCGGCAAAGGCGTCGATTTGCACCACGTTGTTGGGGATCTCGCACATGACGTAAATTTCCAGCCCGTTATCGCCGCGCACCAGCCCCAGCGCGGCCATGGCCGCCAATACCTGACGCGCTTCGTCAACCCGTCGGCAGAATGGAATCATCAGTTTCACATTGCTGAGGCCGAGGGTTTCGCGTACCCGTTTCATGGCCCGACATTCCAGTGCAAAGCCCTCCCGATAGGCAGGATGGGTGTAACGGGAGGCGCCTCTGAAGCCGAGCATGGGGTTTTCTTCCTGCGGCTCGAACCAGCGCCCGCCGAGCAGTCCGGCATATTCGTTGGTCTTGAAGTCGGACATTCTGACGATGACCGGCTTTGGGTAAAAAGCCGCGGCGATGGTGCCGACGCCTTCTGACAGGCGTTCGATGAAATACTCGGCGGGCGAGAGATGCTGGCGGGTCAGCAGCGCCAGCTGTTCGCATTCGGCCTCATCCTCGACCCGTTCCGGGTGTAGCAGGGCCATGGGGTGGGCGCCGATGTGCTGGCTGATGATGAACTCCATCCGTGCCAGCCCGACGCCATCATTGGGCAGTGCACGGGCGCGAAAAGCCGTTTCCGGCTGGCCGATGTTCAGCATCATGCGGGTTTTGGGGCGGGTGAGCGTGCCGAGATCAATCGACTGGTGGCTGATCGGCAGGATGCCGTCATAGACTCGGCCAATGTCGCCCTCGGCGCAGGATACGGTCAGCGCTTCACCCGTATGGTAAGTGCGGGTGGCGTTGCCGCAGCCGACCACGGCCGGAATCCCCAGTTCGCGGGCAACAATGGCGGCGTGGCAGGTGCGTCCGCCACGATCGGTGATGATGGCGGCGGCGGTTTTCATGACCGTACCCCAGTCAGGACTGGTCGATTCGGCCACCAGTATTTCGCCCGGCTGAAACTGGTTGAGATCAGCCGCGTCGGTAATGACCCGCGCCAGTCCGGCGGCTGCCCGCTGGCCAACCGCATGACCGCTGACCCGGCAAGTGCTGATGGCGTCGAGATGGCAGGTCTGCAAGAGATTCGGCGGTTGCTGCGAGGCCACGGTCTCAGGCCGCGCCTGCACGATGTAGAGCTGGCCGTCCAGCCCGTCCTTGGCCCATTCGATGTCCATGGGCATGGGGTGGCCGGCCTTGCTGCTGTAATGGTTTTCTATTGTCAGCGCCATGTCAGCCAGTTGCAGCACGTCGTCATCGCTGATACAGAACCGGTCGCGGTCCTCCAGCGGCGTCGGCAGGTTGCGGGTGCTGACGCCGGTTGCCTCGCGCTGGTAGACCATGCGAATGGCCTTGGCGCCCCGTTGCCGCCGCAATACCCTGCGGTAGCCTTGTTGCAGCGTCGGTTTGAAGACATAAAACTCATCGGGATCGACCATGCCCTGAACCACATTTTCGCCAAGTCCGTAGGCACCGGTGATGAATACGACATCGCGGAAGCCGGTTTCGGTGTCGAGGGTAAAGGCAACGCCACTGGCGGCCAGATCGGAACGGACCATCTTCATCACGCCGACGGACAGCATGACGTTCTCATGCGGATAGCCCTGGTCGAGCCGATAGCGTATGGCGCGGTCGGTATAAAGACTGGCAAAACAGCGCTGCACCGCATCCAGCAGGTCGGCTTCGCCGCTGATATTGAGGTAGGTGTCGTGCTGGCCGGCGAAGCTGGCGGTGGGCAAATCTTCCGCTGTCGCCGAGCTGCGGACCGCTACGGTGAGGTTGGCGCCATGGCGCTGTTGCAGGTGGTGGTAGGCGTCGATGATCGCCAGAGCGAGAGCGTCCGGCAGGGCTGCGCGGGTGATGATCTGTCGTGCCACCGCAGCCCGCCGGGCGAGATCATCGACGTCGTTGGCATCCAGTCCTTCGAGTGCCGCTGCCAGCCGGGGCCCGGCATTGGCCTGATCCAGCAGGGCGCGGAAGGCGGTGACGGTAATGGCAAAGCCGTCCGGCACCCGAACGCCAGCCGCGGCCAGTTCGCGGTAGAGCTCACCCAGCGAGGCATTCTTGCCGCCCACACTGTCGACATCGGCCATGCCGAGTTCATTGAAATGACGGATGTACTGACTCTGGGTCTGGCGTGTCATGGGCGCTCCTTTGCCGTGGGGTTCCTGCTGCCGTGCGGTCGCCGCCGGGTTCCATGCGGGTAGAGGGATTATGCCGAGGCGCTGCGGGTAGTCAAAAGGTGTAGCCCGGCGGCTACAGCAGGCGTGGGCGGGCGCGGTGCCGGCCGCCGTTACTTGCGGCTACCGGGGAGGGCTTTGGGTGGCGCGCCGTTGAGTGAGTCAACGAAATCATTGGCCCGGCTGATCGAGCGTTCCATGGCGCCAATCAGTCCGGTTACGCCGACGGCCATGGCGTTGAGTTCGTGCTCCAGCGATGCGATCGCCTTGGCGTTGAGATTGTGCTTCAGGTACAGCACCTGATCCTGA
Source organism: Methylococcaceae bacterium (assembly GCA_044378425.1). Taxonomy (GTDB): domain Bacteria; phylum Pseudomonadota; class Gammaproteobacteria; order Methylococcales; family Methylococcaceae; genus UBA6136. The sequence continues at coordinate 3,133 of JBILXN010000103.1, forward strand.
AAGACCCGCAACACCGGATCTATCTTGCCCTCGGCTCGCCGCATGGCCGTGATGAGCTGGCCATAATGCTGCTGGGTCAGTTTCATTTTCTGTCGGCTGCTGCTGCGCAGAGTGCGGTTGCTGTACTGGTCGAGTTCCGACTCCCACTCGGCAAACAGGGCGACGGCGACATCCTGCACTGCATCAATCCGGTCCTGAACCGCCAGCGCCTTGGCATTGCTGTAGTCGAACTCCAGCTTGAGTTGACGGTAAACATCCTCAAGATCGCCGCCGTCGAACTGGGTCAGCTGGCTGAACTTGTCGAGGGCGGTCTGGAACTGCAGTTTGGCTTCTTCCAGGCTGTCGCGGGCATGTTCGACCCGCGTCACCAGGATGTCGCGCTTGTGCTGGCCGGTCGATTCAATCGCCCGGAAATAGAGTTTCTGGCACTGGGAGAGAAGGTAGCGGCCGAGGGATGCGAACAGCACCTCTATGGAGGCCGGATGCGGGGGCTTGCTCATGGGCGGTCGACAGGCGTATGGGTTGGGACAGGCACGTATTGTAAACCGTGAGGGAGTCAGCGGCAGTGCCCGGCCCCGCCGCCTACTTGTCGCACCCGACCAACTGGATGCGGGTGGCCCCCATGACCGTCACGCTTTTGTTGGCGGAATCGGCCCCGAGTACGGTCAGCCCGTCACTGGCAGAGGCCAGGTGGGCCTTGCAATGCGCCTTGATGGTCAGGCCGCCCATGACATTGACATTGGAACGGAAGCAATAGTAGCCGTTCGGGTTGAGGAGCTGCATGGTGGAGCCGCCCATGATGTTGACGCCGGTATCCACCAGCACCAGTGCGGGGGCCTTGGTGGGGAGCAGGTCTTCCATGTCCTGACCGATGCCGAATATCTTCACCGAAGCTGCCAGGGTTTTGTATGTGGGGCTGGTGCCGAACGGGTGTTTGCCCCAGGCCTTGAGGCACATATCAATGTACCCGTCATTTTCACTGGCGCTGGCGGGTAGGGCCGCGAGGGTCGAAAGGATCAAACAAACTAGCGGGACGGGTAATAGCCTCATGGACGTAACTCTTGACTGATGCTGGGTAATGTAAGGGGTGACCGGTGGTTGCGTGAACGAATCGCGCTGCCGGAGTATAGCCCAGGCTGTTGCCTGTCAGACAGCGATGGCCCTCTTTGCCGTCACCCCTTGCTGTCATGTTGCGATTGCAGGGTCTGACCCTTCCCGATCGTCATGAGAACCGTGCACTTTTCGATTGCGTGCCATGCTACCTTAAGGGCCGTTCGTGTTTATTACAGTAAATAACAGCAACAAAAGGCCTTCCCATGTCTGATGTCTCGCAAGCGATGCCACTCCTGATGGTTCTGTTTCTCGCCGTACTCGCGCCTATCATTTCCGATGTTGGCATAAGGCCGCGCATTCCGGTGGTGGTGCTGGAGATACTGCTGGGCATTCTGGTGGGGCCGGATGTGCTGGCTCTGATGGACATGACCCCGATGCTGGAGGGGCTGTCACGGTTTGGCATCGCCTTTCTGTTTTTCTGGGTCGGTTATGAAATCAATTTCCAGCGGTTGTGGGGCGAGACTTTGCTGCGCGCCTTTCGGGGCTGGTTGGTGTCGCTGGCCGTCGGTATCGGCATCGGTTTTCTGCTGTTCAAACTCGATATCGTCGCCTCCGGCTTCATGATCGGGCTGGCACTCACGACCAGTGCGCTCGGTATCGTCATTCCGATTCTGAAGGATGCTGGCGACAGTGATACGCCGTTTGGCAGCAACGCCATCGCCATGGCGGCCGTCGGTGAGGTGGGGCCGGTGGTGATTGTGTCGATACTGGCCATGGCTCAGGGTAAGCCTAACCCCATCGACATCATCTTTCTGGTCGCGGTGTTCTTGGCTGTCGGGGTGGCCGCCTACCTTGCCACGCGTATCCGGATGCCTGCCGTGGTGCTGATGTTGCAGCAGCATCTCAAGACGACATCGCAGCTGCCGATACGGCTCTCCATTCTGCTGCTGGCGGTTCTGTTCTTCCTGTCAGCCCGCTTCGGTCTGGATGCGATCCTCGGCGCGCTGGCAGCGGGTATCGTTGTGGGTTGCCTGACCGGTAACGGCACCGGCGAGGAAGTGCGGCAACGTCTGGAATCTGTGGGATTCGGGCTGTTCATCCCCATTTTCTTCATCAGCACCGGTCTGCAGTTCGACCTGTCCGGCCTTTTGGCCTCGGGTGCGGCACTGGCCCGGTTGCCGCTGTTCCTGCTGTTGTTTCTGGTGGTACGGGGCGTGCCGACCTTGCTCTACCGCGATGTGCTGACCCGTAACGAACGGGTGCAATTGGCCTTTTCCAGCGCGACGGCGCTGCCGGTGTTGATCGCTCTGACCGAAGTGGCGACCCGCGCCGGCATCATGCGCAGCGAGACAGCCGCCGGGTTGGTGGGTGCGGGCATGCTGTCGGTGCTGGTTTATCCTTTTCTCATGCTACACGTACGCGGCAAGAGGGTCACGGCAGAATCGCAGGCCTAAAAAAACCCGGCGCCGTGATCGGCGCCGGGCGGCGAGGGTGTTTTTTTCAGCCCGGGTGCTCAGCTCTTCTTCAGGCGCATGATGCCCATCGCTTTCAACGTGACGCGCTCGTAGACGGGTTCTGAAATGCCCTTGCGAACCTTGCGCATGAAGTATTTTTCGTAGGCGATTTTGGCCCAGTGGACCCAGCGACCCCGGGAAGCCCACTGCACGTTGCGCGGCGGGATCTGCGGCATGGCCAGGAAGGCGACGCCGGAGTCGCCGAAGTCGGCCAGACAGAGCGCATTCCAGGTTGCCTTGTGGCTGGGTTGCTTGCCGTCGAGTTCGTCGCGGATGTTATGCGCGGTAGCGGTGACCATGGACTCGATCATGTAGCCGGTCTTGGGGGTGCCGGTGGGCACCGGCGTTTGTTCCAGTGGCGGAATGGCAATACAGACGCCGATGGAGTAGACGTTCGTGAACGTGGGGTTGCGCTGGTGCTGATCGACCAGTACGAAACCCCGGGGGTTGACCAGACCTTCGACGCCCATCAGGCCATCCACGCCCTTGAAGGCCGGCAGCATCATGCTGTGCTTGAAGGGAATCTCGTGCTTCTTCTTTTCCTGCCCGTTTTCATCCACTTCGGTGACATACATCATGCCGGCCTCGACCTTGTCGACCTTGGCATTACAGATCCAGTTGATGTGCTTGTCGCGCAGTTCGCTTTCGAGCATGCCGCGGGTATCGCCCACACCGCCAAGGCCCAGATGGCCGATATAGGGTTCGGAAGTCACGTAGGTCATTTTGACCTTGTCGCGGATCTTGCGCTTCCGCAGGTCGGTTTCGGCGATAAACAGGTATTCGTAGGCGGGTCCGAAGCAGGAGGCACCCTGCACCGCGCCGATGACGATGGGGCCGGGATCTTCCACGAAGCGATCCCAGAACTCGCCTGATTCACCGGCATGATCGACATGGCAGATCGACTGGGTATGACCCTTGGGCCCCAGCCCCGGAATTTCATCGAAGGCCAGCTTGGGGCCGGTGGCGATGATCAGATAGTCGTAGCTGACGGCTTCGCCCTGTTCCAGTTCCAGCCGGTTCTGTGCCGGGTCGAACCGGGTGACGCGGTCCTGGATGAAGTGGATGCCCTTCTTTTTCAGTACCGGCGCCAGTTCGATCTTGATGTCCTTGGGCGTGCGCCAGTTGACGGCCACCCAGGGGTTGGAGGGTACGAAGTGGAAGGTCGGGGTGTCGGCGATGACAACGATTTCATCTTCCTTGCGGGCGCTTTCCTTCATTTCGAAGGCCATCGGAATGCCGCCTATGCCGGCGCCGACGATGACGATTTTAGCCATGGGTAATCTCCTCGGTAATGGGCGAAGGCGGGCCGCCTTCCGTTATTGTTGATAGCGCGACTACGGTCGATATTGTTACGGGCACGCGCTTTTGACCCCCAGTTTCTTCAGGACAGTTTCCAGAGGGCAGAACCGGGTAAATCCGCTCTGAAAAAGATTGGCGCCAACAAAGGCGGTAAACCATAGCCAGTTTTCGCTATGGAACAGCGGGCTGGCCTGGAGGCCCAGACTCAGGGACAACAGGACCAAAGAACCGGCAACGATGCGGACAATGCGATCAGTAGTCATGGGACATTCTCATGGGTTGCGTGGCGCTGTCATACGGAGGATGGGTCGGTTTTGGGCCGATTGATCAGGAAATACACCACCGGCACGACGTACAGCGAAAAGGCGGTCGAGGCAAAAATGCCGAAGATGAAACTCCAGGCCAGCCCCGAGAAAATCGGGTCCAGCGTGATGATGAAGGAGCCGAACAACGCGGCACCGGCGGTCAGGAAAATAGGCCGCATCCGGGTAGCGCCGGCTTCGATCAAGGCCTCGGCCAGAGGCAGACCCTGCTCGCGCAGGCGCTGGATGAAGTCGATCAGGATGATGGAGTTGCGGACGACGATACCCGCCAGCGCGATCATGCCGATCATGGCGGTAGCCGTGAAGAGTATCGGGTTGTCGATACCCGCCACCGGTTCGGTGAACAGGGTGTTCAGAAGCCAGAAGCCGGGCATGATGCCGATCACCGTCAGCGGGATGGCGACCATGATGATCAGCGGCAGTCCCAGCGAACCGGTCTGGGCCACCAGCAAGACGTAGATCATCAGGAGCGCCGCACCAAAGGCCAGGCCCAGATCACGGAACACATCCACGGTGATTTTCCATTCACCCTCGCCGGCCAGATCGACCGTATAGCCGGCGGGCAGGGGATGCTGGTCAAGGATATCGCCCCAGTCCAGTACGGCCTCCACAGGCTCGCGACCAACCATCTCGGCGATGACATAATTCAGCCGCTTGAGGTTCTTGTGGTAGAGGGTGATGTCTGCCGGTTTCTCGATAGCAGTACCCAACTCGCCCAGCGGAATCAGCGCACCATCGGCAGCCCTTAGTCTTAGCGTCTCAAGATCAGCCAGCGAGGATCGCTGTTGCCGGGTCAGACGGATCAGCATGTCCAGTGGCTGACGTTCGCTGGCGATGTGGACCGTTCCTGCCGAAGTACCTGCCAGTGCCATGTTCAGGGTGGCGGCAACATCGGCCACGGTGACGCCATGCAGGGCGGCCTTTTGTCGATCCAGCCTGAAGTCAATCACGGTTTGGGGCTCATCCACATAATCATCAACATCCACCATGCCCTTGATGCTGCTGACCCTGGAGCGGACTTGTTCGGTGACGTCGGCCAG
>JBILXN010000007.1:0-27036 GCA_044378425.1 Methylococcaceae bacterium
CAACCCCGACTTCATTACTCTGATCACAGGGAAATTAAAACCTGGGGGACACTTTCATGCCGCGACTGATTGGGAGGATTACGCGCTGCAGATGGCTGACGTGCTATCCCAAGCCACCCTCCTAAGCAACACCTTAACGGGTGGTGGTTTCGCCCCCCGCCCCGACTATCGCCCCCTGACCAAGTTTGAGACCCGTGGTCAACGACTGGGGCATGGCATATGGGACCTCGTGTACGTTCGAAACTCACTACAGCAGCAGTAATAGTCCAGCCCGAGTGGGGCATGGGCACCGTTAATAACGAGTACGGACAATGTCCGGGATACAAGCCGGTCTGACGATTTTCAGACGCTTATCGCGCCCACTCTCCCCCGCGAGTAGAACAACATCACGTTTGGGTACCCTGAAAACGCTCGCCAGAAACGCGATCAGGTGTTGATTGGCTTTGCCGTCAACAGGCGGTGCCACGATACTGATCTTAAGGCGGTCGCCATGGTAGCCCACGATCTCGTCGCGGGAAGCCCGTGGCTGGACATGGACATCAAGAATCAGGTTCGTTCCATCAGTCATGGACTTAACGCAGAACTCAGTTCAGCAGTGCCGCAAGATGTTGCAAGGGCGGAATGACCAGCATTTTGGCCAATTGAATCACGATGAGAGGAATCATCGGCGACAGGTCAATGCCACCGGTTGCTGGCACCAGTCGGCGACTGCCCTGCAGCAAGGGTTCGGTCAGGCTGTAGATTAAGGCAATGACCGGATTGTAGGCCGCGCTTGGCCCCACCCAACTGAGCAAAGCGCGCACGATCACCGCAAAAAAATAGATATTCAGGACCAGTTCCAGTATCTGTGACAACGACCACACCGACATGGCGGCCAATGTGGGTTGAGCCCCTTTCAACAGAAACACCAGATAGCCACTCACCAGTTGTAACAGAAAGATCAGAATCAAGGATGCGAGGTCCACCCGTCCTATTGCGGGAATCACCCGCCGCAGAACACGCAGGGGGGTATGAGTGATCTTTATCAGGTACTGCGAGATCGGATTTTGGTAATTGGCGCCGGTCCACTGCAATAGAAAACGCAATACCAAGGCGAAAATATAAAGGCTAAAGAGGGTATCAATCAGAAAAACTGCCGGGTTGATCCAATATTCTGTTGACATGATTATTCTCCGAGTAATTTGGAAAGTTCAGCAGCGCGGTGGGCGGCGGCGGCCATGGCTTCCCCGACCAGACTGCGTAGCCCGCCCTTCTCGAAACACTGAATCGCCTGCTCGGTCGTTCCACCGGGCGACGTGACGCGCCTGCGAAGTTCAGCCGGGGTTTCTGCCGACTCAATTGCGATGCGGCCTGCACCCAGCGCTGTTTGCTGAGTCAACAGGCGAGCGACCTCAGGACTCAACCCCAGCCTCACGCCTTCCGCCTCCATCGCCTCCATGAACAGGAAATAGTAAGCCGGACCGCTACCCGACAGGGCAGTGACGGCATCCAGCAACGCCTCATTGTCTACCCATACCGTAAGCCCCACTGCCCGCAATATGGCCTCTGCCTGACTACGCTGGACCGAACTGGTCCTGGCATTGGCGAAGAGTCCGGTGGCCCCGGTCATGACCATTGCGGGTGTATTGGGCATACAGCGGACTATGGCGACATCACCGCCCAGCCACCGATCAATGGGTGCAACAGTAATGCCTGCCGCTATGCTCACCACCAAGGGCCTGCTCGTCGCTATTGCGGGAGCCAAGGCAGTACAGACAGCTTTAAGTATTTGAGGTTTGACGGCCAGCACCAGAATATCAGCATGCTCGGCAACGACTGAATTATCGGTCGTAACATTGACCCCATGACGCTCGGCAAGCGCATTTAACCCCGCTTCGTTGATATCGGAGACCCAGATTGCGGCCCCGGGGTAGCCATCTCCAATCAAGCCGCCGATCAGGCTACCCGCCATGTTGCCGGCACCAATGAACCCCAAAATGTTCTGCTTCATATGACTCTGGTCTGTACCTGAATATGGAGTCGGCCATTCTAGCCCAGGCCGCAGATCCTCGTTAGCGCTATCTCGGTCCAAAGAGGGCAGTGCCGATACGCACCATGGTGGCACCCTCCGCAATTGCTGCTTCAAGGTCATCCGACATCCCCATCGATAGGGTATCAAGGGACGGATCAGCAAGGCTGAGCAGTAACTCACGCATCGCCCGCAGAGGAGCACGTTGTAATGCGGTGCTGACCGAGGGCGCCGGAATAGCCATCAACCCGCGCAACCGCAGTCGGGGCAGATCAGACACTGCAGCGACCAAATGCGGAAGATTGGCCGGCAGAACACCACCCTTGCTGGCTTCGCCACTGATATTGACCTGCAGGCAGATATTCAGCGGAGCCAGTTGATCGGGCCGTTGCTGACTCAGTCGCTCAGCAATCTTAAGCCGGTCCACGCTATGTACCCAGTCGAAGCATTCAGCGAGGACTCTGGTTTTGTTGGATTGGATCGGGCCGATGAAGTGCCAGACGATGTCCAGATCTGCCAGATCCTCCTGCTTCGTCAAGGCTTCCTGAAGATAGTTTTCACCGAAATCACGCTGCCCCAACTGATAGGCAAGCCGAAGTTCATCGGCGGGTCGGGTTTTGCTTACAGCTATCAACTGCACTGAGTCGGGTGTTCTGCCGAAGGAGTGTTCGGCAGTTCTGATGGCACATTGGACGGCAGACAACCGCTCGGGGATCTGTGAATACATAACAAATCGGGATGATCTATACTGCGACGAGGGTGGGCAATGGCCCAAGAATCTAAACACTCACTGACAGGCTCTATGTTCCCGAGCATATCGCCAACTGGCTGCTCGAACAACATTTAGAGAACGGCCTGAAATACCCGATGGACATCACCGAATTACTCGCATTCTCGGTCAAGAACAACGCATCCGACCTGCACCTTTCCGCCGGTTTGCCACCGATGATCAGGGTTGATGGCGACATTCGCCGCATCAACGTCCCCGCGCTGGATCACAAGGAAGTTCACGGACTGATCTACGACATTATGAATGACAAGCAGAGGCAGGATTACGAGGAGTTCCTCGAATGCGACTTCTCTTTTGATCTGCCGGGCTTGGCCCGCTTTCGCGTGAATGCGTTTAACCAGAACCGTGGTCCCGGCGCAGTTTTCCGCACTATCCCCTCTCGCATTCTGACACTGGAAGACCTTGGCTGCCCCAGATTTTTCAAGGATGTCACCCGCCATCCACGAGGGCTCATTCTGGTCACGGGCCCCACGGGCTCAGGCAAATCCACTACCCTCGCAGCGATGATTGACTATATCAATGCCAGTGACTACTCGCATGTGCTGACCATTGAGGATCCTATCGAATTCGTACATGAGAGCAGGAAATGTCTCATCAACCAGCGCGAAGTACACCGCGACACCTTGGGCTTCAACGAAGCATTACGCTCTGCGTTGCGTGAGGATCCTGACGTCATTCTGGTAGGGGAAATGCGTGACCTTGAAACCATAAGACTGGCGCTGACCGCAGCAGAAACCGGCCATTTGGTGTTCGGAACCCTTCACACCAGTTCGGCTGCAAAAACCGTAGATCGCATCATTGACGTGTTTCCTGCCGGTGAAAAGGGAATTATTCGCTCCATGCTGTCGGAATCGCTACAGGCGGTGATCAGTCAGGCTTTGCTGAAGAAAAATGGCGGTGGTAGGACGGCCGCCTGGGAAATCATGGTGGGGACGCCTGCCATCCGTAACCTGATCCGCGAGGATAAAGTGGCGCAGATGTATTCGGCCATACAGACCGGACGCAAGGATGGCATGCAAACCCTCGACCAACATTTGCAGGAACTGGTGGAAAAGGGCGTCGTCTCGCGCCAGATCGCCCATACCAAATCAGTCAACAAGTCGGCCTTCTGATACCCGATCGAACACTGGGACAGCTCATGAACTTTACCCGACTACTGGAGGTCATGACCCGCCATCAGGCTTCCGACATGTTCATCACAGCGGACAAGGAGCCCTCAATCAAGGTCGACGGCCGCTTACAGGCCATTTCAGGCAGCAAACTGAGCCGGGAACAGGCGCGACAGATGGTGTTAAGCGTGATGAATGCGAGCCAGAAGGCAGCATTCGAGACATCGCACGAATGCAATTTTGCCATTGTTGCCGAGGGACTGGGGCGCTTTCGGGTGAGTGCTTTCGTACAGAGGGATTGCGCCGCCATGGTACTCAGGCGAATACAGACCGAGATACCCACACACACCCAACTTGGCCTGCCGCCTGTCCTGAGTGAACTGGTGATGAGCAAGCGCGGTTTAATTCTGATGGTTGGCGGCACGGGCACCGGCAAATCAACCTCATTGGCGGCGCTTATCCGCCATCGAAATGAAAATTCATCCGGCCACATCATTACCATTGAGGATCCGCTGGAATTCGTCCATGAACACGCAGGCTGCATCGTCACCCAGCGTGAAGTAGGCATTGATACAGAATCCTACGAGATAGCGCTCAAGAACACCTTGAGGCAGGCGCCGGACGTCATCCTGATTGGTGAAATTCGCAGTCAGGAAACCATGCAGCAGGCCATTACCTTTGCCGAAACCGGTCATCTTTGCCTCAGCACCCTGCACGCCAATAATGCCAATCAGGCGCTGGACCGGATACTGCATTTTTTCCCGGAAGAGATGCACCCGCAATTACTCATGGACCTTTCGCTTAACCTCCGCGCCGTTGTCGCCCAGCAGTTGATCCGCAACGCCGCTGGCGGCGGACGCCATGCCGCGATTGAGATCCTGGTGAATACACCGAGAGCGGCAGATTTGATCCGCAAGGGCGAAATCCACAAGCTCAAGGAGTTGATGAAGCATTCGCGCACGCAGGGGATGCAGACTTTCGATCAGTGCCTGTTTGATCTGTATCGCGCTGGCAAAATCGGCTATGACGATGCCCTTAGTGCTGCTGATTCACAGAATGAAGTGCGGTTAATGATCAAACTAGCTGAAGAATCAGGCCATACCGGCGACGGCTCCGACGACCTTACGCTCGAACTTGAGGATGAATAGTCCGGCCCTCGCCCAGTGCCCCGCTGAGTCGTGTCCATCACGTATAATTCCGCTGACAGTGACGTAGCGACGACGTTAAGTTCTGCCGCTAACCATTCAAACCATTGTCAACCCTGCCTACCACTGCTGATACCAAGGACATCACCGTTGAATATTGGGATTGATTGCTTTGCTGCCGACCACTATGGAAGAGTCCGATGAACTGGTTCATGCTGGCATGGACATTGGTCGCCCTGCTGACGGTTGGGGTCTTTCTAAAATTGATTCGCACCGGCAAATCAAGCCGGAACAGTTATCAACGTCAGGATTTCCTCTTGTCACCCGAGGAGCGTCAACTGTTCAAGGCATTGCAGCAAGCCATCGGTGAAGATTATGTCGTGTTTGGCAACATCAGGGTTGATGATGTCATTACCCCCCTTTCCAGCGGAAGCGATCCCATCTGGGATGCACGTGAAACCACGAATGACAGCCATTTCCCCTTCGTACTTTGCAACAAGACCGATTTATCCATCGCCTGCGGCATACAACTGATACGCCACAAACTCGGCGCTAGCCCTTCACGTGACAGGACGAGTAATCCTCTCAAAGCCATCTGCGTGGCAGCAGGTCTGCCGTTGGTGCGACTGGAGGCAGGCCCATTCTATGACCTTGACGATATCCGCATGGCCATCGCTGAGGCGGTGCGCAAGGAACCACTGTTCATGGCAGAAGCCGATGGAAGGCGCGAACCCAGCATCTCAGAGCTTGACAAAAGCGATCTATGAAACCAGAAGTTGAACCACCGACCGAGGCTGTGCTTTATGGCATAAAGACCTGCGACCGTTGCCGGAAAGCGCTGTTGTGGCTGAAGTCTCATAATCAGCCCCACTGCTTCCATGATCTGCGCTCGGATGGCCTTGAGCCGTCGTTGCTGGCCGCTTGGATCAATGCACTAGGGTGGGAATCGCTACTGAATCGCAAAAGCACGACCTGGCGGGAATTGCCCGCATCTGACCGCGAAAATCTTGATATACAGCGAGCCACTGACCTGATGCTGGCACACCCCACGCTGATCAAACGTCCCATTCTGGGCATGGATGGCCGTTGGATATTGGGCTTCTCCCCCGAACACTATAGCCACCTACTATGAGTGAAACCGTTGAACTGACTGCCGAATTTATCCGCCGCCGCTCAGTTACCCCGCGGGATGAAGGCTGCATGGAGCTTATCGCCAAACGCCTGCTACCGTACTCTTTCAGCCGGGAGCAACTGGACTTCGGTGACACCCGCAATCTCTATATGCGGCATGGCACAGAGGGGCCCCTGCTGGTCTTTCTCGGCCATACCGATGTAGTGCCACCCGGCCCTGAAAGCGACTGGGACAGTCCGCCCTTCGAACCCAGCATTCGCGGGGGCCGGATGTATGGGCGCGGCGCGGCGGACATGAAAAGCGGCGTAGCGGCAATGGTCATGGCGCTGGCCCGATTTGTTGAGAAATATCCCCAACATCGGGGTTCAGCAGCGATCCTCATGACGAGCGACGAGGAAGGCGCTGCAACTGATGGGGTCGCACGCGTGATGGAGACCTTCGAAGCCCGTAACGAAAAAATAAATTGGTGCGTCATAGGGGAACCCTCAAGTTTTGATCGGCTAGGCGATGTAATCAGGGTTGGCCGGCGGGGGTCGCTCTGCGGCGTTCTGACCGTACTGGGAATCCAGGGTCATGTGGCCTATCCTGACAAGGCGGACAATCCAATTCATCGCTTTGCCCCGGCGCTGGCCGAACTGGCGGCCGAAGTGTGGGATGAAGGCAACGAGTTCTTCCCGCCGACCAGCTTTCAGGTGTCCAACATCAAGGCCGGCACCGGCACTGAAAATGTCATACCGGGGCGGCTGGAAGCCTCGTTCAATTTCAGATTTTCAACCGCCCTGACCGAGACCGAGATCCGGCAGAGAGTGGAAAACATTCTCGACCGTCATGGCCTGCGCTACGAACTGGTCTGGCGGTTGTCTGGAGCGCCTTTCCTGACCACTCAAACCGAACTGGTAGAGGCCACTCAAGCGGCACTGATGCGCATAATGGGTCAGCGTGCCCGCCCCGACACCGGTGGTGGCACCTCGGATGGCCGTTTTGTCGCACCGACCGGCGCACAGGTAGTGGAACTTGGTCCCCTCAATGGAACGATACACAAGGTCAACGAGTATGTGGATGTCGATGATATCGACATGCTATCCAATATTTACGAACAGATTTTGATCAATCTTCTGACCTGAAGGGACGCGATATGGAGCAAGGTGTGACGGATATGGCCAAGCCCAAATCGCCGATGGTCAGCGTCGAATGGCTGGCACAGCGTCTGGGTACGAAAAATCTGATCATCCTTGATGCCACGTTTTTCATGCCTGCTCAGGGCCGCCATGCCGGTAAAGAATATGCTGCCGCCCATATTCCCGGTGCGCAGTTTTTCGATATCGACGCTGTCGCTGACCATGCCAGCGACCTCCCGCACATGCTCCCAAAAGCCACAGATTTCGCCATCTTTGCCGCAGGCGTGGGGATCGGGGCGGCAACCACTGTTGTGATTTATGACGCCAACCATTTCATGGCTTCTGCCCGAGCCTGGTGGACCTTCCGTGTATTCGGACATGATCAGGTTTTCGTGCTGGATGGGGGCCTTGCGCGCTGGAACGATAGGGGGCTGCCCCTCAGTTCTGCGGCCGTTACCCATGATCGTGCGGCATTTGATTCGTGCTTCCGACCGAACCTTGTCTGTTCGCTAAGCCGTATGCTTGAGCTGTTGGAGGCGGCAGACAAAACCCAGATCGTCGATGCAAGATCCGCCGGCCGTTTCGCCGGTAGCGAAACCGAGCCGCGCACGGGACTGCGTTCCGGACATATACCCGGTAGCCATAATCTGCCCTTTTCGCGACTGATCGACGCCAACACCCATTGTCTTAAGCCCCAGCCGCAGCTGCTCAGGGCCTTTTTTGATGCCGGGATTGACCCCCAAAGACCCGTCGTCGCCACTTGCGGGAGCGGTGTAACGGCCTCTATTCTGGCGTTGGCTTTGTATTGTCTCGGCAACCATGAGGTAGCGGTTTATGATGGCTCATGGTCGGAATGGGGGCAGCGCGAGGATACTCCGATCAGCCGGCTGTAATCTCTCAACCCCTTTAATCACGCCAGTTTCAGCGCATTTTGACTGAATCGGGTGGGTGCTTTTAAAACCCAGCATTTTTATCAACAACAAACTTTTGCGATAATGGCTCCTTGTATCCATTCTGCACTGACGCCACTCTGATCACTCATGGCTAAGAAATTACCTCATTTTGAGGAGTCCCTGGCAGAACTGGAGCAGTTGGTCGAACGCATGGAACAGGGCAACCTGCCGCTGGAAGAGTCACTCAAACTGTTTGAACGCGGCATACAATTAACTCGGAGTTGCCAAAAATCCCTCAAGGATGCCGAACAAAAAGTTCGTATTCTGCTCGAGGAAAACGGCGAACCTACACTGAAACCTTTTATCGATGACGTCCAATAGCGATCTGCAAGAATTCATGACGGTCTGCCAGAACCGCGCCGAAGCGGCACTGGAAACCCGTTTGCCCGCTGCTACGCGCATGCCGGAACGACTGCACGAAGCCATGCGCTACTCGGCACTTGGCGGCGGCAAGCGGCTACGTCCATTACTGACCTATGCCACAGGCAAAGCGCTGGGCATTGATCTGGAACGGCTTGATGGACCTGCCTCGGCAGTGGAGTTTGTTCATGTGTATTCGTTGATCCATGATGATCTGCCGGCCATGGACGATGATTCCCTGCGACGTGGCAAGCCAACCTGTCACGTCGCTTTTGATGAAGCCACTGCCATTCTGGCCGGAGATGCCCTGCAGGCGTTGGCATTCCATGTGCTGGCACATGACCCGACTATCGATGTGCCAGCCGAAAACCGCCTGGCCATGATCGAAAGCCTGGCGACCGCCAGCGGTTCACTGGGCATGGTGGGTGGTCAGGCCATAGACCTGCATTCAGTGGGTAAAATGCTGGATCTGCCAGGTCTTGAAAATATGCACATTCGGAAAACGGGTGCCCTGATCCGGGCCAGCGTAAACATGGCGGCATTGGCGATGCTGCCCGTTGAGCCCGTATTGGCCGACAGGCTCGATCATTACGCCAAATGTATCGGTCTCTCCTTCCAGATCAAGGACGACATTCTCGATGAGGAAAGCGATACTCAAACCCTAGGCAAGACCCAGGGCAAGGACCGCGACAACAACAAGCCTAACTACCCTGCACTGCTGGGTCTGGCCGGGGCCAAACAGAAAGCACTGGAACTGCATGAAGCAGCTCTCGACAGCCTGTCCAGCTTTGGCAGCGAGGCTAATCTTTTGCGCGCCCTGTCCCTGTTCATTATCGAAAGGCAAAAATAAACGTGGTGCCAGATCCCGGTAAGTGTGAGCAAAGCCAGCCACAATTCCGGCAAGCTTTCCTTGAAAGCTGCCAAACCGGGTTCCATAATGCGACCCACTCCTCCAACAACCATGCTGTCCACCTTCGACCCTGCTGGCCGTAGCCTGACACAAGCTCCTTGATAAAACGCCCCATGACCCAACTCATCAGCACTCCTCTGCTCAATTCCATCAGCGGCCCCGCAGATCTGCGCGCACTGTCTGCAGATCAGTTACCTCAGCTCGCTGAAGAGTTACGGGAGTATCTGCTACACACTGTCAGCCAATCTGGAGGTCATCTTGCTGCGGGCCTGGGTACGGTAGACCTGACCATCGCCCTGCATTACGTCTTTAACACACCAGAAGATAAACTGGTCTGGGATGTCGGGCATCAGGCTTACCCACACAAGATACTCACCGGTCGGCGCGATCTGATGCCGACCATTCGCAAGAAGGATGGTCTTTCGGCTTTCCCTTGCCGCGACGAGAGTCCTTACGACACCTTCGGTGTCGGCCACTCCAGCACCTCGATCAGCGCGGCTCTCGGCATGGCTATCGCTGCAGGACTGGACAAGCGCGACATCCACGCCGTTGCCATCATCGGTGACGGCGGACTCACTGGCGGTATGGCTTTTGAGGCGATGAATCATGCAGGTGTCCTGGATGCTAATCTGCTGGTGATTTTGAACGACAACGAAATGTCCATCTCTCCCAATGTCGGTGCGATGAACAACTACCTCGCTAAATTGTTGTCCGGTCGCTTCTACTCAACCATCCGCCAGGGTAGCAAGGAGTTGCTGAAAAACCGGATGCCGACAGTTTGGGAATTGGCGCGCCGTGCCGAAGAACACGTCAAGGGTATGGTGGCACCTGGCACCTTTTTTGAAGAGCTGGGGTTCAACTATATCGGCCCGATTGATGGCCATGACATGGATACCCTCGTGACCACGCTGCGTAATTTGCGCAATACCAACGGGCCTCGCTTCCTCCATATCGTGACCAAAAAAGGCAAAGGTTACCCCCCTGCCGAGCGTGATCCTGTTGCCTATCATGGGGTCGGCACCTTTGATCTCAGCAAGGATCATCTTCCAAAGGCAAAGCCCAGCACGCCGACCTATACCGAGGTATTCGGCAAATGGCTGTGCGATATGGCCGAACGCGACCGACGTTTGCTCGGCGTGACGCCCGCCATGCGTGAAGGCTCTGGTCTGGTCGAATTTGAAAAGCGCTTCCCTGACCGATATTTTGATGTCGGCATTGCCGAGCAACATGCTGTCACCGTCGCGGCGGGTCAGGCCTGTGAAGGTTACAAGCCGGTGGTCGCCATCTACTCCACCTTCCTGCAACGTGCTTATGATCAATTGGTGCACGACGTTGTATTGCAAGACTTGCCAGTACTGTTTGCCATAGACCGTGCCGGTCTTGTAGGTCCTGACGGTCCGACTCATGCGGGTAGCTTTGATTACTCTTATCTGCGGTGCCTCCCCAATATGGTGATCATGGCCCCCGCAGATGAAAATGAATGTCGACAAATGCTCTACACCGGCTTCAAACATAATGGGCCAGCCGCAGTGCGCTACCCTCGCGGCAAGGGGCCAGGGACTCCGGTCAATGAAGAGATGGTGGCTTTACCGATAGGTAAGGGTGAGGTACGACGCAAGGGTAAAACCATTGCCATACTCGCATTCGGCTCCATGGTCATGCCCGCTTTGGAAGTCGCTGAAAAGCTGGATGCCACTGTCGCCAATATGCGTTTCATCAAGCCACTGGATGAAAATCTGATACTTGAGCTGGCGGCAAGTCACGATTGCATCGTAACGATAGAAGAAAATGCGCTTCCCGGTGGTGCCGGCAACGCGGTCAATGAAGTACTGACTTCAAATCTCTCGGCAAGCCCGTTACTGACCATCGCCCTGCCAGATAAATTCATTGAGCAAGGTACGCGTGAGGAGGTTTTGACAGCTGCTGGCCTTGATGCAGACGGCATACTTGGAAGCATTGAGGCTTTTGTGGCTAGGCTACCCAAGGGCAAAACCGGCAGGAAGAAGGTCTGATGGAGCGCATCAGAGCCAGAATCCGGGATATTCCTGACTTCCCCAAGACGGGAATAATATTCAAAGATATAACGCCGGTACTTCAGGACGCCGAAACACTAAGACTGGCGGTACAGCATCTGCGGCAACCCTTCATCGACCGGGGCATAACTGCGGTGGCCGGCATGGAGGCACGGGGGTTTATATTTGGATCTCTGGTGGCTTGGGAACTCGGTGTTGGCTTCATTCCACTGAGGAAGCCAGGCAAATTGCCGTACGATGTTCGCTCAATCAACTATGATCTGGAATACGGCTCAGCCACCCTTGAAGTCCACACCGATGGCGTAAAAAAGGGTGACCGAGTGCTGGTCATCGATGATCTATTGGCAACCGGCGGTACAGCGAAAGCCAGTTGCGAACTGATCGAATCCTTGGGTGCCGAGGTAGTGGCCTGTGCTTTCATGGTGGAGCTGGATGCCCTTAAGGGGCGTGAGCGATTGTCACGTTGGGAAACACACGCCTTGGTTCATTATTAGGCCATCGTTCTGGCCCTTTGACAGCCGGGATTAACCATTCGGTACAGACCATTACTTGGCTTTAACCATGTTCCATTCACCGGCAGCAGAACCACCGAACGGCCACGCCATCCGGGTTTTGCAACTAACCGACTTTCACTTTAAAGCCAATGTTGGCGGCAGTCTGCTTGGCATAGACACCCAACTAAGCTTCGAGGACACACTGGCGACGGCCTTGAGGGATCATCCGCAACCGGATCTGGCACTACTGACGGGCGATCTGGTTCAGGACGCAAGCCCTACCGGCTATCAGCGGCTAAGAAAAAGCCTGAACAAACTACCCTGCCCCGCCTATTGCCTGCCCGGCAACCATGATGACCCTGAACTTCTGGGGAGCGCATTGGCTGGCGGTCACGTTCATGCGCAAGCACAAATTCTGGTAGGAGGGTGGCAAATCATCTGCCTCAATAGCAGTGTGCCACAATCCCCCAGAGGTCTACTCGCCGACAGTGAATTAACCCTTCTTTCAGATCTTCTGGGGCAACACCCCGAGAGGTTTGCTCTCATCGCCCTGCACCACCACCCGGTTGCCAGTGGTAGCGCCTGGATGGATACCATGCAACTTGAAAACAGCAAAGATTTCTTTGATGTTCTGAGCAGTTATCCCCAAGTAAAGGGAGCCGTGTTTGGTCACGTTCATCAGGAAATGGACACTTGGCATCAAGGGCTTCGCATCATGGGTACGCCATCCACCTGTTTTCAGTTTAAACCTGGGCAGACCCACTTTACTCTGGATGTGTTACCGCCCGGTTATCGCTGGCTGAAGCTGTATGAGTCCGGTGAAATCCGGACCAGTGTGGGCCGAGCCCCATCACTACCGCAAGGGTTTGATCCGACTTCTGCCGGCTATTAATAGATCCGGCAATAAAAATCGGGATCGATTGAGGCATTGCCATGATGCGACAGCATCAGACTTTGCCGGTGGCGATAATGGGACCTTGGGATTCGGGAGTCGGTGCTGCAACTGAAAGATGGATGCCAAGTTCGGTCAACGCCAGTTGGTAAACCTGCTTTTTGAAGTACACGACATCCTTAACCGGATGCCAGTAATCCACCCAGCACCAGTTGTCAAACTCAGGTTTACCGGAGCAGTCCAGCCGTATCTGGGTTTCGGAAGCAGAGAGCTTCAGCATGTACCAGAGCTGTTTCTGGCCGATACACAAGGGATAGGAGCGTTTGCGTATATAGCGTTCCGGAAGATCATAGCGCAGCCACTCACTGGTGCGGCCGATCAATTTGACATCGCGGCTACACAAGCCGACTTCTTCGTACAACTCCCGGTACATGGCAGATTCAGGATCCTCATTACGCTTGATCCCTCCTTGCGGAAACTGCCATGAACGCATACCAATCCGCCTCGCCCAGAATACGCGACCGTCATCGTTGCAAAGAACGATCCCTACATTAAGACGATATCCATCCCGGTCTATCATGGCGTGGCGCGAGTCCTGCAAAGGTCATGCGAGTGTATAATCCGACATCTCGCTTAAATGAATTCGTCGGCTTCGACCGTGACATAAGCGGCTTCAGGCGCTGCACATGACGCCTGAATCCAACCACGGGAGCCTGCTACCGAACTCCTCAAAATTATCTTTTGACTGTAAAGGAAACTCGTGACTCTGGCAATATTTGACCTGGATAACACACTGCTGGCCGGTGACAGCGACTACCTTTGGGGACAGTTTCTGGTGGAAAGAGGCATCGTTGATCCTGAGTACTATGAGGCCGCCAACGCCCGTTTCTACGAACATTACAAAGCCGGTTGCCTTGATATAAACGAGTTCCTGAGCTTTGCTCTAAGCCCACTGGCAGCGAACGACACCAATCAACTCCATGCCTGGCGGCGCAGCTTTATCGAAGAAAAGATTATTCCCATCACCCTTCCAGCGGCCCATGACCTTCTGGCAAGGCATAGGGACGCCGGCGATACCCTTATGATCATTACCGCGACCAATCGCTTCGTGACCGAACCGATAGCCGAGCTTTACGGTATAGAACACCTGATTGCGACCAGCCCTGAATTTATTGAGGGCCGATATACCGGGCGCTATATCGGGACGCCGTGCTTTCAGGAAGGCAAAGTCACCCGGCTAACGGACTGGCTGAACGAACATCAGCACGATCTGGCTGGAAGCTGGTTTTATAGCGACTCGCACAATGACCTCCCCCTGCTGCAGAAAGTGGCTCACCCAATCGCTGTTGACCCCGACGACATACTGGCATCTCACGCCAAACAACAAGGCTGGCCCATCATCAGTCTGCGACCGGGACTAGCTACTGAAGCATTGACAAGCTGAAACGAAAGGAGGCCTTCAGCCTGCCTTACGGATCAGGTAACAAAAGACCCCTGTCACTTCCTCCTGCTGCAATAGCAGGTGTCCGGTCTGTTCGACAAACACACCAAAATCAAGCACCGAAGCAGGATCGGTGGCCCGAATCCTCAGCACCTGCCCACCGCCGATACCCTGCAGGGCCTTTTTGAGACGAAGTAGTGGTAAAGGGCACATCAGACCCGTCGCATCCACCTCAACATCAACCTCTATCATGTCAGTTTCCAGTAAGAGCCACAGTATCTAATTATGGCAAGCCGATCCGCTATGCCCGCTTTTATTGAACTGCCTCCAGCGTTTCCACTCGCTGAAAACCTCTTGGCAAGTGATTGCCGCGCCGCCCCCGGTCACTCCTGTAGCTTGCAAGATCTGCAGACGTAAGCGAGAGATGTCGTTTGCCGCAATGCAGTTTAAGACCCGCACCCGGCATCAGACTGACAAGACCGACCAGACCATCCGCGCCACTCGCAAGGTCCACACCAGGAATCTGAACCAGCTTGTTGCCCTTACCCTTGTTTAGCACCGGTACTTCAGCCATCGGGAACACCAGCAAGCGTCCCTGCAGCGTTACCACCGCCAGCTCGCCTTCAGAGGGCGAGGCAATCCTCACCGGCATCATGACGTCCGAATGTTCAGGCACCGTCAGGAGAGCTTTTCCCGTTCGATTTTTGGTATACAGTTCTTTCAACTGCGTTACAAAACCATAGCCAGCGGAACTCGCTAGCAGGTACCAATCCTCATCATTACCGGCAACAACGGAACGGAACACAGCCCCCGAAGGCGGGCTTAAGCGGCCGGTCAACGGCTCACCCAGAGTCCTTGCCGACGGCAATTCATGAGCAGGCACAGCATAGCTGCGGCCGGCGGAATCGAGAAAGTAGGCCGGTTGATTGGTGCGACCGGCCACCGAAGTCAGGAAGCTATCGCCCGAGCGGTAGGTCAGGCTGGCAGGATCAATCTCATGCCCCTTGGCGGCCCGAACCCAACCCTTGTCAGAGAGGATCACGGTGACCGGTTCGCTGCCAATAACCGCGGTGACATCAAGGGCATGCGCAGCCTGCCGCGCGACTATGGGCGAACGGCGAGGATCACCGTATTTATCGGCGTCCTGCTGTAATTCCTGCTTGATCAGATCGCTCAGCAAGACAGGCGATGCCAAAATGGCGGCTAGCCTGTCACGCTCTTCGGCCAATTCAGACTGTTCGCCACGTATCTTCATTTCCTCGAGTCTGGCGAGGTGACGCAATTTCAGTTCAAGAATGGCCTCCGCCTGAATATCACTGATACCAAATCGGGCCATCAATACCGGTTTGGGCTGCTCTTCCTGCCGGATGATAGCGATCACCTCATCGATATTCAGGAAAGCAATCAGCAAGCCTTCCAGAATATGCAAACGGGCGTTCACCTTGTCGAGGCGGTGTTGCAACCGGCGCCGGACTGTTTCGGTACGGAAACTCAACCACTCGACCAGAATTTCGCGCAGATTCTTGACCTGCGGCTTCCCGCTGAGGCCGATCATGTTCATATTGATACGGTAATTCCGCTCCAGATCAGTCGTCGCAAACAAATGCGACATCAACTGATCGGTATCAATTTTGCGGCCACGCGGCATGATGACCAGGCGGGTCGGATTTTCATGGTCTGACTCGTCGCGCAGGTCTTCAACCAGAGGCAGTTTCTTGGCTTGCATCTGCGCGGCAATCTGTTGCAGCAGGCTATCGCCCGAGACCTGATGCGGCAGAGCCGTGATCACGATGTTGCCATCCTCCAACTCCCAGCGGGCGCGCAAGCGGACCGAACCATTGCCGCTGCGGTACATGCGCAAGATGTCCTCGCGTGGCGTGATGATTTCCGCCTCCGTGGTGAAATCGGGCCCTTTGATCCATTCGCAGAGTGCTTCCAGTGAAGTGTCCGGCGCATCCAGCAACTGGATACAGGCTGCAACGACCTCGCGAAGGTTATGCGGCGGAATATCGGTGGACATACCTACCGCAATTCCGGTTGAACCATTCAGCAACACATTCGGCAACCGGGCAGGCAACAATTCAGGCTCATCCTTGGTGCCGTCATAATTGGGCCGCCACTCGACCGTTCCCTGTTCCAGTTCGGCCAACAGGGTCTGGGCGTAGGGGGTAAGCCGAGACTCGGTGTAGCGCATGGCCGCAAATGACTTTGGATCATCCGGTGAGCCCCAGTTACCCTGCCCGTCTATGAGCGGATAGCGATACGAGAAAGGCTGAGCCATAAGTACCATCGCCTCATAGCACGCCTGATCACCGTGAGGATGATACATTCCCAGCACGTCACCGACTGTTCGGGCCGATTTCTTGAACTTGGCCGTCGGACCCAGTCCCAGTTCCGACATCGCATAGACGATCCGCCGCTGCACTGGCTTTAATCCGTCAGCAATATGCGGCAGCGCGCGGTCAAGAATGACGTACATGGAATAGTCCAGATAGGCCTTCTCGGTAAAGTCTTTGAGGGGAATCTGTTCGTGGGTGATAGCGTTCACGGCGGTGGATTCGAGTAATGAAGTCTTGGATGAACTCGGCGATGGCAGATTTTAGCCGGTTCCTGCTTCAGCGTCCCCACATTGCGGAGACTACGACCAAATCAGGCGGGCAGTATGACCAAAATGTGTTCACGATCTTCTGGCCAGCAATGCCAAAAGCTCATGTGAATGAACGGCAAGCGGATTGTTGGGCCAACGTTCGCAGTTGTTAAAACCTGGCCTGCAGGCCCATGCCCGCGTTGGTATTGCTGATGGGCTGCTGAAGTATATTTTCGAAACGGCTGGAATATTGAATGCTGGTAAACAGCCTCAACTGCTCATCAAAATCATGGAACAGAATCAGTTCACCCTGAAAAATCTCCTCCCAGGCGCCATTTCTCTCATCGCGACGCTGCTCACTCAGCCAGTTATTGCGTTCGTAATGAAACCCCAGATTAACCCTGTCCTGACTACCGAACTCGTACTCAATCTCGCCAGAAACGTAATCATTATCGTAAGACACATCATCGGCATACTGTGGCTGGTGGCGACCGGCCGCAATGCCCTGCTCGAAGTGATAGCCCACCAGCAGTTTCAGGTTATCCATCGCTTGCCACTGGAGGTGAGGGCCAATGGTCCAAAGGGTAAGATTACGCTCGCTGAAAGCGGGATTGTAATCGCGCAGACCATAGCGACCGAGCAGACGAAGCTCTAGATGGTCCGTCAGTTCCTGATCCAGACGCAGGGATACTATATTGCTGGTCACCTGTTCTGCCGTCATCACCAGGAAGCCCTGATCGCGGAAAACGACAAGACTGGAAGGGTTGCGCACAAAATTTTCGCCCAGATACAGATCAGGACTGAAATAGTAGGTCAGATTCAGCGCCGTCTTCTCCGTGAAGGCCTGCCTCAACCCAGCTCGCAGGGTGGCGTGACTGTAAGCGGTTCTGGTCAGAAAGACGTAACCGTCAGCCAGCAGATCGACCGTGGTGTCGCCGTAGTAGGTATTGAAAGCCCGGGCGATTTTCAGTGCGGGCTGGAATACCGCATCGCTACCTTGGCCGGTCAGAATGTTATCCAGCGCCGGCTGGGTGGGATCGGCATTCAGTGAAAGTCTTCGACTGGACGAAAACAAGGCGACATCATCGGTATAAAACATCGCCCCACGGAGTGTCAGGGCGGTGCTGCCGTCAGATACTGACCCGGCTATACACGCGTCCAGCACGGTGAGCAGGATGATGCAGACGCCTATGCGCTGCCACAAATTCACCCGCGAAGACCTGGTAACGAGACTGGGGTGAAGATGGGGTGCTGTGGTTAACATCAGGCAGTGCGGGCCAAACATTCAGTCTGGCGACTGTTTTAGGGGCTTCAGTCTAACGCCTCCAGTAAACAAACGCCCATAGCCATTGATTGCGCTACCCCGCAGGGAACTGGCAGACTCATCCTGAGTTACCCTCGCCAGCCTCCCCATCGCCATGACCGACCATATTCTCGCTATAGACCAAGGCACCACCAGCACCCGTTGCATCATCTTTGACCGCAACAGCCGCATCGTTGCCAGCGCTCAGCGTGAACACCGGCAGATCTACCCGCGTCCCGGCTGGGTCGAGCACGACGCCATGGAAATCTGGCAAACCACCGAAGCCGTCATCGCGAGCGCCCTGCAGCAGGCTGGCCTGTCCGCACGTGAACTCGCCGCCATCGGCATCACCAACCAGCGCGAGACCATCGTCGTCTGGGATAAGGTTACCGGCCTGCCTATCCATCCCGCCATCGTCTGGCAGGATACCCGCACCGACGAACTCTGCCGCACTCTTGCCGCTGATGGAGGGCAAAATCGCTTGCGAGCGATTACCGGCCTACCGATTGCCAGCTATTTTTCAGGCCCCAAACTGCAATGGCTGCTGGATCATGTCCCCGGCTCCCGACAACGGGCCGACCGTGGTGAATTGCTCTGCGGCACCCTAGACAGCTGGCTGATCTGGAAACTGACCGACGGTCAGCATGTCACCGATCCGAGCAACGCTTCCCGCACACTGCTGATGAACCTTGCCACCCTCGCCTGGGACGAAAACCTTCTAAGGCTGATGCAGATTCCCCGCGCCATGCTGCCCGAGATTCGGTCCTCTTCGGAAATCTATGGCTATGCCCGCGGAATGCTGGCCGGTGTGCCGGTTGCGGGTAATCTGGGTGACCAGCAGGCAGCCCTGTTCGGCCAGACCTGTTTCGATGTCGGCGACACCAAAAACACCTACGGCACCGGCTGCTTCATGCTGCTGAATACAGGCGGCCAGCCGGTACAGTCCAGCCATGGCCTACTCACCACAGTCGCCTACCAACTGGGTACACACGCGCCGGTATACGCGCTGGAAGGCTCAATCGCTGTCACCGGCGCACTGGTCCAATGGCTACGCGACAACCTGGGCATACTAGACAGCGCTGCCCAGATAGAAACGCTGGCCAATACCGTTGCCGACAACGGCGGCATCTACATCGTACCCGCCTTTTCAGGTCTGTTTGCCCCCTATTGGCGTTCCGATGCCCGCGGTGCCATCGTCGGCCTGACCCGCTATGCCAACAAAGGCCACTTCGCCCGGGCCACCCTGGAGGCGACCGCGTACCAGACACTGGAAATCATTGATGCCATGCGGGCTGATTCAGGGCAGATGATTGCCAGCCTGAAGGTCGATGGCGGGATGGTGGTGAATGATACCCTGATGCAATTCCAGGCCGACATTCTCAACACTCCGGTCATTCGCCCCAGGGTATCGGAAACGACTGCCCTGGGTGCGGCCTATGTCGCAGGGCTCGCGGTGGGCTACTGGCAGACGACCGATGAACTCAGAGGTCTTTGGAGGCATGACAAGCGTTTCGAGCCTCAAATGGATCACGCCAACCGGCAACGACTCTGCACCCTGTGGAAGAAAGCCGTCACCCGAACATTCGGCTGGGTCGATGATTGATACCAGAGGCATCAGACTTTTAACGAAAAAAGCGTACGATTGGCACTAAAGACGGGGTGAATGGTCTGCCTAGCATGGGGAATGCACACTGTCCGTCTGCCATGACCAAGGCAGGGTACCTGCAAACGATTAACACTGACTATTAAACCTACTACCACAAACACATGATCAACTGGGTTACCGAACAACTCATCGTCCTCGCCGAACGTGGACTACTGCCAGATTCAGTCGTACGTTTTG
Organism: Methylococcaceae bacterium; assembly: GCA_044378425.1. Lineage (GTDB taxonomy): Bacteria > Pseudomonadota > Gammaproteobacteria > Methylococcales > Methylococcaceae > UBA6136. The sequence goes on from JBILXN010000007.1 coordinate 20,119, forward strand.
GCATCCGCCGTCTGCTGGCCCAACGCATCGCCGGTTTGCCTACAGGTGATGCCATCAGTGCAGATGCTTATTTGTCTGCTTTTATCCATGACCTGAGTCAATCCGTGATCGCCCCCCTCGCGGAAAAAGCCAATCAGCAGCATTACGAGGTCCCCACCGCCTTTTTCCAAAAGGCACTTGGACTTCGCCTTAAATACAGCAGTTGTTTTTGGGATGAAACGGTCAAGACTCTGGATGAAGCTGAAATCAAGGCTTTGGGGATGACCTGTGAGCACGCCAACCTGACCGATGGCCAGGACATCCTGGAACTGGGATGCGGATGGGGATCCCTGACACTCTGGATGGCTGAGCACTATCCCAACAGCCGCATCGTCGCCGTCTCCAATTCCCGTCCGCAGCGCGCTTTTATTCTGGAACGGGCAGCCGAAAGGGGCTTCGGTAACGTCGAAGTACTGACCCGGGACATGAACGAATTTGATATCGAAAGACGTTTCGACCGCATCGTCTCGGTTGAAATGTTCGAGCACATGCGCAACTGGCCCAACCTGTTTGGGCGAGTCGCGACATGGCTAAAACCCGAAGGCCAGTTCTTCATGCATGTCTTCTGCCATCGTGCCCTGCCCTATCCTTTCGAGGTCAACGACGAATCCGACTGGATGAGTCAATTCTTCTTTTCCGGCGGCATGATGCCCTCCTTCGATTTACCGATGCACATCAACAGCCCCTTGCAAAATATCGCGCACTGGCAATGGAACGGTCAGCATTACGAGAAAACCGCCAATGCCTGGCTGGCGAATATGGACGCTCACAAGGATGAACTCTGGCCCATTCTGAGACAAACCTACGGCGCGGATCATGTCGCCATCTGGTGGGTTCGCTGGCGTATTTTCTTCATGGCTTGCGCTGAACTGTTCGGGTATGACAGGGGGAACGAGTGGCTGGTTGGGCATTATCTGTTCGATACCTCCGTTGGCTCCGATAAGCCCTCGGCAAACTCCCAGTAGCGCCATGTCAACCATTAGCCCATTGGATTCAAAGCCCGGCTGGATCAGGCTGCTGTCAAACCTGATCGCCTACCAGATGGCCTGGCTGGCCTGCATTTTAGGCGCGGCTTCGGCCAACCCTTTGCTCGGCGTTATCGTCACCGGTATCGTACTGGCACTGCATCTTGTCGCCTCCCGTCGGCGTTGGGCGGAATTGAAGCTGATAGTGGCCGTGGGCCTTTTGGGTGGCGTTTGGGAGTTCTTGCTGATGCGACTGAGTGGCGTTGAGTACCTGGCCAACAGTAGCCAGTCATTCCCCCCGGTGTGGATCATTGCCCTCTGGATGAGCTTTGCTACCACACTGAATGTCTCGCTGCGCTGGCTGCAGCCACGCCCTTTGCTCGCGGCGGGGCTGGGTCTGCTGTTCGGTCCACTGGCCTGGTGGGCAGGCCAGGCCATGGGAGCACTCCGGTTGACACATCACTGGAGCGATCTTGGTTTGCTGGCACTCGGCTGGGCTATCATCATGCCGCTACTGATGTTCGTGGCACGCCGGCTTGAAAAAGAGGGTGCGGCCGCACCCGCCACTACCCACTCAGGAGAATCGGCATGATGTTCAACTGGCCTTTGGCTCTGAATGGCCTGCTGCTACTTTGCGCTATGGCAAGCCTGACTTGGCTCATCAGCCTGTTAAAGCGTGATGTCAGCATTGTCGACAGCGTATGGTCGCTGTTTTTTGCTGCGGCCCTGCTGCTATGGTGGTATTCCGGCGGCGACAACGGCGTGAGGGCACTCGTTGCAGCCATACTGATTGGGCTATGGTCGAGCCGGCTTTGCCTCTATCTGACCTGGCGGAACTGGGGTCAGCCCGAAGACCGCCGCTATCAACTCATCCGTGAACGTAATCAGCCCCACTATGGCCTCAAAAGCCTGATCATCGTATTCATCCTGCAAGCCCTGCTTGCCTGGATCATTGCCCTACCCATTCTGCCGGTACTCAAATCCACATCGCCCTGGTCCTGGCTTGATACTATCGGAGTCCTCTTCTTCCTGATCGGACTCTCATTTGAAACCATCGCCGATGGTCAGATGGCGCGCTTTCGGGCCGATCCCCAGCAGCAGGGCAAGGTGATGTCTGCGGGCCTATGGCGTTATTCACGGCATCCCAATTATTTCGGGGAATGTGTGCTGTGGTGGGGATTTTATGGGCTTACCATGGGTGCGGGTGCGCCAGTATGGATTCTGGTATCGCCACTGCTGATTACCTTCCTCTTGATGAAGGTGTCGGGCGTACCCATGCTGGAACAGGATTTGATTCCACGTCGCCCCGCTTATCAGGATTACATCCGAAGGACCAGTGCCTTTTTGCCCATGCCTCCGCGCTCAACGCAAGACCGACAGCCATGACAGCCCTCAAAGCTAACCCCTTATTGCTAGGCCTTATCCTGTTAAGCCTCTCGCTTGCTGTAGCAGCCAAAACACGTAATGAACAATGGCGCTACACCGTCTATCTGGATGACGATCCTGTGGGCTACCATCACTTCACGTTGAACGAACAGGATCAGGAGCGAACGCTGCGCAGCGAGGCTCGTTTCGATGTCAAGGTGCTGATGATAAAGGCCTATTCCTATTCGCATGATGCGCTGGAAGGCTGGCGCGGCGAGTGCCTGACACAATTAACTGCAACCACCGATGATAATGGCGACCGACTGAGCGTGGCGGCCACTGAAAGCAGCGGCCAACTTAAGGTGAAGATCGGTCAAAATCAGCAGAACTTGCCCGGATGCATCATGAGTTTCGCCTACTGGAACCCGTTGATGCTAAACCAGTCCCGCCTGTTAAATCCGCAGACGGGCGAATACACCCCGGTTCGCATAGAGGCCCGCGGTCAGGAATCCATTCCCGTGCGTGGCCAGAAGATTAACGCCCGGCGCTATCACGTGGACGCGGGGAAATTTCAGATTGAACTCTGGTACGCTGACGGGGAACGATGGGTGGCGCTGGATTCGGTGCTGGATAACGGCCACCGCCTGCGCTACCGGCTGGAAAATTGAAAATCACAGGAGTGATGCACATGTTCCGTACGTTCAAATACCCAAGCTATGTTGCCCTGCTGGTGCTCATACTTACAGGCTGCAGCAGCAAGACTGTTCCACCCCTCAGTGTGGTGCCTCATGTCGATCTCCCCCGCTTCATGGGTGACTGGTATGTCATAGCGAGCATCCCAACCGTCATTGAAACGACTGCCCATAACGCCATCGAGTCCTATCGCATGGCCCCTGATGGCACTATTGCTACAACCTTCACCTATCGTGACGGCAGTTTTCAGGGCGCTCAAAAACGCTACGAACCCACCGGATTTGTGCTCGATCGCCAATCAAATGCCGTCTGGGGTATGCGCTTCATTTGGCCATTTAAGGCCGATTATCGAATTGCCTGGCTGAACTCCGATTACAGCCAGACCATCATTGGGCGGGAGGCTCGCGATTACGTCTGGATCATGGCTCGCACACCGACTATCCCGGATGCCGATTACCGGACGATGCTTGCATTTCTCAACAGGGAAGGTTACGACACCGCCAAAATCATCAAGGTACCCCAGCAATGGTAGACAAGACGGGAAAACCCACGCGCCGGACATTGGCGCTCACCCTGCTCAGCTGGTTCGACAACCAAGCGACCACAAGCGGCTCTCACGAAGACGATCGCCGGATAGATTGGTTGCGGACCTTGCCCTTTATCGCCCTGCACATGAGCTGTCTGGCGGTGATCTGGGTTGGCGTCAGTCCAACAGCAGTGGCCGTCGCAGTAGTTTTGTATGGCTTGCGCATGTTTGCCATCACGGGCTTTTATCACCGCTATTTCTCACACAAGTCCTTCAGCACATCCAGGCTGGTTCAGTTTCTGTTTGCAGCGGTTGCGGCCTCGGCTGTGCAGCGGGGGCCTCTCTGGTGGGCAGCGCATCATCGCCACCACCATATTCATGCCGACGATGAACAGGATGCCCACTCTCCCCGCCAGCGCGGCTTTTTCTGGAGCCACATGGGCTGGTTCTTGTGCCGCGACAATTTCAATACCCGAATTGAACTGGTCAAGGACTGGGCGCATTATCCGGAACTGCGTTTTCTGGATCGTTTCGACATCGTAGTGCCAGCCATGCTGGCCGTCACACTGTTTGGAGCCGGTGAAATCCTCAAGGATATCTATCCTCAACTGGGCACTGACGGCCCCCAGTTGCTGGTCTGGGGTTTTGTGATTTCGACAATCGTGCTTTACCACGCAACCTTCACCGTAAATTCGCTCGCCCATGTATGGGGCTATCGTCGCTACGCGACCCGCGATGACAGCCGCAATAACCCCTGGCTGGCCTTGCTCACGCTGGGCGAAGGCTGGCATAACAACCATCACCATTACCCGGCAACGGTGCGCCAGGGATTCTTCTGGTGGGAGTTCGATCCGACCTACTATCTGCTGCGGCTGATGGCCGGTTGCCGGCTGGTTTGGAGCCTTAAACCCCTGCCCTCCGGCATCAGGGACGCCCGCCGCAGTCACAGGGTCGAGACATGAAAATTGCGGTTGTCGGTTCTGGAATATCGGGTCTGGTCGCCGCTTCGAAACTGTCTGGGCAGCATGACATCACCGTCTATGAGGCTGCCGACCGCATCGGTGGCCATACGCACACCCATGAGATTCCGCTGGGGGGCAAAATCTGGTCGGTGGACACCGGCTTCATCGTATTCAATGACTGGACCTACCCGAATTTCATACGGCTGCTGGATGAACTGGGAATTACATCCTCTACCAGCAGCATGAGCTTCAGTGTGCGCTGCGACGTGAGCGGGCTGGAATACAATGGCACCAGCCTGAATACCCTGTTTGCCCAGCGCCGCAATCTGCTCCGGCCCAGCTTTCTCCGCATGATCCGCGATATTTTGCGGTTCAACCGCGAGGCGCCAGGATTGCTTGATTCGCAGAGCGACGAACTCCCGCTGAACGATTATTTACGGGCCGGCCGTTACGGGCGAGAGTTCCGGGATCACTACATTGTTCCCATGGGCGCTGCAATCTGGTCGGCCGCGCCAGAGGAAATCCTCAAGTTCCCTGCCCGCTATTTCATTCGATTTTTCCACAACCATGGCATGCTGAGTGTGGACCAGAGACCGCAATGGCGGGTGGTGGCCGGTGGTTCGTCACGTTATCTCGAACCCCTGACGGCGAGCTTCCGTGATGGCATCCGTCTTGCCACACCCGTGGTGAGCATTATCCGCGAGGCCGACGGTGTCACCATTGTGCCTCAATCAGGTGAAGCGGAACGCCATGATGCCGTCATCCTCGCCTGTCACAGCGATCAGGCGCTGGCTTTACTCGACAAGGCTACTCCCGCCGAGCGGGAGATACTCGGAGCCATCCCCTATCAGGAAAATGAAGCGATCCTGCATACCGACACGCGTATCCTGCCGAAAAGCAAACGCGCCTGGGCAGCCTGGAACTACCACATTCCATTCCACGTGCAGGACCGCGTGGCCGTGACCTACAACATGAACATTCTGCAAGGCCTTGCCGCTCCAGAAACCTTCTGTGTCAGCCTGAACCATTCAGCGGCCATTGACCCTGGCCGCATCCTGCAGCGTATGACCTACCACCACCCCGTTTACACACCTGCCGGCATTCTTGCTCAGAGTCGGCACGCTGAGATCAGTGGTCGCAACCGTACGTATTACTGTGGCGCTTACTGGGGGTTCGGTTTTCATGAGGATGGGGTGACGAGTGGGCTGCGGGTAGCTGAGCAGATCAATGGATGCCATTAGAATGCAGAGTGGTCTTTACTTCGGACGGCTCAGGCACCGCCGCCTCGCACCACGGCCTCATGCCTTTTGCTACCAGCTGTTCATGGTCTACCTTGATTTGTCCGAACTGACCGAGGTGTTTCGGGATCGCTGGTTCTGGTCAATAGGCCAGCCCAATCTGGCCTGGTTCAGACGCGGTGATTATCTCGGCGACCCCACCGTGCCGCTGGACACCGCTGTACGTGATCTGGTCGAGGCCCGAACAGGCTCACGACCCGGAGGTCCGGTCAGAATGCTGACCCATCTGCGCTACTTCGGCCATTGCTTCAACCCGGTCAGTTTTTATTATTGTTTCGATAAGGCTGGACGGACCGTCGAAACCATAGTCTCCGAAATCGTCAACACCCCCTGGGATGAGCGTCACAGCTATGTCCTCTCAATCGACCAGGACGAACCCGAAGGTCACCATCATCGGTACCGCTTCGCCAAGGATTTTCACGTATCGCCCTTTTTTCCCATGGATATGGACTATGACTGGCGGTTTGCCGAGCCTGGGGCCTCGCTGGGAGTTCATATGGCAGTCGTCCGCAACGGCGAGAAAGTATTTGATGCAACGCTTGATTTAAAGCGACGGGAGATCACGGGCACCACGCTCGCCTGGTGCCTGCTACGCTATCCGCTGATCACGGTACAGGTACTATTCGGTATTTACTGGCAAGCGGCCCGACTCAAGCTCAAAGGGATTCCCTTTTTTGCTCATCCCGGCACAGCCGGAGACAGCGACAACTAAAACGACCACCCAACAGCATGGCTACATCGAAAGGCATCACGCCCGAAAAGCGCCCCCCACGTCGTCAGAACAGCCCGCGCAGAGTGATTGATCAGTGGGCCAAAACCCTGCTGGACCGGCAGCTGCAAGGCCTAACCGATGGCGCAATCACCCTGAGGGAAGGTTTTGACAACACGTCGGCCCGGCATTACGGACAGGCCACTTCCTCGCTGCCGGTGAGCGTCAGCCTTGACGTACTTGATCCGGGGTTTTACAGCGATACCGTCTTTGGCGGCAGCGTCGGGGCTGCAGAAGCCTATATGGCCGGCTACTGGACCTGCTCCGATCTGGTGGGACTGGTTAGGATTCTGGTGCGTAA
>JBILXN010000131.1:0-7010 GCA_044378425.1 Methylococcaceae bacterium
GATAATGTTTGTGACTATGCCCTGCCACTCCACCTATAGAACAAATTACACCTGCATGCTGGATTGTGTCATTCGAATATAAGAGCTTTGCACCGACACACCCGATATCAGGCCTAATAGCATGTGAGACCATCTCATCCAGCCACATCTCGGATATAACTTCAATATCATTGTTGACTAAAGCCACTAATTCACTTTTTGTAGATGATACGCCGTAGTTATTGATGGCAGAGAAGTTGAAGGGTCCGGGATATGATAATACCTGAACGCGTGGATTATTCGATATCGAACGATAGTAATCAAAGGTTTCTTCTTCGATGCTAGCGTTATCCAGTATCACGATTTCATAGTTCTTGTAGGTTGTTTTCTCTAGAATACTGCTGACGCATGACTCAAGAAGATAGCGCTTATCTTTAGTTGGTATGAGTATGGTAACCTTCGGCTGACTTGCCGGTATGGGCCAAGTGATCTTGAAGGTATTATCAACTTTTCCTATTTCGACAGACACACCATCAATAGTCCCTGAAGTAAAAAAATCCTGCAATGCATTGATACTTGCACTTGAAGTATAGGACTTCGCATCAGAGGCAGAGGCGGTGGAGCCAGGTGAAACCCTCCAATGGTATAATATGCGTGGTATATGGTAGATTTGGCTTTCAAGTGAATGCCTGGAACATCTTAGAAGTAGATCATGATCCTGACTGCCTTCATATCCTTTACGGAATCCACCTATTTTACGAATGATATCAGAGCGGTATACACCTAGATGTGAAATATAGTTTTGAGAAAAAAGAAGATCAGGGTTCCAGTCGCTTTTGAAATGCGGTTCAAACCTGTGTTTTAGGTCATAAATCTTATCTTCATCGGTGTATATGATATTAAGATGCCTCTGATCCTGAAGCGCATCAACAACATAAAGGAGTGCATTTATTGATAGAACATCATCGTGATCCAAGAGCGCTATAAACTCACCAGTAGCCATCGCGAGTGCGGAGTTTGATGCCTCTGAAATGTGTCCATTCTTGTTACGATAGCATACCTTGATCCGACTATCTCTTGATGAGTAATGCCTAAGCAGTTCCTTCGTTTCCTGATTGGGTGAAGCATCGTCAGCCAAACAAAGCTCCCAGTTCAAGTAAGTTTGCTGCAAAACCGATTCTATGCATTCCTTCAAGTATATTACCGGGGTATTGTAAACAGGAACCAGAATGGATATCTTGGGCTTGTAATCGAAACCCGCTGACCTTGCGAATAGTTCTCTTGCTTCAATATTGTGTTGATATTCGATTGTTTTTATCCATTCAGCATAAGATACTTCTTTATGACTAGTGCGGAACGAGGATTCGTAATTTTCTAAAAGCGACTCGGGGTCGGTTAGCGCAGCCAAATTATTTTGGGGCATCTTAACGTCTTCATGATATGGCTTCTTCAATGCCGATTCCATTTTTGAAAATGCATCCTGCTGAGTGATCCTCTGGAGACTGAATGAGGCTACACAAAATCTCCCGGACTGCTCTATTGGGTCGAATCTTATACGCAAGGCATCTTGTTTCAGAGAAAACACTCTGCTAACGCGAATGCCTGATTTGAATGGAATCTGAATCGAATCACGCTCGTTGTAATCACCGCCAACATCAAAGTACAACCGTGAAATGTGAGGTTCACTGGCATGAACGACGATAACAAACGTCAGTTCATGCCAACCTTCAACACAGTCCTCATAAAAGACTGGATACCAAGGATCCTCATTGACCGCTAAATCATAACCATAACGATCTATAGTTGATGTAATATTATTTGGGTCGCCAAAAGATTGGCCCTCAATGGGGAAAACCAGCTTATTCGTTGTTATTCTTTTTATGGTTATGTCAGTATTTGATGCAGCTAACCCCAGTATATCTCCATCTTCATGTTGAAGCCGTTGATAGCCTTCTAAAGCTTCTAGGTATCTTCCATTTCGTGCTGCTTCATTCGCTTTCTTAAAGCTTGTTGTTTCGTTCTTAAGCATGATGAAAACTAATAAGATTGAAATTTATGAAACAAGGCTATTCAACGTGTGACATTGGTTCACGTTAACCGAAAGTGTGTAGCCTAATAACGCTTACCATGTTTCTGGTGCCGGGTCACATCGGTATTTGTTACCTGCGCTGCGCAGGCTTCCAGTCGGAAGGTGTCGCGTTCCGATTGATCATCTGCCCGCATCTTCCATTCGGTGCTCAAAGGTCCAGATTAAGTCGCTTCAAGACCAGAACTCGAACCAGGGTCCCGGTCGGAAACAGGGGGGGGGTGCGCTCTTGGGACTGGATGTTCGGGGAGTCACTCGAGCGATCACTGGCAGGGCCTTGAAGTCAACGCGTGCCCCAACCTGGGCCAGAGGATCCCCCGGGTGATTGTTCTGCTCGGCCCGTTGATGCGGTACGAACAGGTCAGCTTCGATAGCGCTTCGCATCTTCATTTTATCTGTCCCCGTTTCGTTGGAGAGACCACGATTCTACCGGATCAGACCAAAAGACGGGGTTTTTCGAGGTGCCGGGCTGTCCTATGGCGATTCGATCGACTCAGCCGGTGACCGCAGGCTCTGACTGGCAACGGTGTCCGGCACCCCTAGCAAGTGCTGCGGCATTCAAGCGCGCGATCTGCGGCTGCGCTGCCCCGCCAGGTTTTAGGGGGGCCGGCTAACGGCCGCGCAGGAACAGACCGTTCAACTCGGTATGGCTCAGCGCGACCCAGGTCGGGCGGCCATGGTTGCATTGGCCGCTGCGTTCGGTGACTTCCAGTTCTCTGAGCAGCCCATTCATTTCCGGTATCGTTAGTTTCCGATGCGCGCGCACTGCGCCATGACACGCCATGGTGGCCAGAATCTCGTTGAGCCGTTCCTCGATCCGGCGGCTATGGCCGTGCTGGCTGATATCGGCCAGCACGTCGCGCAGCAGGGGTTCGGCGTTGCTTTGGCAGAGCAACACCGGCAGGGAACGCACCACCAACGTATCCGGACTGATCCGTCCGATATCGATCCCCAGTGCGGCCAGCGCCTCAGCTGACGCCTCCGCCAGTTCTGCCTCAGCCTCGCTGACTTTCACGCGCAGCGGCAACAATAACAGCTGGCTCGGGACCGGCCCCGACTGTTGTTGGCGCTTGAGTTTTTCATAGGTAATGCGCTCATGCGCTGCGTGTGCATCAACGATGATCAGGCCATTACTGCTTTCCGCCAGAATGAAGGCACCATGCAGGTGTGCCAGTGCATAGCCCAGCGGTGGGGTAACGCCTTCCGGTCCGTCCGTCGCCGGCACGTCGGTCGTGGGCGCTATCGCTGATTGAGTCGAAGCCGCCGCAGATGGGGCGTAGAGCCCTTCATAGGCTTTCATCAGTTCAGCCACATTCAACGGTAACTGAGGTTGCCGATAGCCTGTCACCGGTCCGGCCATGGATGACAAGGCTGCCGATGGGTGACTGTCTGCTGTTCTGTCTGATGCGGGCTGCGTCTCACCCATGATGGGGATTTCGCTGACAGCCAGCGCCAGCCCTGCCTTGGCACCCCCTAAGGTTCTATGCAGCCCGCTGAACAGAAAATCGTGAACTGTCCGCGTTTCCCTGAAACGTACCTCCATCTTGGTTGGATGGGCATTCACATCGACCAAACTCGGGTCGAGTTCAAGATAGAGCACATAAACCGGCTGCCGCCCGTGGTAGAGCACATCCTGATAGGCCTGACGAATCGCCACGTTGACCAGTTTGTCCCGCACCAGACGCCCATTGACATAGAAATACTGCATGTCGGCCTGACTGCGCGAATAGGTTGGCAAACCCACCCAGCCCGATAACCGCAACCCCGCAGCGTTAAATTCAACCGGCATACTCTGCTCAAGGAAGTCTTCACCCAGCAGGGCGCTCAGGCGGCCATCAATGTCGGTCTGACGGATGGCTGGCCTGATATTCAGTACCGACCGTTGATTGTGGGTGAGGGCGAAGCCCACCGTAAAACGCGCAAGCGCCAGCCGCTTGATGAGCGTTTCGATATGCTGGAACTCCGTTTTCTCCGATCGCAGGAATTTCCGCCGCGCGGGTGTGTTGTAAAAGATATCCCTGACTTCGATCGTCGTGCCTTCAGGATGCGCAGCGGGCCGAGGGTCGAAGCCGGTTTCGCTGCCGTCGGCGGCCACCTGCCAGCCATGTTCCTCGCCCCTTGTTCTAGACGTGAGCAGCAAGCGCGAAATCGAGCTGATACTGGGCAAGGCTTCCCCCCTAAAACCCAGTGTCGCCACCCGTTCAAGATCGTCCAGGCTGCTGATCTTGCTGGTCGCATGCCTCGACAAAGCCAGGGGTAACTCATCCTTGGGTATGCCTGTCCCATCATCACGAATCCGCAAGAGCCGCAGGCCACCCTGCTCGACATCAACCTCCACTCGCGTGGCGTGGGCGTCCAACGCATTTTCCACCAGTTCCTTGACCGCCGAGGCAGGCCGCTCCACTACCTCACCGGCAGCGATCTGATTGATAAGTTGCGGTGGCAATGTGCGAATGGGCATGGGGGGCATCAAAATCAACGTAAAGAGATCATTGTCGCCCAGGTGGCGCGTGGTTGAAAGTCACTGAAATGTATGGCGATGCCAGCTGGCATCGGGGCCGATTTTGTAGAAGCGGACAAGACATGAGGGCCGTGCTACAGCTAACGGCTTGATTCAAAGTGGGGATCTTATCCAGATCACAAGCAGGCGTATGTGTCATGCCTGAAGGCTGGCAACGCAGTAGGCTCGATTCATCACTAAAGTTGAGGGCAGAAAATCACCAGCAGAGTGAAATGATATGAAAGACACATATCATGAAATTCATGTTTACATGCGCACTGGAAATAAACCTGATAGTGCAATATTAAGAATATTGTTAATCAATAACCCGTGAGGCAATGCCGTTGCCACGGGCTTAAATTCACACGACTAACAATATGAATACAGCTTCCGATGGCGGCATCCATCAGTTCATGACTGCCCCACTAGTGGACGATGGTTTTAAGAGAGGCTGATTTTATCTGATAAGTATTCACTGTTGATTCTGATGTTGAGACGACCAGTGGGTATCGATGGAGATCATATTATAAATCATAAGGGTTGATAGAGTGGGTGTCAGTATCGGTAACCATGCCCAATATAACGGATAGGTGTGCTCTTATGTTATCTGGCAGTTAGTGTAAGGGGTTTTCTTAAACGCACTCTCACTGTAATTTATGAATAATATTGAATGGAAGGACAGGTCGCAATCATGACAGGTTGTTCCAGGTGAAAAGGGTCTGTAAAAGTGGTGTGCCGGTGTTCTTGATCATGCAGTATGTCGTGTATGGAGGATCTGATGAATAAGTTACGAGTTCTGATCGTTGAGGATGATTGTGATCTGGCGGAGGAAATTGCTCAACCACTGAGTTCATGTGGCATGTCAGCGACCATTTGCCATTCAGCGAAGTCTATGGATTCATTTCTGTCCGAAAATAAGGCTGACGTTATGGTTCTGGATATAACGCTACCTGATGAAAGTGGTTTATCCATTGCTTCCAGGCTTTCGTGTCGGGAGGATATGCGTATCCTGATGTTGACGGCAAGAACCCATACTCAGGACAGGATCGCCGGTTTCGATGCTGGAGGCGATATGTACATGACCAAGCCTGTTGATATCCGGGAACTGGTGTCTGCGGTGCAACGATTGGGCTGGCGTCTTCCTAATCGGCACGATGCTGCGTGGCGATTCTCTGCGACTCGATCAACATTAACCAATCCTAAAAACGTGACTGTTAAACTAACCTCTGTCGAGAGTGATATGGTGAGGTGTTTTGCAAATTCTCCGGGGGGTATCATTAACAGGGAGGAACTGATAGCGACGATCTGGGGATTCTATGATGAGGGTATCAATCAGCGGTTGCTTGTTAATATGAGCCGTTTTCGTTCAAAGTTGCGCGAAGTCAATAATGGTGAGGAAGTCATTCGTACCTGCTGGGGGGTTGGTTATCAGTTTATGGATACCTTGCTTGTTAATTCATAGCGCACTTAAGACGTTTATGTCGGCGATTTAGGGCGTTATTACAGTCAAGCGCTGTAGTTGATATATTGTACTGATCAATGTGTACTGGTCGGCGGTCCATTACATCTGTCCTTACTCTCAAGGGTACACGAATGACCCAATATCTGAATTTATAGAGCCTTTGGTTGTTGCCTGAAAATGAAGAACAGTGGGCAGGTCAGCGTGGATGTGACACGGATTGAGCCGGTAGCAAACATCACATAGTCGGTGCCTTAACATTGCGGGACGTGAGCAGCAAGCACGGTCGTAAACGCGCTGTAGGACTCGAGCCGGAACTTTTTAAGAGAAATACCTGCGAACATTGATCGAGCACTAGAAGGAGTTGCGGGTATCCGCAGAACAGGGAAGATCGCCGGCGCCTACGGCCGTCACTCGGGTGTGCTCGTCGCCATCTGAGACCCTCCTGGCACAGATGGCGCGCGACAAAGTGCAGGCCCCTTTGGGCAATGCCTGTGGGTAATCAGTAAGGACCCTGCAATCTGTGGATGGCGATCCTCCATGGCTGGACGATTAAGTGGACAACAAAAATGCTGGTGGAACGCGCTCATCATCCGGATTAGATTCTATAGGCGGATATGTATGGATGTCATAAACATAGTCAATACCCGCTTCTATGGATTCCTCATACCTCATCCCAATCTCAACCGGGCCGGCGAATAGGCCAGCTCTAATGTTTTTCTTGTCGGAGTATTTAGAAGCTCCGATAACGCCAATCCTAAGGCGAATGGCCTGGAGTGTATACGCTTCCGTTTCGAACCCTGGGAAAGCGTCTTGAATATCTTTTGCCCCCTTTGGCTGTCCTCTCCTTCCTCTCCTTAGTGTTCGCTTCGTGGTTGTATTCAGTTTATAGGTTGCCTCTAAAATGACAGAATCTCTGCCCTTGAGCTTATCATTCTCTAATGAACGAGTATCCTGTAGATTTTTTAGAAAATTGTCGAGATCTT
>JBILXN010000105.1:0-8274 GCA_044378425.1 Methylococcaceae bacterium
CCTCTGACGCGATTCAACCGGCTTATCACTGATAATCGAACCTTCAGGCGACGTGCCCGCTCACTCAAATTAACCGCCAACTGCCGTTTTTAGGATTATTCAGCAGATGAACGCGGCATTGAACGGACCCCTGGTCAAAATGGCAGACTTCATAATGAGGAATTTAACCCTTGCCGCATTACACTGATCCCTGCGCTAACCCCCCGCGATTCAACGCCAGCCATTGCAGGGCCAATGCCGGCACAGCCGAGTCGATCACGCCTGACGCTAGCCAGGAGAGCGCCTCATCAAGCGGCACCACGCTGGCGCGTATATCCTCATGCTCCTCATCGAGCCCAAAGATCCCCCCGGCTTGAGTGGCATCAAGCAGGCCACAGTAGACGGTCACCTTCTCAGAACAACCTCCAGGGGACGTGAAAAATTCGCCTATTCGGATAAGTCGATCAACGGTGCAACCCGCTTCCTCCAGTGTTTCACGCCGCGCAACATCTTCATGACTTTCGCCAGGTTCTATTGCGCCTGCAACAATCTCCAAAAGCCAGGGCTCCGGCTTGCTACCCACGGCGCCAATCCGGAACTGTTCGATCAGAATAACCTGCTCTGTTTTAGGGTCGTAAGGTAGAACGGCGACGCAAGCACCACGGTGAAAAAGCTCACGGGTAATGTCATCGCTCCACCCACCTTCGAACAGTGAATGCTTGATGCGGTAGGCCGTGAGATTGAAGAAGCCTCGGTAGATCGGCGTTTCCGTGAGGATTTGATAGTCCCTTTTCACGACACTATCGCATCCCGGCGTCCATCGTGACGGATTCTGCCAAGGCCGCACCTATCGAAGTACCGAAGCGATGGGTAATCCGGTCCAGCAGTTTTTCTTCAGGATTGAAACTCACAAGCTTCTTGGCGCCGATGATTTTTTCCGCCACATCACGGTCGCTACCGAGTTCATCCGCCAGTCCAAGCTTTATCCCCTCCGCCCCCGTCCAGATCAAGCCCGAAAACATATCCGGCGTTTCCTTGAGGCGGGCACCTCGCCCCTGTTTGACGGCATCGATGAATTGTTGATGTATCCCAGCCATGAGGCCCTGCATATGATCTTTGGCGATAGGATCCACCGGCGAGAAGGGATCCATCAGCGCCTTATGAGTCCCGGAAGTCATCACCCGCCGTTCGACACCCAGGGTTTTCATGGCATCAACAAAGCCGAATCCGCCCATGATGACGCCTATTGAACCCACGACGCTGGCATTATTGACAAAGATTTTGTCCGCTGCCGACGCAATGTAATAACAGCCCGAGGCGCACATATCGGCCACTACGGCATGGATGGGCAGTTTGGGTTTAAGTGCCTTGATGCGTCGAACTTCTTCAAACACGTAAGCCGACTGGACGGGGCTGCCGCCCGGGCTGTTCATCCGCAGGATGATGCCCTTGGTGTCGTTATCCTCAATCGCATCTCTCAGACCGTCGATGATGTTGTCGGCGCTGGCGGGCTGACCGGGCGCGATCATGCCGGCAACGTCAATCACCGCGGTATGGTCAGCGCTGCCATTCTGCTTGATGGTGTCAGCGAAGGGTCTTACCGTGAACCATAGGCCGACCGCGAGATAGACGGCCAGCAGCGACTTGAAGGCTATGCCCCATCGGCGTGAACGGCGCTGTTCCTCGATGGATGCCAGCAGGACTTTTTCTATGGTTTCGCGTTCCCAACCGGGCTTGCTCTGCGAATTCTGGGTTTTGTTGGTGGTTTCGGGCTCCGCTGGCTGCGTCATGGGATTACCTAAGTCAGTAGGGTCAGTAGTTCAGTGGTCGAATCAAGACAGAGAAGCGGTTGATGCTGCGCGAGTTCGCTGCGGGTATTGGCGCCACAGGCGACGCCAACAACGGCCACACCTGCATTTTCGGCCATCAATAGATCATGGCGGGAATCGCCAATCACCAAGGTGCGGGAGGCTTGGACCTCAAGTTGGTCCATGAGTTGATGTAGCATCAAAGGGCTGGGTTTGGAGGCTGTTTCATCCGCACAGCGGGTGGCATGAAAGAAATCTGCCATGGCCGTTACCTTGAGTGCCTGGTCCAGTCCTGCCCTGGACTTGCCAGTAGCGACCGCCAGTTTGTAACCATGATCGCGCAACGCCAGCAACATGGCTTCGATGCCGTCAAACAAACCGAGAGTGGTGTGCTGACTGTTGTAATTCGCCCGGTAACAGGTGGCCAGACGGGTTGCCAGTTCAGGCGGCGACCCCGGATAGAGCATCTGTACGGCTTCATGCAGACCAAGCCCAATGACAGACCGGGACGACTGTTCATCGGGTACATCAATGCCACACTCGCGGGCTGCATGTTGCAGAGAGTAGACAATCCAGCCTATCGAATCGAACAGGGTGCCATCCCAGTCGAAAACAAGGAGATCAAATCGATTTTTCATCGGGGTAAGAGGGTCAGGACGTGTAACAACTCATCATCAAGAGGTGCGCGAATAGTGAGTGCATCGCCGGTACGAGGGTGTTTGAATGTGGTTTCCTTGGCATGCAGAAACAAGCGCTTGAGTCCATACTGACCGAAGTGGCGGTTAGTTTTTTCATCGCCATACCGGTCGTCACCGGCTAGCGGATGCCCGAGATGCTGCGCATGCACCCTGATCTGATGGGTACGCCCGGTTACGGGCTTCGCTTCCACCAAGGTTGCCCCCTGGTAGCGTTCCATGCGCCGAAACTCTGTCACCGCCTCTTTGCCTTCCCGTGAAACCCTGACCATTCGCTCGCCACTCTGTAACACATTCTTTTTAAGAGGGGCATCCACCAGCCAGCGATTTTTGGCCCAGACACCCGCCAATAGCGCGAGATAGACCTTGCCGACGACATCATCACGAAACTGTTCATGCAGCACCCGCAGAGCACTACGCTTCTTGGCGATCAGCAAACAGCCCGAGGTTTCACGGTCCAAACGGTGGACGAGTTCAAGCCCGCGGGCATCGGGCCGTAATTCCCGTAGCGCTTCAATCACGCCATAACTCAGGCCACTCCCACCATGGACGGCCATGCCGGAGGGCTTGTTAAGTACCAGCAAATCCTCATCTTCAAAGAGGATTCGAGGCTCGATGCGGCCGCGTATCAGGTTCAGCGGCAACTCGATATCGTCACGATCGGCTATCCTGACAGGCGGCACACGGATGACGTCACCACTTTCGATGCGGTCACTGGCACGAACACGGCCACCGTTACGCCTGACTTCGCCCGTCCGCAAAATGCGATAAACGTGGCTTTTGGGTACACCCTTGAGGCGAGCAAACAGAAAGTTATCTATCCTCTGGCCCTGATGCTCGGAATCGACTTCAATCAATTGAACAACGGCAGAAGTGGTTCTCAAATTCATGCCGCTAGAATAGCAGTTTCATGGATTGAATTGCTGATTTCGATTTGGGTTGATATAGTTCACGACCGTGGGTTATAGCGCCTTGATTTGATACAGGCATCCATCCGGCAATAAATGAAACAACAGGGCAGACACTCCAGCGGTGGGACTGGTGTGGAAAGTCGCCGGCACTAGGCATAATCCTCAATAAACGAATTCCAATAAGGGCCGGCGGCGACAGGCTCTGGGAACTCACAATGTTCCGCACTACCGCCGAGAACCTGTTTGAATCCCACTCCGAAATCGCCAGTCAAATTTCTGTGCGGCCTTATGCCTGCAAGGAAACCGCGAAGTCGTGAAAATAACAGGGTTTTGTCGCTCGACCCAAGACGAGCGAGCAATCCGCAACCCGAATGTGACCCGCGTAGCCGCCTCGGTTAGCCGAGTACCGTTACCCGGAAGTGAAGCGGCATACAGCGCGCTCAACCAAGACGATCAGACACCTGATCTATAAAAAATGCCTGCGCGTGACCATTGGAGTGGTTGCTTCGGGATGCTAAAGGACCAGCTAAATGAAAAGAATGTTAATCAACGCCACGCAACCGGAAGAACTCCGCGTTGCGTTGGTAGACGGCCAGAAACTTTACGATTTCGACATCGAAGTCCCTTCCCGGGAACAAAAAAAATCCAACATCTACAAGGGAATCATCAGTCGCGTTGAGCCAAGCCTCGAAGCGGCGTTCGTCAACTTTGGCTCGGAACGGCACGGCTTCCTCCCCTTCAAGGAGATTCTTCCCTGCTATATCGGCCAGTCTCCCGACCAGGACATTAGCCGGCGCGAAATCAAGGAACACCTCCGTGAAGGCCAGGAACTGATCGTCCAGGTTGAAAAGGAAGAGCGTGGCACCAAGGGCGCTGCACTCACCACCTACATTAGCCTTGCTGGCAGTTATCTCGTACTGATGCCGAATAACCCCCGGGCGGGGGGAATTTCCCGCCGAATAGAGGGGGATACCCGAACCGATATGCGCGAGGTAATGAGTGCTCTCCAGGTTCCTGACAGTATGGGGCTCATCATCCGAACAGCGGGGGGCGGCAAGTCAGTAGAGGAATTGCAATGGGACCTTAACTACCTGCTGCAACTATGGGAGGCCATTGATCGTTCCGCCAAAGAAAAACCTGCCCCGTTACTGGTATTCCAGGAAAGTAATGTCATCATCAGGGCGCTACGCGATCACTTGCGGGGTGACATTGATGAAATCCTGATCGACCACCCGGGCAGTTTCAAACTCGTTCAGAGTTTCCTCCAGCAGGTCATGCCCCAGTTCATCAACAAGGCGCGTCTGTATCAGGATAATGTTCCGCTGTTCAACCGCTACCAGATCGAAAGCCAGATCGAGATGGCCTACAGCCGCGAGGTGCCTCTGCCATCAGGTGGGGCTATCGTCATCGATCCCTCCGAAGCCCTGACGGCAATTGACATCAACTCGGCCCGCGCCACGAAGGGCGGCGACATTGAGGAAACTGCACTCAACACCAATCTTGAAGCTGCCGACGAAATTGCCCGGCAATTACGGCTGCGTGATCTAGGCGGCCTGTTCGTGATCGACTTTATTGACATGATGGCCTCCCGGAACCAACGGGCTGTTGAAAACCGACTGCGAGATGCTGTTCGAATGGATCGTGCCCGCATTCAGCTGGGCCGTATTTCACGCTTTGGCCTGCTGGAAATGTCCCGTCAGCGGCTCCGGCCTTCACTGGGCGAATCCAGCCTACTGCCCTGCCCCCGCTGCAGTGGTCAGGGCTCAATTCGGAGCGTTGAATCGCTGGCTCTTTCGGTGCTGCGCATCATCGAAGAAGAAGCCATGAAAAAGAACACCGGTAAGATCATTGCCTATCTTCCGGTCGAGTCAGCCACCTACCTTCTCAACGAAAAACGCGCCAGCGTCCAGGACATAGAAAAAAGGCACGCCGTCTCAGTCCTCATCATCCCGCGTAAGGATATGGAGACCCCGGCCTATGATGTCCAGCGGCTGCGGACGGCGGAAACGGATGAGGTAGACGCCGAAAAACCGGCGAGTTACCTGATCAACCGCCCCGTTCCGACCGCAATAGAGACCAGCCGCCACATCCGAGACACCTCCACGACCGGAGCACAACCCGCAGTCAAGGAGTTTCTCCCTCTGCCGCCTCCAGCCGCAGTGCCAGGCATGGCCTCCCAAGCCAGCAGCAAACCCGGTGGTGGGGGTCTGATCAAGCGTTTTCTGACTATACTGACGGGCAGTAAAACCGAAGACGGCGAAGACATCGGTACCGACGCCAACAACGTTTCCCCCGTCTATCAAGCCTCTCCCACACCACTGTACGAACCTCGCGAGCCCAGGGAATCACGTGAGCCCAGAGAGCCCCGTGGACAACAAGGCAGGCGTCAGGGTTTTGAACAAAAGCAAAATCGCCGCAATGATCCCAGGCCACCACGACCCGCACAGGGTCCGAGGCCACAGCCACAACAGACACTCGAACCAGCGGATGCGGTGCGAGACCCCGTCATCGCAAGTCTGGATGAACTGATGGAGATGGAGCGTAGTCCGCGAGAGGGTAGTCGTCGGGGGGGGCGCCGCAGAAGAGGTCGGCGCAACGATGGCGGGTTTAACCCAACAGGTGAGCAGGAGCTTTTCAACGGAGATAGCTCACCCGCAATCCCGGCAGAAGCCGAACCTGATCAGCTGGACTTAGCCATTAACAGTGACACCCACCTGGACAACCCGCCGACGCTGATAGCGGATGAAGAAACCGTAACGCCGCTGGCAGAAAGAGCACGACGTCCCAGACGAAATGGTCGTTCTGGTCGCAACCTTCGTCAGCGCGACGGGCAAGATATGGCGCAAAGGGAAGCGACTTCGGCATCCGAGGTCGAGCTTGGGCAGGATGTGACCACATTCAGCCGCGAGAGCCATCAGGACATACAGACCGAAACCCTCCCCTCAGAGTCATTCGAAACCGGCTCTGAGCAGACCCTTGAAGGAGAAGCAGGTGAATCACCTCGCAGACCTTCCCGTCGTCGTACACGGGGTCGCAGGGACCGGAGGATCCCGCTGCGTGCGGAGGGTTCGATTGTAATAGAGAGCAGACCGGAACTAGGCAACACCTCACTTGAGCCCCTGCCTGTTGAGCGGATTGAAAGAGTAAGACCGAGCGAACCCAAAATGGTATCGCACGCTGAAGACTTCAGCCCTCCCGCAACGAACCACGAGCCGGAATAACCTGAACCCTGAGGTTAAACCCCTGTTGCCTCCGCGGTAACGGGGGTTCTGGCTCTATCAACTCCCCCGGCAACCCCAAATATCCGTAGGCGTTATCGCGCTCACCCCTTCGATTTAGCGGCCAACCAGCGCCGAGCCGATTACCTTTGGTGTGATAAAGATCAACAACTCCTTCTTGTTGTCCTTCACCAGATCCCGCCGAAACATGAAGCCCACCCCAGGCAAATCCCCCAGAAAAGGCACCTTATCTGTCTGGTTTTGCTGATCCCCCTCGAAAACGCCCCCCAGCACCATGGTCTCGCCATTCGCCACCTGCGCTGTGGTCCGGATCTCACGCTTGTCAATGGCCAAGCCACTCTGCGTCTGTTCACCCCGCGCATCCTTCTTGACCGAGAGGTCCATCAGGATATTTTCATCCGGCGTGATATGGGGCGTGACCTTCAATTCCAGCACTGCATCCTTGAACTGGGTATTGGAGGCCCCAAGGGCATTGTTCTGGGTATAAGGTAACTGCTGACCTTGCAGGATGTAGGCTTCGGTTTGATCCGTGGTCACAAGTTTGGGGGTGGAAACAATCTCACTGCGACCATCAATCTGGGCTGCAGATAGCTCCAGATCCAGCAGATATTCACCGACCTTGAGAAAAGTGACACCAAAATATCCGCCGCTCGCAGTCGCCGCCGTCGACGCCAGATCGACCAAGGCATTGCCACTGACGCCGCTCGCATCATTTGGCGGCACGATGTCATAGTTGGTATTACCTTTTGATTGAGTATTGACTGAGGTAGCCCTGTTCAGGGACAACCTGGCACCCAGTTCGCGGGTAAAGTCGTTGGTCGCTATCACAATGCGCGATTCGATCAGTACCTGTCTCACCGGCTTGTCGAGTTTACTGACCAGTTCCCTGATGCGATCAATATTGAGTGCAGTTTCCTGCACGATCAACTGGTTGGTCCGTGGGTCTGTCGTGACATTACCGCGTGGCGAAAGTACGGATTGGGTCACATCAAGCGCTGTGGTCGCTGTGGTCGAACGCTGACCGGTAATCGGACTGGTTTCGCTGGTCGATTGGTTGGTTTTTTCGGTGGTACCGACCAGAATCTTCTTAAGATCCTCAGCTTTGGTGTAATTGATCTGGATTATTTCGGTACGCAGTGGTTCGAGATCCTCCACCACGCGTTGCGCTTCCAGTTCATCTCTTTCCTGTTTGTTAAGTTCATCCAGCGGTGCGACCCGAATGATGTTTCCCTCTTGCCGCTTGCCAAGCCCCTTTGCTTTCAGCACCAAATCAAGGGCCTGATCCCAGGGAACGTCCTGCAACCGCAGAGTCACGTTACCTTCCACCGTGTCACTTGCGACGATGTTGACACTGGTAAAGTCGCCCAGTATCTGCAGGACGGAACGCACCGAAATGTCCTGAAAATTCAAGGTCAGTTTATTACCGGTATAGACCGTAGGCCGCTTGCCTGAGGCCGTGCGTTCACGTTCCGGCAAGGCCCGAAAGTCGACCGCGAGCAAACTGCCCGACTGATAAGAAGCAAACTCATAATGGTCTGATACCGGTATCACCGTAATTTTGACACCCGAGCCGTCCGCCGAAGCCTCAATGTAATGAATAGGCGTGGCAAAATCGATGACGTCCAACCGCCGCGCCAGTCTG
>JBILXN010000106.1:0-8229 GCA_044378425.1 Methylococcaceae bacterium
CAAGGTGTATCGAAAGTCTCGTAGCGGGTTCGCTGCTCCAGTGAACCGTCCAGCCATTCCGGCATGTCAAGCCATGTCCTGGCATTGATTGTTTCGTGCAGTTCATAACGGTTTTTGCCGCTAAGCCAATCTTTGCGCTGGCTGCCTCCCGCTGTGAGGCCCCAGCGACTGGGGCGTTTATATTCGGGCGGCGTCGTCCCCTTTTTATCTGCGCTGGTTGTTGGGTTGGCAACTGTTGCAGGATGAGTGGTGTTCTTTTTTGAGTTTGAAGGAGAGGCAATCAGGGGATTGACTGAATTCTGCTGCCTAATCGTGGAAAGCCTTATGGCCCCGTCTGCCCATGCCGTGGTTGCGAATAGCAGAATGCACAGTTTTAGCCCGGCGGGCGTTAAGTGATTCATGGGGTGTCTAGGTGCGTGTTGATTCGTTGTGATATTATGGTTACAACGAAAAGACGTTGCAACTCACCCGCCGGCGACTTGCAGTTCACCGGGTCGGTCACGGTCTGCATGCTAGCGTTCTGGTTCTGGGTGGGTTCGGTCGCGTGGGCGTTTCGATAGGAGGTCAGGCGGATGAAGGGGGCACTAATTTGGGTGTTAGGCTTATGGGTGTGGTCGGTTGCCTGCGCCGACACGGTACAGGTGGCGGTGGCGTCCAATTTCAGCGGTGTCATGGCGGGCTTGGCCACATCATTCGAGCGTGACACCGGTCATAGGGTGGTGATGGTGACGGGTGCGACCGGCACGCTCTATGCCCAGATCAGCAACGCCGCGCCATTTGAGGTTCTGCTGGCGGCTGACCAATCCACGCCAGCAAAACTCATCGCAGACGGCCTTGCCGATCCTTCCAGCCGGTTTACCTATGCCATAGGCAAACTGGTGCTTTGGAGTGCAAAGCCCGGTGTCGTTGACCCTCGGGGTGAGGTTCTTAAAACCGCCCATTATCGACATCTTGCGCTGGCCAATCCGAAAACAGCGCCCTACGGGGCGGCTGCCGTTGAGGTACTGAGCCGATTGGGTGTACTCAAGATGTGGGAACCGAAATGGGTCCAGGGTGAAAACATCGCTCAGACCCAACAGTTCATAGCGTCCGGCAATGCCGAGTTGGGCTTCGTCGCGCTTTCGCAAATCCAGCAGGCGGGTCAGATTGAAACGGGTTCAGTCTGGCGGGTTCCGGAGCAGCTCTATTCTCCCATTCGCCAGGATGCCGTGTTGTTGAGAGCCGGTAGGGGTAAGGCTGCAGCGTTGGCGCTGATGGACTATCTGCGTGGCGAGCAAGCCCAGACACTGATCAAGGCGAATGGCTATGGGCCGTGAAGAAGGCGGGTTGCTGGTGGCAATGCCGCTGGATGCTGATGATCTCGGGGCAATCTGGCTGACGTTGAAACTGGCTGGTCTGGTGACCCTGCTCCTGCTGCTCATCGGTACACCCCTGGCATGGTGGCTGGCGCATGGCCGATCAAGGCTGAGGATGCCCATAGGGGCCTTGGTGACCTTGCCGCTGTTCCTGCCGCCATCGGTACTGGGTTTCTATCTGCTGCTGGCGATGGGGCCAGACGGTCCGATGGGTCGCTTGATGCAGAGCCTCCATCTGGAGCCGTGGCCCTTCACCTTTACTGGCCTGGTGTTCGCTTCACTGATCTACTCGTTGCCGTTCGTGGTTCAGCCCCTGCGAGATGCTTTTGGGGCGCTGGAGCCGGGTTTAAGCGAAGTGGCGGCTACTTTGCGGGCCGGACCCTGGGACCGCTTCTGCAGCATCAGCATGCCGATGGCGCGATCGGCCTATGTGACCGCCGCCGTGCTGGGCTTTGCTCATACTGTCGGTGAGTTTGGTGTCGTGCTCATGATAGGCGGCAACATTCCCGGCAGCACACGCGTCGTCTCCGTGCAGATTTATAACCATGTCGAAGCAATGGAATATGCTCAGGCCCATTGGTTGGCGGGGGGTATGGTGGGGTTTGCCTTTATCGTGCTGCTGGCACTGCAGGGGCTGGGATGGTATCGGGGTCGGGTTTAGGTGATGGCGGCTGATACAGACTCTATTCGGCTGGATATAGTGCTGCAACGCCCGGGGTTTCAGTTGGCGCTGGATGTCATGTTGCCCGGCGCGGGTATCATCGGTCTCTGGGGACGTTCGGGCGCGGGCAAGACCAGTGTGCTGCGTGCGCTGGCCGGGCTTGAGCCAGGGGCGCGGGGTCTGATTTCGATCAAGGGGGAGCCCTGGCAGGATGACGCGCGCGGGATTTTTGTTCCCACCCATCAGCGCCCGCTAGGGTATGTCATGCAGCAAGCCCATCTGTTTCCCCATTTGAGTGTGCGCGGCAATCTGGAATATGGTCAGTCACGGATACCGCCGGCGGCAAGGTGGATGGCCTTTGAGCAGGCGGTGGGTCTGCTCGAGTTGGGGCATTTGCTCGCGCGGCGGCCCGCTACCTTGTCGGGCGGTGAACGGCAACGGGTCGCGATGGGTCGGGCCTTGCTGACCAGTCCCCGGGTGCTGCTGATGGATGAACCGCTATCGGCGCTGGATGTGGCCCACAAGGCCGAGATACTGCCTTATCTTGAGCGGCTGCACCGAGAGCTTGATCTCCCGATGCTTTATGTCAGCCATGTACCGGATGAACTGGCACGCTTGTGTGACCATCTGGTGCTGCTGGCAGCGGGCCGTGTGCTTGCACAGGGTCCGTTGCACACCATGCTGGCGCGGTTAGATCTCCCGCTGGGCCAGGCCGAAGATGCCGGTGTGGTGCTGGAGGCTACCATCGACGGCCACGAGCCATCAGATCGCCTGACCCGACTGACGTTTGCGGGCGGCACTCTGCTGGTCGCACAACGGCCCGAAACCGTCGGGACGGCTATTCGTTGTCGGGTGCATGCCCGCGATGTCAGCCTGACATTAAGGCAACCGGTGGACACCAGTATCCTCAATATCATGGGGGCCAGAGTGGTCGAACTAGCCGATGCGGGGTGTAGTGCTCATGTCATGGTTCGGTTGGATGTGAGTGGGATCCCCTTGCTCGCGAGAATCACCCGGCGTTCAATGAATCGACTCAGTCTCAGGCCTGGCCTTGAGGTTTGGGCCCAGATCAAGACGGTCGCCTTACTGGATCAGATATGATCGATAACCCCGACTTCCCCCCCCAATCTATTGGCGCTCCGAGGGGGCGCAAACCGGAACGGCGCGGTGCCGGTCCCCGGTTGGTTGATGGCGACATCATGTTGGGGGGCTATCTCAACTCCCGCCTGTTTGAGCTGCTGGCGGCGGTCGACCGTATTGGTTCGATTAACCGCGCCGCTGGTGAAGTGGGTATGAGTTACAAGGGTGCGTGGGAGCTGATCGAGCGCGCCAATGGCCTGTCGCCCCGACCGTTGATAGAGACTGCTACTGGCGGCCGTGCCGGAGGGGGGACTTGCCTTTCGGTAACCGGCAAAGCCTTGCTGACGCTGTTTATCCGGGTTCGGGACGAGCATCAGGCTTATCTCGAAACGCTCAATGAGAGCCTGGGGCATGACCCTGTTGTATTGCAGTGGCTGAGGAGGCTATTTATGAAGGCAAGTGCGCGCAACCAATGGACGGGGCAGGTGGTGGAGATTCGGGAGGGGGCCGTCAATGCCGAAGTGCGGGTCAGTCTGAAGGGGGGGGCTAGCCTGGTGGTCAGCCTGACGCTGGAATCCGTGGCCGAACTGGGGTTGGTCCCGGGGCGGGAGGTGCTGGCTCTGGTCAAGGCGTCCATGGTCATGGTGGTGGCCGATCTTGAAGGTTACCGGCTGTCAGCCCGCAATCAGCTGGCGGGACATATCTCCCGCCTGGAGGCGGGATCGGCCAGTACCGAGGTGGTCATCGCTCTACCGGGCGGCGATACGGTGGTGGCAACGATTACCGGCAATAGCGCTGAGGCTCTGGCGCTTGCAGTGGGCCAGCCGGTTCTGGCCATATTCAAGGCGGGAGCAGTGATACTGGGGGTGGCCGACTAGCCCTTATGGGATGGCGCCGAGATGGGTGACAGCGCTTTGATCAGCACCTTGGAGTTGCGCTGGCGGTTGTAGGCCGCCTGCCGTGTCTGCGGCAGATCATGGACGCCGGCAGGCTCGAAACCGTGTTCGCGGAACCAGTGCTCGGTCTGGGTGGTGAGCACAAAAAGTCGCGTAAGCCCCCGGATTCTGGCTTCGTCTTCGATAGTGTCCAGCAAACGCGAGCCTCGCGTCTCGCGGCGATAGTCGGGGTGCAGGACCAGGCAGGCCAGTTCACCGGTGATCTGATCGGAGAACTGGTGCAGGGCGGCGCAGCCGATAATGGTGCCGTCGCGGTCTATTACCCGATAGTCGCCGATCCCGGTTTCCAGCCGCTCGCGCGAGCGCGCGACCAGCACACCTTGTTGCTCCAGTGGCAGGATCAGTTCCAGGATGCCCGGCACGTCGCCGACGCGGGCCTGTCGCAGGGTTTCAAACGGCGTGCGGCTGATCAGGGTGCCAATGCCATCCCGGGTGAACAGTTCCAGTAACAAGGCGCCGTCCTTATGCCAGTTGAGGTAATGGGCTCGTTCGACCCCTGACTCACAGGCTTCAATGGCAGCGCGAATGTCAGGTACCACGGCTGAATTCAGTCCCGGCTCAGCGACCAGCAGGTGCTCGGCCTCGCTACTCGTCAGTTGCCTGATCAGCGTAGCGTCTGTGCCACGCAGGCAGTCGTCCTCCCCGAACAGCAGCAGTTTGTGGGCGTTCAGCGCGATGGCAACTGCCGTAGCGACAGCCTCCGAGCGCAGGTTGAAAATTTCGCCGGTCGGGGAATACCCCACGGCAGACAGCAGTACCACATCGCCCCGATCCAGCGCCGCACTTATGCCGTCGCTGTCGATCCGGCGTACCTCGCCGGTATGCTGGTAGTCGATCCCCTCATGCACCCCCACAGGCCGCGCCGTCACAAAGTTGCCGGAGGCGACTCGGATACGCGCACCGGCCATGGGGGAGTTGGGCAGGCCCATTGAAAGTAGCGCTTCGATTTCGACTCTGACCGTTCCTGCGGCTTCCTTGACACATTCAAGCGCCGTTGCATCGGTGATTCTAAGGCCGTCGTGGAAGCGTGGCGGATGCTGGCGCGAGGCGAGGCGGGAGTCAATTTGTGGGCGGATACCATGGACCAGCACTAGCCGGATGCCAAGGCTGTCCAGCAGGGCCAGATCGTGGAGCAGAGCAGGGAACGAGGCATCGGCCACCGCTTCACCCCCAAAGTAGACTACGAAAGTCTTACCTCGATGGGCGTTAATGTAGGGGGCCGAGCCGCGAAAACAACTCAGAAAGGCATCGGCGCCGGGGCTATCCATGAGGACTGTGCATGCCGCTGCCGGTTAGAACAGGGGTTCGCGGTAGAACATCATGATGTTGCCAATGATGAACATTGACATGATCGCAATGAAGCCGGCCATGCTGCCCGCGTTGATCACGGCGCCATCGCCGGGACCTTCGGCGGGTGTGAGTCGCAACTCCAGCCAGCGTCCCGCCGCCATCAGCACGGCCAACAGTCCCATGGTGGTGTGGGTAGCCTGAATGATGTACTCGCTCTTGAGTTCAAACTCCGCATGGGCGTGAGTGAGCAACAGAATGCCGCCAAAGGCGCACAGGATGGGAAACATATAGCGCAGACGCAGCGAGTCGGTGCGGGTTCTGGCCCGCAGTTCCAGCGCGCCCAGGGTGAAAGCCAGCAAGGTCGCGATACGATGCTGGAACACCTCGCCATTACTAAAGGTGCTCTCCCAGAAACCGATAGGGCCTAGCGGCCAGGTTTCGCCATCGCTGCGGAAAAAAAGGAAGATGCTCAGTCCGATGAATCCCAAAGGCCAGTATTGCGCCCAGCGGAAGGCGGGCGAGGGAATATAGGACAGCATGGCCATCAGGCCCATGACGGTCAGAAAAATGCCTGCGATGTTGTGGTTATAGTCCGACCACTCGGTCGCGGCCACCGAGGGCACCTTGTTGACCACGGCGACGCGGCCGGCCTCACCCGCGATCAACTGGTCATGCGTAGGCGAGTGAATTTTGGGCAGGCGGGGCGTGAACATCTGAGCGACCTCCGGAATGGTCGCAGTGAGCTCGGGGTTACCGGCGATGTCTTCGGACGGTGGCTGCGAGGACAGGGTGGCGGCAATGAACAGGATACCGACCAGAATGAAGGCTTCGGCCTCAATGTAATGCGGCACCTTTCGTTTGAGGTCACCACTTTCCTGAGTCAGCCGCCAGCGGCTACCCGCCTTATGATTCAGGTAGGCAAATCCCAACGCGACCAGCAGCAGCGCAACCTTGGTGATCACCAGACTGCCGTAGCCGGTGCCGAACAACCCTTCCCAGGAGGCGACATAGGTCAGGGCCAGTGGCAGGCCGGTGAGCAGTAACAGCACGACCGAGGCGATACCGAGTAGGCCAAAGCGGATGATGGCGGGCGGCCAGAACTTGCGCGCGTCCTCATCGGTGCGACCCAGTCGCCATAGGGCCAGCAGCTGGGCAACGCCACCGAACCAGACTGCAGCAGCAAACTGGTGGAGGACGGTCATCAGCATGAGGGGTTCGCGGTATTCGAAACGACCGACGGCGTGCACCAGCCAGGCGCCGGCAACGACCAGAGGAAGGCTGAGCAGGGCTAACCAGCCCCAGTACCGGCGATGGCCGGGATCAATCAGTAACCGCGCCGTTAGCCAGACGATGCCAAGGGACAGCAGCATGCGGGCAAGACCGGCTTCAAACTGGACTGTGCCGGCATAGTCGGCGATTGGTAATTCACCCAATACCCCCCACAGCACCATTCCCTTTATGACGAGTTTGGCGCCCTGCATGGCGGCGAGTGCGATGGCGCCAAAGCGCAGGACGGCCAGCGCCCGGCGAATGATGGCGGGGCTGGCGAGGGGTTTGTCTGACCAGACTTTGAGTATGACGGCGCTCCACAACAGGCTGCCCACAACCAGCGCGTAGCCGATGAGGATGAGTCCGCCGAGGAAGTCGTCGATGAAGTTGGCGAGTCCTTGCATGTACATTAGGCAATTCCCCCTGAACTATGGCGCGACGTGAAAGCGGATGGCGTTTTCGGTAAGGTGCCCGTCTGCTGCGAACACCTTGTATTTGATGGCATAGTCGCCTGCCTCCAGCGCGGGCAGCCTGATATGCAGTTCGCCCGGTTTTTTGCCACGGGAAATGGTGGCGGGATGGTAGACGTCACCCTTGCTGACCAGAAATACCCGGGACAGGGACAGTTCGACATTCGAATTGAAAAACAGCACGACGGTCGTCTCGTGGCCGGCTTTGACCGAGTCGCGGCTGAGGGACGATTCGGTGACCACGGCATGGGCCTGAACCGGCGTGAGAGGAATAGCCGCGAGGCCTGACACAAGCAGGCCCAAGAGCAGGGTGCGTGAAGCGAAGATTCGATACATCAGCGACATCTCGTAGGGGAAAGTGGGGGGCAGTCTTAACCGGCCTTGGATTTGAGGGCGTGGCCGGTGAGGGTTTTGCCGAGATCCCAGATAGCGCCGGGAACCTTGTGGCAGTCGCCAATCACTTCGTCCAGAGCCCCCAGGATCCACGCGCGATCCTGGTCATTGATGACCAGCGGTGGCAGGAACTTGACCACGTTCATGCCGTGTCCTGCGACCTGGCTGAGAATCTGGTGATTCTTGAACAGCGGGATGGTAATCATTTGGCTGAACAAACCTTTGTTGGCGGTTTCCAGCATGCCCCAGGCGGCTTTGAGCGAGAGGCTTTTGGGCGAACCAAACTCCATGGCGATCATCATGCCTTTGCCGCGTACCGATTTGAACAGTTCATATTTATCAGCCAGTTGCTGCATGCCAGCCATCAAATCACCACCCACCCGGGCGGCATTCTCAACCAGTTTCTCTTCCTCAATAACCTTGAGTGCAGAAAGACCCGCTGCCATCGCCATATTATTTTTGGAGAAGGTGGAGCCATGCACTACGGCGCGGTCCATGCGGTTGAAAACGGCGTCCATGACCCGGGAGGTCATGGCAACGGCGCCGACCGGAATGAAGCCGCCCGATAGGGCCTTGGCCATGCAGATCATGTCGGGTTCGACCCCCCAGTGCTCTATCGCCCAGAATTGTCCGGTGCGGCCGATACCTGTCTGAATTTCGTCAGCAACAAACAGGGTGCCGTATTTGGCGCAGAGTTTGGCGACTTCTGGCAGGTAGTCATCGGAGGGCATATTGACGCCCTTGCCTTGAATCGG
>JBILXN010000009.1:0-26194 GCA_044378425.1 Methylococcaceae bacterium
CCCGGTAGCGCTGCCGACGTTCGGCCGTCAGGCCTTCAATGCGCTGCCTGAGGTCAGTATTCCGGCCGCAGACGACAATCACCTGCACATCATGCCGCAGGGCCAGCAGCCGCTCGACGGTGAAGGCAGCCTCATCCTGACCCAGCGCGCCGGCTGACAGCAGCAGAGTCGGCAGTTCCGGGCTCAAGTCGTGCCGGCGCAATGCCCGTTCCCGGTCCAGCGGCAGGCCGAAGCGTTCATCAATGGGGATACCGGAAACCGTAATGCGCTCCGGTGGCAGACCCAGCATTTCGAGAAAGGCCCGCGTTTCATCCAGCGCCACGAAATAGCGCTGGAATGATCGTGACAACCACATGGCATGAAAATCGAAGTCGGTAACGACGATTGAGAGATGGGCCTGCAACGTGCCGCTCGCGATCAGATGGGAAATGATGCCCGCCGGCATGAAGTGGGTGCAGACGGTCACATGGGGGTCGAAGTCGCGGATGAACCTGACCAGCGGCTGGGTGTTAAGGCGGTCGATCATGTGGCGCATGGTGTCGGTGCGCCAGGGTTCGTCGCTGGTCTTGTACCACCAGCCCAGAAAATTGGGGGCCGACTTGATCAGGGATGCGTAGAACTTCGAGTAAAAATTGCGGAACAGCTTGTTGGTGTACTGCAGCACATCGCAGTTGATGACTTCGGTCACCCGTCCGTCGGTGGCGAAGCGCTGCTCCAGCGCCTGCGCCGCCCTGATGTGACCGTTGCCGGCACCCACCGACATGATCAACACCCGCCTGCCCCCAGCCTCCTCAGGCTCGTTACGCAACGGCGATTGAGCGTCCCCGGGCAGGGATGTTACGGAGTGTCTGTATCGTCCGGTGTTTGCCGCCATGGGCCTCATTATCCTCTTGCAAGATGACAGCCTGCCACCCGCGCCATCGCTCGCCTACAACCACTCCTTGCCCTTCTTGCGCACGTGTTCGTAGAACGCATCCATGGCTTCGACGAAGGATTCCTCCTTGTTCCAGAAGCTCGGATAGTCCCCACCCTTGCGAATAAGAATGCCCGCCACGGCGGCGGGGGTGGCGGGCTCGACTCCGGAGGGGAGTTTGCGCGGGCCGCGCCAGAACTCGCGCGGGGCGACCGTGGCCGGCAATGGCAGCGCCACGGGGCGGGTGAAGAAGGACTGGACGGGGCGGGGCTCGGGCGGGGCCTCGTCGAGCGCCGAAGCCAGCGCCGACCCGAGGCTGGTATCCCTGAGCCGTCGAATCAGTTCGGCACGGGTCAGTCCCCGCAATTCGAAGAGCAGGAAGGGGTCCTGATCCAGTCGGCCTGCCAGCAGGTAATACAGTGCGGCGGTGTGCTTGCAGGGATTCTCGTAATCGGGACAGGTGCAATGACTGCTGATGTCAGCCCGACTGGCGGGCAAAAGACTGAAGCCTAGCTGAGACAGGGGCCGCTCGATCTCGTCCGGCATCTCGTTGAACAGTAGCCGTGAGACAAAGCCGGCGCGGCTGCCAATCAGGGCCAGCGCCTCCTGCCAGGCGGCGTCAGGTATCGGGGCAAATGCGATCCGGGTCTGATATTCCGGCACCTCATGGACGCCATAATAGGGGTTGACCGAGCCCCGGATAGTCGCCGTGGCGCTATTCTGGCTGACTTTCCAGTGCAGGATGCGGTTGCCGGTAAGGTACTGGCGACCCCGCACCAGCCGTCCCGCTTCAGTGAATGATTCCAGCACGGCCAAAAAGCGGCGGCCCCACCAGGTTTTACCTACCTTGCTCATAGCGACTCCAGCACGGCCATCCGGTTAAGCGCGATCAATTCCTTGAATGTTTCGTTGTCGAGCCGGGTCAGCCACGATTCGTCGTTACCGACGATCAGTGAGGCGACCTGTTTTTTCTCCTCGATGAGCCGGTCGATGCGTTCCTCCAGCGTGCCTAGGGTGATGAACTTGTGGACGAATACATTTTTCTGCTGACCGATACGGAAGGCGCGGTCGGTGGCCTGATCCTCCACCGCCGGGTTCCACCAGCGGTCGAAGTGGAAAACGTGATTGGCCTTGGTGAGGGTGATACCGACGCCGCCGGCCCTGAGCGACAGCACAAACACGGCAGGGCCGGTGTCGGCATCCTGAAATTCGGCGATCATCCGCTCACGCTTGGCGGCCGGTACACCACCATGCAGGTAGAACATGGGGCAATTCAGCTGCTCGCGCAGGTGCTTTTCCAGCTGGCCGC
Source organism: Methylococcaceae bacterium (assembly GCA_044378425.1). GTDB lineage: Bacteria > Pseudomonadota > Gammaproteobacteria > Methylococcales > Methylococcaceae > UBA6136. The sequence goes on from JBILXN010000009.1 coordinate 2,223, forward strand.
CAATTTCCGCGAACTGGGTAAAGACCAGCGCACTTTCCCGCTCGCCGATGACATCGCCCAGCATGTCGCACAGTCGCTCCAGTTTGGGCGAGCGGTCGCCGCTGAACGCACTGCCGTCGTGCAAAAACTGCGAGGGGTGGTTGCAGATCTGTTTCAACCGGGTCAGGGTCGACAGGATCAGGCCCTGGCGGTTGATGCCGTCAGCCACGCCCAGCTGCAATTCGACGTCTCTCACCACGGCTTCGTACAGTGAAGCCTGTTCCTGGCTCAGATTGCAGAACTGGCGATTTTCCAGCTTGTCCGGCAGATCGCGGATGATCTCGGGATCGGTCTTGACCCGGCGCAGCACAAAGGGCTCGATCAGGCGCTTGAGGACCTCGGCGCGGGCGGGGTCATTGTCGCGCTGTATGGGCAGCTCATAACGCTGGCGAAATTGCGACTGCTTGCCGAGATAGCCGGGATTCAGAAAATTGAAGATGGACCAGAGATCCAGCAGCCGGTTTTCCACCGGGGTTCCCGTGAGCGCCAGCCGGTGATCCGCGCTGAGCTTCAGCACCGCCTTGCTTTGGGCGGAGATGGGATTCTTGATGTTTTGCGCCTCATCCAGCACCACCCGCCGCCAGTGGATGGGGGACAGCAATTTCTCGTCACGGCGGGCCAGCGCGTAGGAGGTGATGACGACGTCGTAGTCGAGGCAGGCCCGTCTGAACTCGACCGCATCGCGCACCCGCACCGTGCCGTGGTGAATAAATGCCTTGATGGCGGGAGCGAAGCGTTCGATTTCCTTTTTCCAGTTGCCGATGACCGAGGTCGGGGCGACCAGTAAGGTCGGCGGCAGGGCGTTGCCGTTTGCCCGCTCCTGCACCAGCCGGGCCAGCACCTGTATGGTTTTGCCCAGCCCCATGTCATCGGCCAGACAGCCATTCAGACCCAGACTTTCAAGAAAGGCCAGCCAGGCCAGTCCCCGCTTCTGGTAATCACGCAACTGGGCGACCAGACCCTTCGGGTCCTCGGCCGGTTCAAGCTGGCTATGGTCGCGGAGCTTGCCCAGCATTTCAGCCAGCGCATGACGCGGCTCAATCTCGAAGAAGCTGGCATCCTCGGCCGATTTCCGCATCAGCTCGGGCAGGCTCATGTCGTCATCTTCGTTGCGGTGCCGGCGCCAGAACTCTAGCATTTCCCGCATCTTTTCGCGGTCGAGCGCCAGCCAGCGGCCTCTGAAGCGTACCAGGGGTGTCTTGCTCTCGACCAGATGCGCCCACTCCGACTCATCCAGTGTCTCTTCGCCCAGCGCGAGGTCATAGCGGTAGCTGATGAGATTCTGCAGATCCATGGCGTTGCGACGGTTGGCACCGGAAGGGGATGGCCCACCGGCCTGAAGCCGGATCTTGGCGCGGCGGCGGCCCTGTGGCGTCCACCAGGAGGGTACCAGCACCGTAAAGCCGGCGTCCTCCAGCACCCAGGCATCTTCCTGCAGAAAGGCGAAGGCTTCATCCAGGGTAAGGTCTATGCCCGAGGGCTCGAGCTCATCCAGGCCTGCCCACAGGGGGGCGTAGATGCGGGCAGCCTGCCCCAGCGCCAGCAACAGGTTCTGATCAAAACCCTGACCGCAAAGCGCTGCGAAACTCTGCTGAGCACCCGTCGCCAGCGTCCAGTAGTGCGCGAGGGTAATCTGCATGGAGGGGTCCTTGCGGGGCGCGACCAGCATATCGAGTCGCCAGGGATCAGATTCCGTCGTCGCTTCCTGCAACTGAAACAGCAAGGTAAAGCCGGCTTCACCCCGGCGACCCGCCAGCTTCCGACGCCACGCCAGCCAGTCGTGGTAAAGCGCCAAACCCTCACCGCTGCGAAAGGGCTGACGGGTTTGCAGTTCCTGACGGGCCGCATCGACCAGGGTGTCGCGGAAACGCCGCTCAATCTTGACCGAAGACGAGCCATGGCTGACAACCCGCTGCACCAGTACCTCGGCGCAGTGCCTGAGCAGGCTCGATTTTTCAAACAGCTGACGGCCTGCCGCCGCACAGGCTTCCGGCATCAGGGCAATGGCATCACGGATCAGCTGCTCATAGTCATCGGACACGATTTCCCAGCCCGCATGCAGTTCATAGCCGACCGTCGCAGACTGCCGGTAAATCAGTGCCGGCACATAACGGTCGCGCAGAATGACGGCTTTCAGCGACTGGGTGAAGAAATGCCAGAACAGCAGGTCGCTGCCCGGCCGCGTGTCCGGCCCCTGACAGAAGGCCATGAAGCGCAGTTCACCCAGTTGGGCAATGGGCCGCACCTGCCGATAGGCATCCACCTCCCACACCTGCAGCGGGGCAGGCGGCGGAACCTCGTCGCCACCCTGATCACATTCAGGTCCGGCCAGCGGCACACCCTCAAGTGTCGGCAACAGGACAGATTGCGGGTTGAAATTGAAGCGCCGCTCGTAGGCAGAAATGGACAGCCCCAGGCTGTTTTCAAGGAATTCGATCAGGTCGGCCTTCTGGAGCTGACGCGGATGCCGGTGCTCACCCTTGACGGCCTGTGGCGAGGCCTCTTCGATCCACAGCCAGAAATCGCCGCCCTGGATGAATGCATCGGTGGTCTCGGGTATCCATGAGCAATGCAAGACTTTCATGTCGCGAGTATCAAGCGCCAGCAAATCCCGCTATTGTAGCCGCATTACAGCGGGTGCGGCTTTGCTGGCCCACTGATTCGGCACCGCGTTGCCAGCATGGTGGAGGTTCTCATGTGTTTAGCCGTTCCCGCCCGAATCGTCAGCCTGTCAGCCTCACACACCCCTGACCGGATGGGCCGGATCAGCTGCGGCGGTGTTTTCAAGGACATCAGTCTGGCTTTCACCCCCGAGGCCGAGGTGGGGGACTGGGTCATCGTCCATGCCGGTGTTGCCATCACCCAGCTGGACGAAGCTGAAGCAGAGGCCAGTCTCGCAGCCTGTGCCGCCTTTGCTGCCGAACAGGACAGCGCCCCGCCATGAAATATGTTGATGAATACCGCAATCCTGCGCTGGTCCGGCAACTGAGCGAGCAGCTGGCCCAGCTCTGCCGTCGGCCCTGGACGCTGATGGAAGTCTGTGGCGGCCAGACGCACGCCCTTCTCAAATACGGCATCGACCGGTTGCTACCGGCAGGGCTGGAGCTGATTCACGGCCCGGGCTGTCCGGTATGCGTCACGCCCGCCGCCAGCCTGGATCAGGCCATTACCCTCGCCGCCCGCGCCGACACCGTGGTGTGTTCCTACGGGGATATGCTGCGGGTGCCGGGCTCACACGGCGACCTGCTCACGGCCCGAGCGGCGGGGGGCAGTGTGCGGGTGGTTTATTCACCGCTGGAGGCCCTTGAGTTCGCGCGCCAGCATCCGAACCGGGAGGTCGTATTCTTTGCCGTCGGCTTCGAAACCACGGCGCCTGCTACGGCCATGGCTGTATTTCAGGCACGACAGGAAGGGCTCAGGAATTTCTCGCTGCTGGTCAGTCATGTGCGGGTGCCACCGGCAATGACCGCCTTGCTCGCCTCACCCGAGTGCCGGATACAGGGCTTTCTGGCAGCCGGCCATGTCTGTGCGGTCATGGGCAGTGTGGAATATCAGGCCATCGCTGACCGTTACCGGGTACCGGTCGTCGTCACGGGCTTTGAGCCGGTCGATATGCTGAACGGCATCATGGCCTGTGTGCGCCAGTTGGAGGCGGGGCGGCATGACGTCGAAAACCAGTACCGGCGAGTGGTCCGTCCCGACGGTAACCGCGCGGCGCAGCGTTTGATGGCCGAGGTATTTTGCAGCGTTGATCGTGAATGGCGGGGACTCGGCACCCTGCCTGCCAGTGGATGGGGCCTGAGCGAGGCCTACGCGGCATTCGATGCCGAGCGGCGTTTCGACCTGCCGGCCGCAGCGGCTCCAGAACCGGCCGAGTGTCTGAGCGGCAAGGTTCTGCAGGGCCTGATCAGGCCCGATCAGTGTCCCGCTTTTGGCCGACGCTGCACCCCCCTGAACCCGCTGGGGGCTACCATGATCTCTTCGGAAGGTGCCTGCGCCGCCTATTTCCGCTATCGACCCCCCGCAGCCGCCAATGCCGCAGGGGGCATGAATCAGTGATCGTTTCGCAGTACGATGGCGAACCCATTCAAGATGCCGCGACGGCGTCGTCTGTTTTTTCTTACCTTCGGGAGTTTCAAAGCATGATCCCTGCCATCACCCCGCCCACCAGCAAAACTGCCGGTCGGCAAGCGGCCCGGTCATCGGGCGGCTGGATTTCCGCGACGCTGGCCGCGACCCTCATGTTGCTGCAATCTGCCTGCGCGGCGAATACGCCGTCCGAGGCAGTCACCAACAAGACCCGCCAGTACTATCAGGATGCTCAGCTTTGCCGGGCGAAAAACCCGTCCAAAACCGCAGACCGCTCTGCCGATCCTGCCGCCAGCATTGATGCGACGGGCTACCTCCGGTGTCTCGATACACTGGGTTACCATCAGGAGGCCAAAACCGATCCCTTCCTGAAAGCTCTGGAGGTCTGCCAACAGGGCAAAACCAGCGTTTCGGCCCGTGGCACCCGCACGGTCAGGCCGCCCAGCCCGACGGCCTTTCGCGATTGCCTGAAGCAACGGGGCTTCGCCAGTGCCGGCACACCGCCGGTCGCCCCGGCCATCCCGGCTGCAGCAGTGCCGGTCAAGCCGCCATCTCCGCCCGTAGCATCCTCACCGGACGGGGCGGCGGCCAAAGAGCGCATCCAGACCCTTTACATACCGCGCAAAGTCCCGGCCGCGCCGTGAGTCCGCCGGATCAGCCCACCTGTCCGATCGCCCTGAATCCGTACGAGCGCATCGTAATGGCCCATGGCGGCGGCGGGTTGTTGATGCAACAACTGCTGGAGACCAGGGTTCAACCCCGCTTCGCTAACCCCTACCTGGCAGCGCGGCAGGATAGTGCCGTACTGACGCTGGAGGGCCACCGCTACGCTTTCACCACCGATTCCTACGTCGTCAACCCGATCTTCTTTCCCGGCGGCGACATCGGCAAGCTGGCGGTGTGCGGCACGCTGAACGATCTGGCGATGGTGGGAGCCCGACCCCTGTTCCTGAGCGCCGCACTGATCATCGAGGAGGGGCTGCCGATGGATGATCTGCAAAGGGTACTGGATTCCATGGCCGAGGCCGCAGGCGCAGCGGGGGCGCTGATCGTTACCGGCGACACCAAGGTAGTTGAACGCGACAAAGGTGATGGGCTGTATATCACGACTTCGGGGCTGGGTTTGCTGGGCACGGGGCCCGAGATTGGCCCCAGCGCCCTCAGGGCCGGCGATGTCGTGCTGATCAGCGGCGACATTGGCCGCCACGGCATGGCGATTATGGCTCAACGCGAGGGGCTGGGGCTGGAAACCACTCTGGTCAGCGATTGCGCTGATCTTTCGGGCCTGGTAAAGGCGCTGCTGGCGGCGAATATCGAACTGCATTGCCTGCGCGACCTGACGCGCGGCGGCCTGGCCAGTGCGCTGATCGAAATTTCCCAGACCGCGCAACTGGATATCCGGCTGGATGAAACGGCGATTCCGGTTGAACCCGCAGTACGGGGTATCTGCGAATTGCTGGGCTTTGATCCTCTGTATGTGGCTAACGAGGGATGCTGTGCCCTATTCGTACCCCCCACGGCGGCCGACCTGGCACTAGCGGTTCTGCGCAGCCACCCCTTGGGGCGCGCTGCGGCGCGGGTGGGTGAGGTAACGGCGGCAGCACGGACGAATGGCGAGGTCCATCTGCGCACCGCCTATGGCACTGAACGGGTACTGATCCTGCTGAGTGGCGAGCAACTGCCGCGCATTTGCTGAATCACCCGCCCGATACGCTTTGCGGGCGAGCGGCCGGTCAATAGGGATCCAGCCAGGGATCGAACAGGGGCAGGTCTTTCTTCTCCGCCCGGGGTATTGTGTAGCCTTTCAACCAGGCCTTGAGCGTGGCAGGGTCCTTTAACGACCGCAGGCTGGCTTCGGCATCAGCAATCTCTCGCTTGAGCATCGCGATATTTTCGTTCAGCCAATGCTGCGGCATTTCGGGCCTGATCGGCTGATAGGGGGAGAGCCGCAATTGCCTGCGCATACGCTGCTCAATCGCCTCAATTTCAGCCGCTATCTGGTTGGATTGCGCACGCAACATCTTGTTGTAGCGCTTGATGCGATCTTCAGCCATGGCAGCGAGCTGTTCGGTATCAATCTGCTCCAGTGCCAGTTGCAATTCGAGCAACTGCAGTAAGTCTTTATTTTCGTAGGCGACGTTCACCCGCTGCATCCATTCGGTTTTTCGCTCACGCGCCACCGGGTCGGGTTCCCGATCCGGGTGCATGACCGTCACCAGTTTGCGGTAGATGTCCTGCAGCGCCTTGCTGACATTTCGCGCCTCGGTTTCTTCACGCTCGGCTTTTTCCTGTTGTTTGGCGGTTTTAGTGCGGCGCTGTGCCCGCCTTTCCCTCGCCTCCTGGTTGGCCCTTTCCTGCTCATCGCGCCACTTGTTGATGTGTTCGATCAGCTTTTCCGGGCTATCAAGCCCTTCCTCGTCCTCAAGATTGAGGTTCAGTACCGCAGACATCATGCTTTTCATGGCGTCGCTGGCCCGCCTTGCTTCATCCTCCGCCTCCTGATCGAAGCTCATGTCGTTGTGGCGGTCATAGATTGGCTTGAGTGCTTCCATGCCATAAGACTGGATCAGTTCGTAGCTCATGCTTCGGATCATAACGGCGAGTTTTTCTCTGTCGCGTTTCTTGAATAACGAATTTTCGGTCGCCTTATCGAACAGGTGGACCATCTCTGCCTTGTGCTGATTCAGCTTCGTGACCAGTGGCAGATAGCTCTGACTGATGTTGTGCTGATAGACAGGCTCGGTCTCCAGCCAGACGGCCAAAAGCGCCTTTTGCTTGTCGATCTTGCGAATCAGGTTCCTGAACTGGGTATGGCTGCGGGTGGCCGGCGCCTGTTGACTGACCACGCGGGTGAAGACGAGCGTAGAGCGACTGTTATCCATGAATAACCCCGAAACTGGACTCTGCGAAAGCGGCCGGTGCTCGCTATTTATAATGCCGGATCATGCGGCGGCGCTTGCGAACCTGGCGTTCGGTGAGTTCGTTGCGTTTGCCCTTGAACGGGTTTTCGGTGCCTTTGAATACCAGTTTGATGGGCGTACCTATGATATCCAGCGCTTCCCGGAAGTGATTGATCAAAAACCGCTTGTAACTCCCCGGCACCTCATCGACCTGATTGCCGTGAATGATGATGGTGGGCGGATTGGAGCCGCCCTGATGGGCGAACTTGAGTTTGATACGGCGCCCCTGCACCAGCGGCGGCTGATGGGCAGTGACCGCATCCTGCAAGATACGGGTCAGCCGTGAAGTGCCCATGTCGGTCATGGACGCATCGTAGACCTCCTGAACCGCGTCGAACAGGTGGCCCACGCCGGTGCCGTGCAGGGCGGAAATAAAGTATTTGGAGGCGAAGTCGATGAAGGTCAGCTTGAGATCCAGTCGGCGCCGGGTTTCGTCCCGCTCATCCGGACTCATGCCATCCCACTTGTTAAGCCCGACGACCAGACCGCGACCGATTTCCAGCACCATGCCCAGCAGGTTGGCATCCTGGTCGGTTACACCTTCACGGGCGTCAATCAGGTAGATCACTACATGGGCCTTTTCAATCGCCTGCATCGCTTTGATGACGCTGAATTTTTCAATGGTTTCAGCGATACGTCCCCGACGTCGTATGCCCGCCGTATCAATCAGCGTGAAACGCTTGCCGTGGCGCTCAAACGGGATCGCCACACTGTCGCGGGTGGTGCCCGGCTGATCGAATACGACCACGCGTTCTTCTCCCAGCAAGCGGTTTACCAGGGTGGATTTACCGACATTGGGCCGCCCCACCACGGCAATGCGGATGCCTTCGTCATCCTCTTCTGCCAGCGGCTCCGGTTGGGGCAGGCGGGCCTCAATTACATCCAGAAGGTCACCGATGCCCTGGGCATGGGCGGCTGATATGGCATGCGGTTCGCCCACACCCATGGCGTGGAACTCGCCGGCGGCCGCCACAAGGCTGGCCTGATCGACTTTATTGGCGGCCAGCACGACCGGCTTGCCGGTACGGCGCAGGCGTTCGGCGATTGCCTCATCCCCTACGGTCAGCCCGTCGCGGGCATCGACGATGAACAGGATGATGTCGGCTTCCTCCAGCGCGATCTGCACCTGCCGCATCGCCTGTTCATCAATACCGGCGTCGGTTTCGACGATGCCGCCGGTATCCACCACGAAAAAGTCGCGGTCACCGCGCTTGACCCTGCCGTACTGGCGGTCGCGGGTGAGACCGGGATAGTCGGCGACCAAGGCATCCCGGGTCCGGGTCAGAAAGTTGAAAAGGGTGGATTTCCCGACATTCGGGCGTCCGACAAGGGCAATAACAGGCAGCATGATCAGTCCATTCCTAAGGCAGACAGCACGCCGCCTGTGGTGTATACGTAAATGACGTCGTTGTAGATCACAGGTGCCGCCAGTATGGGGGTATCGTCGACCTCAAGCCGCCCCATCAGTCTGCCGTCATCCGTTGACAGGACATGCAGATAGCCCTCGAAGTCGCCAACGACCAGCCGGTTCTTGACCGGTACCGGTATGGTCAGCCGCCGCTGGTGCAGGTCTGACTGCTTCCACATGTCGGCGCCGTTGCTGATGTCGAGTTGCCAGACATCGCTGTTGGTATCGCTGATGAACAACGAACGGCGACCCGCACTCAGGCCATGGCTGGAGTAGACCGAGGCCTGCGTCCACAGCATTTCTCCATCCTGCAGGTTGAGCGCCGAAACGCCAGCCTGGAAACCGCTGACGTAGACCGTGTCATTGCGGATCAGCGGGTCGGCATTCAGTTCGACCAGTCGCTCGACCTCGGAGCGCCCATGCGGTGTTGCAACAGTGGTGTCCCAGACGGGTTTGCCATCCAGCAGCCCCAGCGCAATCAGCTTTCCGCCACCGAAGCCATCCAGCACCAGATCGTCGGTAAGGGCGGGTGAGCCGAGGCCGCGCACCGATAGCGGCGGAATGCTGCGCTCATGGGTCCAGCGCACACCGCCGCTGGCAAGATCAAGCCCGGCCAGCCGACCATCGCTGGTACGGACTATGACCATGTTTTTCCTGACTCGGGGCAGCGACAGCACTTCGCTGGTGAGGACGGCTTTCCACTGCAGGCTGCCATCGGCCAGACTGAGCGCGATGAGTTCGGCATTGCTGGTGCCAAATAGCAGCTTGTCGCCCGCCACTACTGGCCCGGAGGATAATTCGAGCTCGGTTTCAACTGACCACACCTTATCCCCGGTCAGCCGGTTAAAGGCTTCAACCTCACCCTTGCGGGCACCGACGTAGACACTGCTGTCGGTGACCGCTGGCACCAGGTTAACGATCTGGCCGTTATAGCCTTTGCCGACTGAAGCATGCCAGAGCGAATTCAACTGAACAGTAGGCTCAAGGGGTTCAAGTTCCTTGGGCGGTTCGGAGTTATCGGTACCGGTAATCAGACCTTGCACCGACGTTGCGAGGTCCTTGATGGCATTGAACTGGGAACATCCACTCAGGAGCAGTGCCGTCAGCAACAGGAGCGAGACACGCATCAATTGCTGGCCGGCAGGTCGTTGATTTTGAGCTCCAGCAGGGGCGAACTTTCTCCTGCTGCCCTGGCCTTTTCATAGGCTTTGCGAGCGTCCCCGGGCCGCTTGGCTGCGACCAGCAAATCACCGCGCAACTCATCATAGAGACCCGCCATTTTACCGATGGCGTTGTCGCTTAAGGCATCAAGCATTTTCAGGGCAGGGTCGATCTCGCCCAGCGCCAGCATGACCCGACCCAAACGCAGACGCGCGAGGCTTTTCATGGCATCGTCACTGCTCTTGGCCACGGCTTCATCCAGTATTTTGCGGGCACCGGCCAGGTCACCGGCCTCCACTTTCAGCTTGGCGAGAAACAGGCGCGCATATTCGGCGTAGGTGGTCGATGAGTACTGCTGCAACAGACGATCCGCCAGTTTGGTGGCGGATTCGGTCTGCTTGGCCTCAGTGGCCTTGGTCAGCTGCTCATAGACGGCGGATGCCTGAGCGTTGGTGTCGGCCTTGTTGCCCTGATACATTTTCCAGCCCGCGATAATGGCAAGGCCCAGCAGCAGGCCGCTGAAAATCGACTGGCGGTTTTCTTTCCACCAGCGTTGGGCGGCCTCAAGGCGTTCTTCATCAGACGAATAGGTTTCCATGCGCTCCTCGTTGCTTCAGATCAAACTGTGTAAAAAATCGATCAGTTCGGCTTCGGTCAGGGTTTTCTGACCGGCGTCGTGACGGAGCGACTTGACGCTGATCATCTGGTCGCGGGCCTCGTCATCCCCCATCACCAACGCCACAGCGGCGCCACTTTTGTCGGCTCGCTTGAACTGGCTCTTAAAGCTGCCGCCACCACAATTCATTTGCAGGCGTAGGTCGGGCAACGCATCCCGCAGGCGCTCGGCTACCGCAGTGGCCCTGGCTTCGGCCAGTTCACCCACCGCGATGAGATAGGCCTCGGGCGCAGCGGCGGCATCAAAGCGCTCCGGCGTGTCAAGCAGATCGATCAGTCGCTCCATACCCAAGGCAAACCCCACAGCGGTGGAGTCCTTGCCGCCCAGTTGCTCAATCAGCCCGTCGTAACGCCCCCCGGCACAAACGGTGCCCTGAGCCCCCAGCTCGCGAGTGACCCATTCGAACACGGTCCTGGAATAGTAGTCCAGCCCCCGAACAAGGCGGGGATTGACCTGATAGGCGACACCGGCATCGTCAAGGCGCTGGCGCAGAGAGTGGAAATGGGTGCGCGAAAGCTCGTTGAGCGCCTCGGTCAGGACGGGTGCCGCAGCGATGATCTCCCGCAGATCAGGATTCTTGCTGTCGAGGATCCGCAGCGGGTTGGTCTCCAGCCGGCGGCGGCTGTCCTCATCAAGGCGGTCGTAGTGGCTACGGAAATAATCGACCAGTTCAGCACGATAGGCGATGCGCTCCTCGGTGGTACCCAGGGAGTTGATCTGCAGTTCGAGCTTGTGGTCTATGCCCAGTGCGCGCCACAGGCGCCGGCAGAGCAGAATCAATTCCGCATCAATATCGGGCCCGGCCATGCCGTAGGCCTCGACTCCCAGCTGGTGGAACTGGCGGTAGCGGCCTTTTTGCGGTCGCTCATGCCGGAACATTGCGCCGGTGTACCAGAGGCGCTGAGTCTGGTTGTGTAGCAGGCTGTGTTCAAGGCAAGCCCTGAGGCAGCCCGCCGTACCTTCCGGCCGCAACGTAAGTGAGTCACCATTGCGATCGTCGAAGGTATACATTTCTTTTTCGACGATATCGGTGACTTCACCGATGGAGCGCTTGAAGAGTTCTGTTTTCTCAACAATCGGGAGCCTGATCTCACGGTAACCATAGCCGCCCATGACGCGGCGCAGCACACTTTCCACATACTGCCAGCGCGGCGTGTGCTCCGGCAGGATGTCGTGCATGCCCCGGATCGCCTGGATCGTTTCAGCCATCTGTCGTATCTACCTTGTGTCTTTGGACCCGGTCCGTATGCGGAACGAGCTGTTTTTAGTTGCCGAGCCGTTGCCTCTCGCGCATGACGTCGGGTGAATCGGGAAACCTGGTCCGCAATGTCTGCATGTACTCGCTGGCAGACTGCGGGTTGCCCAGCGCCATTTCAATGTCCACTCCCAGCGTCAGCGACTCAGGGGTAGCGCCTGCTGCGCTGATATAGCGCTGCAGAAAGCCTCGGGCCGCTATCGGCTGACCCGTCTCGCGGCTGAGTTTCGCCATCTCCAGCAAAGCCGGCGGAAATGCTGGGTTGGCGGCCAGTGCCGAGCGCAAATAGCGTTCGGCTTCGGTCAGTTTTCCGACGCTGTGGGCGCAGACACCGGCGTTGGTGAGCGGTATCCATTGCTGACCGTAGAGCCTGGTGCCGGTCACTATTGTAAATTGTTCGAAAGCCTCGGCGGTACGCCCTGTGCTACAGAGCAGCCGACCGAAGTTGTTGCGGGCCGCGTAGTTGTCCGGCTTGATCGACAGCGCCTTCCGGAAATGGCTGTCGGCCTCCGAGACATTGTTCAACTGCTGGTACAGCACGCCCAGTGCGTTATAGGCCTCGCTGTTATCGTCATCAAGATCAATGGCTTTACTGAGGTCCTGCAGGGCAATGTCATATTGCCCCCCCTCCATGTATTGCACACCCTTATCGATGTAAATTTTCGCGGCCTCCTGGTCGGATATGCCGTCGGCGGGCTTGCCGTTCTGATCCAGCGGCGGCAGCGATGAGCAGGCGGTTGCTAGCGCAATCAACCCGGGCGCCAGCAGATGCCTCGGCCTCATGACCCTGCGGCCTCCAGCCGGATGGTGCGGCGAGTGCGATCCTTGACCTTGCCGACCAACTGGCCACAGGCCGCGTCGATGTCGTCACCCCGGGTTTTGCGGGTGGTGGTGATGAGGCCGCCAGCCTGCAGCAATTCGCTGAACTGACGGATGGTATCGCGGCTGGAACACCGATAATCCGACCCCGGAAAGGGGTTGAATGGAATCAGGTTGACCTTGGACGGCACATGGCTGAGCACCCGAATCAGGGCCTTGGCATGGGCGGGGGTGTCGTTGATGCCGTCCAGCATGACGTACTCGATAGTGACTTTGCGGCGGGCGTCCTGGCCGATGTAGCGCTTGCAGGCCGCCATCAATTCCCTGATGGGGTATTTGCGATTGATTGGCACCAGTTCGTCGCGCAACGCGTCGGTCGGCGCATGCAGAGAGACGGCAAGACTGACGTCGCTGACTTCGGCCAGTCGGTCCAGTGCCGGGACGATGCCTGAGGTACTGAGCGTCACGCGGCGCTTGGACAGGCCGTAGGCATGGTCATCCAGCATCAGATTGATGGCCGCCACGACATTGTTGAAATTGAGCAGCGGTTCACCCATGCCCATCAGCACCACATTGGTGACGGCACCGATGCCGAGTTCGCGTTGTGCGACCCAAAGCTGGCCGATGATCTCGGCCGTGCTCAAATTACGGTTGAAGCCCTGTTTGGCGGTAGAGCAGAACGTGCACTCCAGCGCACAGCCCACCTGGGAGGAAACGCAGAGCGTGCCGCGGCCCTCCTCGGGGATGAAGACGGTCTCGACCCGGTTCTGGGCATCGGTCTGAAGCACCCATTTGCACGTACCGTCGGTCGAAATCTGCTCGTGTACGATGTCAGGTGGCCGGATTTCGCAGGTCTCCTGCAGCCGACTACGCAAGGTCTTGCTGAGGTTGGTCATCAACTCGAAGTCACCGACTCCACGCTGATGGATCCATTGCAACAACTGGTCGGCGCGGAACGGTTTCTCACCGTGCTCGACACAGAAGGCCATCATGGCCTCGCGGTCGAGCCCGAGCAGATTGGTTGCTTCGCCGCGATCAGCGGGTTCTGGCGCAGAGTTCATTAGGCTGGAAGAAGTAGGCGATTTCCTGAGCCGCTGTTTCGGCACCGTCGGAGCCGTGTACCGCGTTTTCATCAATACTTTCAGCGAAGTCAGCGCGGATGGTACCGGGAGCTGCATCCTTCGGATTGGTGGCGCCCATGACGTCGCGGTTCTTGGCAATGGCGTTGTCGCCTTCCAGCACCTGAATCATGACCGGGCCGGAAATCATGAAGCTAACCAGATCATTGAAGAAGGGGCGTTCACGGTGTACGGCGTAGAATCCCTCGGCCTGTTCACGTGACAGATGCGTCATTTTGGCTGCGACAATTTTGAGCCCCGCCTTCTCGAAACGGCTGTAGATTTCGCCAATCACGTTCTTGGAAACGGCATCCGGCTTGATGATGGAAATGGTGCGTTCGATCGCCATAATGACTCCTGGGATAGGGTTGTGTGGAAGGACGTCCGCGCTGTCGGCGGCGGGCCCTAAAAAAGAAACCCGCCTGCATGGGCGGGTCAGCTAGCCGGATTTTACAGTAAACGGCTCAACGTGGTAAGACAGCAGGGTTTGGCGCACAGGGGCGGCATGCCCTCATACCGCGAAACTCTCGCCGCAGCCACACATCGCCTTGATGTTGGGATTGTCGAATTTGAAGGCCTCACTGATCCCTTCGCGCCGGAAATCCACCTGGATGCCGTCCAGATAGGGCAGATCATCCCTGTTGATTACCACCTTGACGCCATGCTGCATAAAAACCTCATCGCTGTCCTCGGCGCTATCGGCGTAATCAACAACATAGGCAAAGCCGGTGCAGCCGGATTTTTTAACACCCAGCCGGAGCCCCAGTCCGGCTCCGCGTTTTTCGAGTTGCCTGGCTACCTGGGCGGCAGCGCTTTCGGTAATGATGATGGACATAATGACCTCGTGGGTTAATCGAGCCGGTCCGGGCGCGCCGGGCCGGCAGTGGTATCAGTGAATCAGTGTCAAAAGGGTGTCGGCAAAACGATCGACCTCGTCGGCCGTATTGCCGCGACCGAGGCTTACCCTGACGGCTCCCCGAGCGGTATCGTCATCGATACCCATGGCGGTCAGCACCGGGCTGGGCTCGCCCCCGCCACTGGCACAGGCCGATCCGCTGGAGAGGGCAAAACCGTGTCGGTCCAGCGTCATGACCAGGGTTTCACCCTCATAGCCGGGCAGACTGAACTGTACCGTGTTGGGCAGGCGTTCAGTGTTCGCCGCAAACAGTGTAAGACCAGGGAGGGCCGCCAGTCGCGCCTCAAGTCGCTGCCGGAGGTTCAGGCTGTGCTGGCGGCGACTGTCAAGCTCTGCCCGCGCCAGTTCCGCGGCCTTGCCGAAACCGACAATGCCGGCAACATTCTCGGTGCCTCCGCGTAAGCCCTGCTCCTGACCGCCGCCGTGTAACAAGGGCTCAATGGGGATTGCGCGATCGACAATCAAGGCGCCGACCCCCTTGGGTCCATAGAGCTTGTGGGACGAAATCGTCATTGAGTCAGCGCCGCAGGCATTAAAATCGACCGGAACCTTGCCAGCGGCCTGGACAGCATCAATGTGGCAGCGCCCTCCAAGGGCGCGAATTTTCGCGGCAAATGCGGCGGTATCGTGCAGTACGCCCGTTTCGTTATTAGCCAGCATCAGCGTGCCAATGCCAACAGCACGCCCGTCCACGCAATCGAAATGAGCCATGATCGGCAGACCATCGGTCGCAGCGGGCAGGGTTTCGACCGTCCAGCCGTACCGAACCAGAAAGCCGAGCGGGCCGGTGATGGATGGGTGTTCGGTCGGTCCGGTGACGATCAGCCCCGGGCTCATCGTTAGCGCCATGCCTTTGAGCGCCAGATTGTTGGCCTCGGTGCCACCGCTGGTAAAAATCACCTGCGCGGCCGTCGCGCCGACCAGGGTGGCGACCTGCTCCCTTGCCGCATCTATCGCCCCTCGACTGAGGCGACTGAGGCGGTAAAGACCGGAGGCATTACCATAGTAGGGGCCAAGGAAAGGCTGCATCGAGGCCAGCACCCGATCATCCAGCGGGGTCGTGGCATTGTGGTCGAAGTAGATCATCGGGGCCGGATTAAACCCTCAGTCCCCGCTTCAGCGGAATATCGACGGTCACACCCGAAGCCACTTGATCCTGGCGCTCGGCCACCATACGGACACTTTTGCGCTGCAACACATCCTGCAGGCTAATCCCGTCCAGGTGCAAGCGAATCTGTTCGCTGAGCCCCATCCAAAGGTCATGGGTCAGGCAGGGCTGGGAACTCTGACAGTTAGCCTTGCCGCCGCAGCGGGTTGAATCGATGGTTTCATCAACGGCAGAGATGATTTCGGCGATGGTGATTTCATGGGTGCCACGGCTGAGCTGATAGCCGCCTCCGGGGCCTCTCACGCCTTCAACCATCCCGGAGCGGCGCAAGCGGGCAAACAGTTGCTCAAGGTAGGACAGGGAGATTTCCTGGCGTTTGGCAATATCCGTAAGGGTAACCGGCCTTTTTTCGCTATGGTAAGCCAGGTCGAGCATCGCGGTTACGGCGTAGCGCCCTTTGGTCGTTAAACGCACGGGAAGTCTCCTGGAAGATGTAGGCAACCTTCTGATCGAGGGTCACATATCCTACCAAAATAGTCAATTTATAGGCGGGTGATTCCAATGCGTGCGCAACACCCCCCCGACCTCGCATCCCCTGTGCTGAAAATTTCTCTGACTTTTAAGCTCAGGTCTGACATAGCCACTGCCTGCCGAGTCCGAGCGTCATGTTAACAATCGCGAATCGGCTCGAGATCCATGGCAGAGAAAGGCGCAGAGGGGGGATCACGCACAGCCTGTTCAGGGCGCCCCACACCTCCGTCGTGTCCCCATCAACCAAGCGCGAGGGCACTGACTGCCTTTTCGCAGGAAAGGGGTCGCATGTCCTTGACATACCGGCAGTCATAACCGCGCCAACTGTCCGTACCCTTACACAGCGGAAGACCATCAGCGGCTGCTCCGCCCAATCCCAGCCCTCATCGGGTTCAGGTGATCGCCTCAGATCCCAACAGTTACAAAACCCCGAACAAGGCGACAACGTCTTTAAGGCCCTTTGACATACGCATTTCAACGTACTTTTAACCGAAAGCGTCTTCTGTCCTAATCAGAGCCAGGCGCACGAAGAGGGTGGACGCTTTCGGCTCGCAAGCCGTAACAAGGAGGTGGGCGATGAACCTGTCAAGGTCAATTGGGCGCTGGTTGATTCCGTTTCTACTCTTGTCAGGCTGCCAAACCTTCAGAGATCAGCCTGGCCATACCACTCAAGCGAGTGTTGATGCCAAAGCCCGTGTCGCTCTTCGTAATCTTTACGCGACGATGCCCGCTGCACGGCTATTGTCGAGGGATGCGCAAGCGATTCTCGTGTTCCCGGGCGTCCTAAAAGCCGGATTTATCGGGGGTGCGCAGTATGGCACCGGGGCGCTGATCCAAAGGGGCAAAACCATGGGGTATTACACGCTCGTTGCCGGATCCTACGGTTTACAGGCAGGCGTGCAGTCGTTCGATTACGCCATGTTCTTTATGAAAGAGCGCGCACTGAACTACCTGGATCAGAGCAATGGCTGGGAGGTGGGGGTGGGGCCGAGCGTGGTGGTAGTTGATACCGGAGTCGCAAAATCCCTGACCACGACCACCGGCAGGAGCGACGTTTATGCCTTCATTTCTGGCCAACAGGGGCTTATGGGTGGTTTGGGTATTCAGGGATCGAAGATCACCAGGATCACCCTTGAACACTGATCCTATCAGTCGATGCCTATCGGGCACTTGTGCACACCGGTAACAAGACATGAGCCAGGATGCCCCCTTCCGCATGACGCTCCAGTGCAAGGCCTACCCACCCATTCGCTTGAGGCGGATGCCCATTAACCCTACAACCCGGTGAATGACGATGATTTGCACAATCAGGAGTGCCGGCCTTGAAAACCGACGGTGGATGTCTGGATGGCTTGTACTGGCCGTGATGGCCATACTCGCCACGCTGGGCTGTTCCGGCCCTTATCGACGGGAGGCCGTGCCGCTTGCCATTCAGTCCACAGCGGAGATTTCTGGGATGCCCGGTGTTCGCTACTCACCGGCTGTCCCCGAAGATGTGAAGCGTCTTGCTGCGGAGGGCGTTGCCTCCTTTTACCGTGAGAAAGCGACCTTCCTTGCACAGGGTGGCAAGGGTCAATTACCTCCGGCCACTTATCTCGCCTTATCAGGGGGCGGGGATAAAGGCGCCTTCGGTGCCGGGCTGCTCGTGGGCTGGTCGGCTGCAGGTGATAGGCCGTCTTTCAAACTGGTGACCGGTGTCAGCACCGGTGCCTTGATCGCGCCCTTTGCGTTTCTGGGCCCGAAATATGACAAACCACTCAAAGCCATCTACACCGGGGTGTCTCAGGACGATATCTTGGTGCCGCGGAGCCTTACGGCGGCCGTGTGGGATGACGCCATGGCCGACAACCGACCCCTGTGGCAATTGCTTGAAAAGCATATCGACCAGAAAATGCTGGTGGCAATCGCCGAAGAGTATAAAAAGGGGAGACTGCTTCTCGTGGCAACGACCAACCTGGATGCGCAACTTCCTGTGATCTGGAATCTCACAAAAATCGCGGCGAGCGGTCACCCTAAAGCTCTGGACCTGATCCGTAGCCTGATGATTGCTTCGGCTGCTATTCCGGGTGCATTTCCGCCGGTCTTGATTGATGTCGAAGCCAACGGGCGCCCGTATCAGGAAATGCATGTCGATGGGGGGGCCTCGACGCAGGTGTTTCTCTACCCGCCGACCCTCGAGGTCGCCAAAATGCTTAAAGAGCGGCATGAGCAACGAGAAAAAAAGCTCTACATCATCCGGAATGCCCGTCTGGATCAGGACTGGGCGCAGGTCAACCGAAGGACATTGCCCATTGTGCAGCGGGCAATCTCTTCCTTGATCCAGTCTCAGGGCATTGGGGATCTCTACCGCATGTATTTAACGGCGAAACAGGATCAGATTGATTACAACCTCGCCGTTATCGGACCGTCCTTCAAAGTGGCACACACCGAGGATTTCGAGAGGGGCTTCATGCAGGCCCTGTTTGACTTCGGCTACACACTGGCTCGAAAGGGCTATCCATGGCTGAAAATGCCGCCAGGATTCAACCCTGAAAGCAATAGGTAAACAGTGGCCTTGCGGCTGGGGCGCATCTGGCAGCTGCCGTTAGCCGTCTGTTGCCCAAACGTGAGGCACCCCACCGGGATGTGGCCGATACAGGATCGGCGGCCGTCTGAAAAGCCATTATCACCGGAGTGGGCGGCAAGTCACCTCTACCCTACGACAGAGGGCCTAAATAAACCATAAAGATGGTTCTTATAGACCATCACGGTTGCAATGAACCTAAACAATTGATTAAATCATCCCCTGATTAATGCGTAACGGAGACAACACCCGCATGAAACAACCAGGGGCCTGGTCTTACTTTCGCCAACTTGACCATGACATTCCTGCGGGAATTGTTGTTTTCCTGGTCGCGCTACCACTGTGCCTAGGGATAGCGCTGGCATCGGGCGCGCCACTCATGGGCGGCATGATTGCTGGCATTGTGGGTGGCATCGTGGTGTCCTGGGCCAGCGGGTCCCAACTGAGTGTCTCCGGTCCGGCGGCAGGGCTTACCCTGATTGTTCTGCAGGGCATTGAAAGTGTGGGGGGCTATTCGGCTTTTTTGCTGGCGGTGGTGTTGGCTGGTGTGATGCAACTGATCCTCGGCTACTTGCGGGCGGGTTTGATCGGGGCCTATTTCCCCTCTGCCGTCATCAAAGGCATGCTGACGGCGATCGGGCTCATTCTCATCATGAAACAGCTTCCACATGCGGTGGGCTATGGCGCAGACCTTATGGGAGAAGAAACCTATTTCCCCGAAACGCCTGGCAATACCTGGTCCGAACTGGTCCGGTCGCTTGGGGTTATTTCACCCGGCGCGGCTGTGGTGAGCAGCGTCGCCATACTCATCATGCTGATCTGGGAAACTCCTGCGATCAAAGCGAGCAACGTCTTCAGCAGGGTACCCGGACCTCTCGTAGCGGTAGTCTGGGGCGTGTTATTCAACATCGGCAGCGAAGGCACTGCGCTGGCAATTGCCGACCATCATCTGGTTAGCCTGCCGGAACTTGAAAACACCCGCGACATTCTTGAGCACATGGTGTCACCGGATTTTTCTCAGTATGCCAACCCCAAGGTATTGAGCCTCGCCGTCACCCTGGCCATCATTGCAAGCCTTGAAACCCTGCTCAGTCTTGAGGCCGCCGACAAGCTTGATCCCCTCCGACGGGTGGCACCCACCAACCGTGAACTTAAGGCACAGGGGCTCGGCAACATTATCAGCGGGCTGTTGGGCGGCATCCCCATTACTGCGGTCATTGTTCGAACATCGGCCAATGTCAATGCCGGCGGGAAGACCAAGGTAGCGGCATTCGTTCACGGCGTACTCCTGCTTTTCAGTATTTTGTTTGTCGCGCACTGGCTCAATTACATTCCTCTCGCTGCACTGGCCGCCATATTGCTCATCACCGGTTACAAACTGGCAAACCCGACACTCTTGGTCGAGATGTACCGACGCGGCCATGACCAAATCATCCCCTTTCTAATCACCGTTACCGCAATACTGGCCACCGATCTGTTGAAGGGCATAGCCGTTGGCATGGTCTGTGGCCTGTTTTTCGTCATGCGGGCCAATTTTCATGCCGCGATTTCGCTAACACGCGATGGTTCCCACTACCTGCTGCGCCTGAGGAAGGATGTCTCGTTTCTCAACAAAGCCTTGCTGCGCGAACTATTAAGCCAGATCGAAGCGGGAGGACAGGTGATTATCGATGGCGGTCGGGCCGAATTCATTGACCAGGACATTTTGGGCACTTTGCGCGACTTTCTTCTGGCAGCACCTGAGCGTGGTATTGTGGTCGACATTCATCATATTCCGGCCCTGAAGCATCCTGCAGCTTCAGCAAAACCACTACCCGGACCTGATGGCAAACACTGATCTCGATGACGGCGATGCAGTACTGACCCTCGTCTCACGCGGTTCTCACCGGTAACCCCACCCCTCAACGCCCTCGGCACATTCGGGTTCTCCATCCGGCGCGGCAGATACCTTGCCATCATCAGCCTGCGAAAATCCCAAAAGCATCAAACCACCATCACCATGGCCCCAGACTTATCGACAGACACAACACCGCTCCAGCGCATCTGCGTATTTTGTGGTGCCAGCGCGGGCCGGCGAACCGACTACACCCAAACTGCCACGGCCTTGGGCACACTGATCGCAACACAGGGACTGGAACTGGTGTACGGCGGCGGCAACGTCGGCCTGATGGGCATCGTCGCGGATGCCTGCCTGACGGCGGGCGGTCAGGTGACGGGTGTAATCCCCGAGGCACTGGTCGGCCGCGAGTTCGAAGGCGAGCGAATTGACCACTCTGCCGTCAGCCGTCTCGAAATCGTCGACTCCATGCATGCCCGCAAGGCCCGTATGGCAGCCCTGGCCGATGGTTTTATCGCCCTGCCCGGCGGGTTTGGCACCTTCGAGGAATTATTTGAAATACTCACCTGGGGGCAACTGGGCTTCCACCGCAAACCCATAGGCGTACTGGATGTTGCCGGCTATTTCGCACCGCTGCTGACGCTGTGCGATCACGCGGTGGCTGAAGGCTTCCTCAGGCCGGACAATCGCAGCATGCTGCTGGCGGACACCTGTCCTGCCAGCCTCCTCGCCCGCATGAGGGCCTACCAACCGCCGGACATCAGGGTCTGGCTCAGCACGGAGCGGGCACTATGAGCACTCAATTTGACCTCTGCATTATCGGTGGTGGAGCGGCGGGACTGGTCGTCGCAGCGGGTGGGGCGGGACTTGGCGCTAAAGTTGTACTGATCGAAAAAAATCGGCTCGGCGGCGATTGCCTTTGGACAGGCTGTGTCCCGAGCAAGGCTCTGCTGCATTCGGCCCGCGTCGCTCACACCGTTCGGACCGCCCGTCAGGCCGCGATAACAGTCGCCGCGCCCGCTGTCGCGCTACCCGACGTCATGGCGCGGGTTCGTGCGGTCATTGCCACCCTCGAACCGCATGACAGCCCCGAGCGGTTCGCGGCAATGGGGGTCGAGATCGTCACCGGCAGCGGGTGCTTTAGCGGCCCTGACCGATTTGAGGTCAATGGCAGAACGATCAGCGCGCGCCACTTTGTCCTTGCCACCGGCTCACGGCCACAGATTCCAGCCATCCCCGGGCTGGCTTCCACACCCTATCTGACCCATGAGACATTATTCGATCTCCGCGAGCCGGTCGCCAAACTCCTCATCATCGGCGCCGGGCCGATCGGTATCGAAATGGCACAGGCCTTCCGTCGTCTGGGCAGCGAGGTCGTGGTGCTGGCCGGGGGTGAGCAGATATTGCCACGCGAGGACGGCGATCTTGCCGCTGTCATCGAACAGCAGTTACTGGGAGAAGGCGTCCAGTTGGCGGTGGGGGTGTCGATACGGGAAGTCTCGGGCGAGATCGGCCATGTCCAGATCACTTACTCGGACCGCAACGGCACCCAGCACAGGGTCGAGGGTAGTCATGTATTGATCGCAACCGGCCGGCAGCCCAATATCGAAGCACTGGACCTGGAGCGCGCTGGGGTAGCGGTGGCAGAGGGCCGACTGGTTCTGGACGGACGGCTCAGAACCCAAAACCGTCGTATCTTTGCCTGCGGCGATGTCGCCGGGCCGTTTCTGTTCACCCACATGGCGGAACATCAGGCAGGCATCGTGCTGCGTAACACTTTGTTTCGACTGCCATCCCGCACTGAAACCCGAGCCGTCCCGTGGTGTACGTTCACCGACCCGGAACTGGCACGCGTCGGACTGTCCGAACGCGAGGCGCACGCGCAGTCAATACCGCACCGCGTCTACACCTTTGACTTCGGATCACTGGACCGGGCGGTTACCGATGGTCTGGGTCAGGGAAGGGCCAAGCTGATCACAACACCACGCGGAAAGATACTGGGCGCCGCCATCGCCGGTGCAGGCGCCGGGGAACTGATTCATGAATACGTGCTAGCACTGCACAAAAATCTGACCGTACACGATCTGGCCGGTGCTATTCACATCTACCCGACGCTCGCGCAAATCAACCGACGCCTCGCAGAACAACGATTGAAAGCCGGTTTGACGCCCGCCATAAAGCGATGGATTCAGCGACTGTTCCGGCTGCGGGGAGGATTGTGAGCTGTGGCATCCGCCAAGCGGTCATGAGTCGGTCAACAGCGGCCAGACCCGGCCACGCTCCGCGGATCAATGATCAACAGACGAGGCCTAGCGTTGCGCCCCACTTTGTCGCGGGCCGCGCCAACCTGATTTTCTTAATGCCTGCTCCAGTACGCTGATGCCGTCCTGATCGGGCTCCCTCTGTTTTGCACCGTACGAATACATGGTTCTCCACCCGGTAAAGTACCTCGGCAGCCTCCTCCACTGACAGCCGCTCCGCAGCAGATACAACATCCCACAGAACACTTCATGTACGTCCACCGCCGTCGGCTTTGGCCGCTTCCGTCAACAGGTCGCCAACTGAACGCGCGACCACATAGCGTGCCGGATTCTCACCAACTGCCAGCGCGTGGAAATGCGCCTTGCCACATTCGATCTTGGCACTTTCCTTGTCCCGCAGGTCATCGGTAAACAGGCTGCTCTTGGTTTCGACCACGAAGTAAACATGCTGCGTGCTGTCCTCCTCCACCAGAACGGCCCAGTCGGGGTTGTAGCTACCTAGCGGGGTGGGAACCTTGAACCAGCCTGGTAGCTTTGCATACAGCTTGATCGCGTCGTTCTTCTCCAGCGCGTCGGCAAAGTCCCGCTCCGTCGTCGAGTCGTACACCACATGCTCGTAGATCGACTTTTGGGTGTCCATCAGCATGTTCTTGAGATAGCCGGTGAGCTCTTCCTTCTCGAATAACCCCTGTGCGTAGACGTGCTGGTCGCCCAACTTCTGATACTTGATACCGTCGACCAAGGCCATCCGTTTGCATCGATTGATGGTCTCCGCCGCCAGCTCGATGAACTGCTGCGGGTTACGTTTGAAGTCGTCCAAGCGACCACTCTTGGTCAGGATGCTGGTGAGGGTGCGTCGAGTCAGATGGGTTCGATCCTGCAAGTCCGTGAGCAGGTCCGGCAGCTCGACATCCGTTTCATCCAGCACCACCGTGGCAGCCCCCGCTTTCTCAGTGGCTTGCACCCCCGCCTTGCCGATCGCGATATCGGCCTTGCGCCATTGCAGGCGCGCTTTCGCAATCGCAGGTGCCTTTTGCAAGGCGCTGATGCAATCCGTGATCAGCTTGGCGTTGTCAAATTGCACGCGATAGGTGGTCTGATGCTTGATGCGATCCCATAGCGCCTTGAACTCGTCAATCAGGACTATCGCCTTACCATCCTGGCCTTTGCGCAGTGGAACCTGTTTGCGCTCATCGGCATTCTTGATTTCCAGGCGACCCGACACCTTGCG
>JBILXN010000008.1:0-26441 GCA_044378425.1 Methylococcaceae bacterium
CACCCTAAAACCTAAAACCTAAAACCTAAAACCTAAAACCGGGCTTACTCAGGCTTGCAATACCTTTCATCCGGCGTGAGTGAAATGTAACACAATGACAGGGCCTCGTAACGCCCCTTTACGCCGAAACCACCTTACGAAGTC
Organism: Methylococcaceae bacterium; assembly: GCA_044378425.1. Taxonomy (GTDB): domain Bacteria; phylum Pseudomonadota; class Gammaproteobacteria; order Methylococcales; family Methylococcaceae; genus UBA6136. Next base: position 145 of record JBILXN010000008.1, read on the forward strand.
TTACATCCGGCTCCGTGACCTACTGTCGTACCGGAGGAATGACGGGCAAAGCGACCGAACGGGGGGCTAGTTCAGGACTGAGGTCTCATACCGCGACCCACGGACTCCTGGAATGGCTTCAAGAGCATATCCATGAAGGTTGTAGGCCGGGTCTGGATGTAGGCCGTCACCGGCATACCAGGGGAAAGGTGAACATGGGGTAAATCGTCCAGCGCGTGGTCGTCCACCCGCACGTAGGCCATATAGTAGGGTTCTTTTTCTGATGGCTGTGGCTCGAGCGCATCTTCGGAGACGTAGATGACGGAGCCATCAATGTGCGGAACGGTGCGGGTGGAGTAGGCCAGCAACTGCAAATCCGCCCGCTGCCCCATGTGGACCTTGGCGATATCGCGGGTTTTGACCTGAACTTCTACAATCAGCTCATGCTGTACCGGCACGATGTCCATCAGGGGATCCCCCGAACGCACCACGCCTCCGACCGTACTCACTTTGAGGTCTATGACTTGCCCCGCAATCGGGGCCGTAATCTGGAACCGGTCCAGACTTAGCCTTGTGGGTTGTATTTTTTGTTCAATTTCGTAAATAGTCTTTTTTGCTTCCTTCAACTCGTTATCGGCGGTTTTAGCGAAGTCGTTCCGCAGGTTGATGATGCGCAGCTCCAGTTCGCCCTGCCGCTGCTTGAGTGCGCTCATCTGCGATTGGTACTGCCCAAGATTAGCCTGCGTCTGCGATAAATCCTCTTTAAGGATCAGTAGCTGGTTTTTCTCGAGATACTGCTTGGCACTCAGCACTTCCCCCGCAGCCACCCGCTCACGCTTGAAGCGGATCGTTTCCGAGGTCGCCGCAATCTGGGCGTTGGTACTGACTTCTTCCTGACGGGCATGCTGGATTTCGGCTTTAATCACCGCTATTTCATCGTCCAGCGTTTTTTTACGGGTTTGAAACACGGCCCGCTCGTTCGCCAACATTTCCTGAATCTTAGGGTGAGCGTCCGCCTGTAACGCATTGGGAAACTCGAGAGTTGCCAGCAGTTTTTTCTCAGCCATCAGCCGTGCCTCGCGAGCAAGCTCTGAGTTCAGCTGATCCGTCAGAATGGTGAGATTGGCGCGCACCTCAGCATCCTGCAACACCAGCAACACCTGTCCGACCTCCACCTGCTGCCCCTCTTTCACCAGGATTTCCCTGACAATACCGCCCTCAAGATGCTGGATGGTCTTGCGCTTACTGCTGATTTTGATACTGCCATCGGCAACAACCGCACCACTGATGGGTGCAAGGGCACTCCACAACAGAAACCCTCCCAGCAAAACCACGATCACGAACATACCCGTCCGAACTATGCGGGTCGCCTCTCCAGTCTCGTCATATCTAATTTCAAACATAGGTCATGGGTACTCAATTCAGGCCACATCTTTACCAGGGTGTTTGTCCGCATGCATGGGAACGATGTTGGGACCTGTCGCTACATTCATGCGCTGGAGAATTTCGTCACGGGGGCCAAACATAAGCTGCTTGCTCTGGCCCAGCACCAGAATCTTGTCGACATCTGCCAGCACACTAGGCTTGTGGCTGATGATGATTTGCGTGATGCCATCGGCCTTCAAGCGCTGAATCATATCCAGCAACAAGGCTTCGGAATTGCCGTCAAGATAGGAGTTGGGCTCGTCCAGCACGACCAGTTTGGGATTCCCATAAACAGCTCGCGCCAGCGCCACCAACTGCCGCTGTCCACCCGAAAGAAATTTACCGCCCGGCCCTACCTCCGTGTCGTAACCCTTGATCAACCGGAGCATAAAATCATGCACACCCACCCGCCTGGCTGCCGCAACCACCTCGTCAACCTTGTCATGGGGGTTGGCCATCCGTGCGATATTTTCAGCCACCGTACCTTCGAACAACTGTTGATCCTGCGGCAGATAACCTATCCACTGCCCCAAACCGTTGGCTGACCACTGGCTGACATCGGCACTGTCCAGCCTGACCGCGCCATCGCTGGGTCGCATGATGCCAACCAGCAAACGGGCCAGCGTGGTTTTACCTGAGGCGCTGGTCCCGATGATGCCCAAGGCTTCGCCGGCCGCCAACTGAAAATTAATGCCATTGAGGATGGTTTTATCCCGACTTATGAAATAGAGGAGACTCTCAACACTCACCCTGCCGGCGGGTTCGGGCGGTTCGAAACCACGACGTTGCTGTTCGGCCGTGCCCAACAATGTGTCGAGACGTTCGTAAGCCGCTCGCACCAGCACAAATGATCGCCATGAGCCCAATACCGTCAATATAGGGGCGGTCGCTTTGCCCATGACGATGGTAGATGCCATCAGGACGCCGGGACTTACACCCTCGACATTGATCACGAGATAAGCGGCAGCGGCGATTGAGCCCATCCCCAGTGCGCCGCGCACGAACTCGGAAAACGCGAGAATACCGCCCACCTTGCTGCGGGCCTTCACTGACTCGTCGTAGTATTCGTTGTTGACAACTTCCCACTTCGCCCTGATATTGTCGCGCATCGACAGAGCAGAAACGACTTCAGCATTGCGTAAGGCATGAACAATAAAGTCCTGTGACTCTCGCCCCTTGAGGCTGGCCATGGCCTGATTTTTCTTGGAGACCACATCTTCCAGGTAGGTCAGGCCAAACATGGTCAGGGCACTGACCAGCGCAATCATCGACAGCGCCGGGTGGAACAGCCAGAGGACCCACAGGAAAATGGGTATCCACGGCACCTCAAAGGCCGCGCGCAAACCAGACCCGGCCAGAAAACTTTTAATGGACTCGAGATCTTCCAGCCCATGGACAGCAGCGGCTTCTTTCTGATCAAAGCTGAGCACTGCATTGAGCACCGGCTCCCGCAACTTCAGGAAAACCGTATCCCCCAATCTCGCAAACAGGCGGGTTCGCAGCTTTTTTATGATGGACTCAATCGCCAGGAAAAACGCGAAAATCAGGGTCAGGACGACCAGCGTCTCATTACTGCGGCTGGATAGAACCCGGTCGAACACCGTCAGCATGTACAGCGGTGAGGCCAGCGCCAGCAGGTTAAGCGAAAAACTGAACACCCCGGCATAGACAAAAAAGGGTGTACATTTGGAAAGCACCTTGCGAAGAGTGTTAGGGGCCTGTGTCATAGCGGTAAGACTTCCGATGAGGTTAGCCTGAGGGTGAGTTGCCGATATCGGGCAATGCCCTCCGCAACATCAAATAACCGGCAGGCATCATGGCGTGCCTTTTCTCCCAACCGGTGAGTGGCATGAGGATTATCCAGCACGCGAATGACGTTGGCTGCAATCTCGGCGGGCGAGAAAAAATCTGCCAGCAGCCCGTTATCCTCATGTCTGATGACCTCGCGTACCGGTGCGGTATCCGACGCCACAACGGTACAGCCTGCCGCCATGGCTTCAAGCAGCGACCAGGACAGGACAAAAGGTACAGTCAGGTAAACGTGAGCGCTGGAAACCTTCAGGAGCGTCAGGTAATCGGCATACGTGAGTTTTCCCACAAAATGGACGCGCCGGCTGTCGTATGACAGATCCTGCATGGCGCGCTGACGATAAGACGCGCCTTGCACGCGGGCGCTGTAGGCCACGTCATCGCCACCCGCCACGATGATGTGGCAATCCTCTCGTTGCCGACAAACACGCTCAAGCGCCCGCGCAAAGATGTGAAACCCCCGATAAGGCTCCAGATTGCGGGTGGCGTAGGTCACCACCTGGTCTTGCCTGCTCAGGCGCTGGCCATTGGGCAGTGAAAAAACAGCGCTCGCATCGGGTTTTATGCGATCAGTATCAATGCCCTCATGAATGACCTCGATTTTGGACTGAAACGCATCTGGAAAAAGACTTTTCTGCCACCGCGTCGGCGTGATCCCGGCATCCATGGCGACCAGGCCTAGCAACATGGGTCCGTTGGCCGCCCGAATGCTGTAAACATCATGCTGGCTGATCGGAAATGCCGGATCAAAGTCGGCATCCACCCCGCGGGCATGATAGTAGAACTCGCAATAGCCCACCAAGGGAATGGCCGGGTAAATATCCTTGAAATAGGTTGCCTCGCCCCAGCCGATATGGGCAAAACAGATGTCAGGTACAAAGCCTTCGTCTTTTAACTGCGACAGCAGGCCCGCTACGGCAAGCCCATTGGCGATCTGCTCGGCAGCGCTGGCGAGGCAGCCATGTAAAGGCTGATCGACCAGACGGGCCGGCGCATAGGTTTCAACCCGTAACCCCATCAGGGTGTGGTGTTGCGGATTGTAATCCTGAGTGATGCCCACCACCTCGTGACGGGGATCTTCCAGCAGGGCCTTGATCAGGTGCTCGAACTGGCCCGGCAGGTGTTTGTGGACGAAAAGAAACCTCATTTGACACGCGCACCGGCAGGCCCTACGAGCAGGGGCTCTCCCGAAAAATCGGGCTGGGGAACCGTCAGCTTGGGGACAGTGATGTGTTTATCTTTCCTGCCAGTAGTCCGCCCCAATATCAGCCGGTTAATGGCATCAACATCGCTGATCATGAGTGTGCCCGCCGCCTGTTTCAGTTGGAGGCTACTGACCAGATAGTCGTAGCGTACTCGGGCGTAATCGGCCCAGTACTGAAAATAGAGACTCTGTTGAACCAGAACATTAAGGATGGTCGAGTTCCCTACCTGATAACCCACCTGTGAGGCTTCCAGAGCACTTTGGGCCGAGATGACCGCTGACTGGAGCGCCTCAATGCGGCCCATGGATGACAATACGGCCCTGAAGGCATCCTTAACCTGACGCTGAACGGTACGGCGCTGCTTATCCAGTTCGTGGACCGACTTTTCGTACTGATCCCGCGACTGGTCAACCTTGGCACTGACCCCGCCGCCCTGATAGATCGGTACCGATAGATTGATACCTATGCTTTGCTGACTTAGCTGGTAGGCCCCGGTGGGGCGATCATTTGCGGTCAGATATTGCTGGGCCTGCAGATCAAGGGTCGGCAGATGCCCCGCATAATTCATGTCTATGGCATGTTTGGCGACCTCTGCCGCACTGCTGGCGGCGATGATCATCAGATTGCTCTGCTGAGCAACGTCACTCCAAAGCTCGATGTTGTCGGGCTCCGGCTTCGCTAGCGGCAACGCATCAGGCACTCTGACCAGCGATGCATCATAGGAACCGATGATTTCCCGCAGAGCTTCTCTGGCGTCGTTAAGTTTTTGGTCAGCCAGAATCAAATCGGCAGACACCTTGTCCCTTCGCGAGGTCGTCTCATTGAGATCAATCAAGGTCGCAAAGCCAAGATTCAGCCGCTCCTGAACCTGGGCGGCCTCCTGGTCCAGACTTCTGTGCTGGATAGTGGTGAATTCGACGATATCCTCGGCATAAAGAACATCAAAGTACGCCTTGGCCACTCTGACCGCGAGAATCTGATATTCGGCTTCCAGTTGCGCCTGAGCCTGGGCCAGCTGGTAATCGGCCTGCCAGTACGTCACCCAGGCGTCATAGCGAAAAAGGGGCTGGGTGAGCAACGCGTTAAAGTTGGCCTGACCGAAACTGTAGTCGGTGTTGGACTGGCCCACATAGGGCGATTTGCCGGTATCGGCTCGCAGACCGCTGCCATCAAGATTCAGCACGATAGAGGGCAGTAATTTCGCCAGCCCGATGGGCTTGAACTTCTGGGCAGCGTTTCTATTCGCTTCCGCCGCCAGCACTGCAGGATCGTTTACCAGCCCGAGATGGTAAGACTCGATCAGATCCAGTGCGTAGAGCGGCTCGACCATGAACACGCTCAGCACAGCAGTAAACATCAGCCCCCTGAGCTGGGCCCGTGTTAACAGCATGAAAGCCTGAAATAGTAGCGGTCCTGCATCATCCAACCCACACTCTTGCATTACGGAACATCCTCATCCAGGGACCATGCTCGCCCCAATCAGCGGGATACCACGAATTCTGTACTGAACGGAAACAGCGTTCCGGGTGCGGCATCATGATAGTGAAGCGACCATCGCGGGTGGTGAGGCCGGTCACACCGGCGGCTGAACCGTTGGGATTGGCGGGAAAACGCTCCGTCACCTGACCCAGGTTATCCACATAACGGAGGGCGACATGGGCGCCGCCAGTATCATCAGACGCAAAGACCGCCCGGCCCTCGCCATGCGCCACTACCACTGGCAAACGCGACCCCGCCATGCCCGACAACAGAATGGAGGGTGATGGGCCGATCTCGACCATGGCGACCCGTGCTTCGAACTGCTCTGACAGGTTGCGCGCGAACTTCGGCCAGCCTTCAGCTCCGGGGATCAGTTCCGACAGGTGTGACATCATCTGACAACCGTTACAGACGCCGAGACCGAACGTATCGGTCCGATGGAAGAAATCCTCAAACTCCTCTCTCGCCCCCGGATTCAGCAGGATGGACTTGGCCCAGCCACCCCCGGCACCCAGTACATCGCCGTAAGAAAAACCACCGCAGGCTGCAAGTCCCGCGAAGTCGCGCAGGCGAATCCGGCCTTCGAGAATATCGCTCATATGCACATCGACTGCCGTGAAACCTGCCCGATCAAAGGCGGCAGCCATCTCGACATGGCCGTTCACACCCTGCTCGCGGAGAATGGCCACCCGTGGCCGCTGCTTCAGGTAAAACGGTGCGGACACATCCTCGGCCGGGTCAAAAGAGGGCCTCGCACTCAGGCCCGGATCGGCATCATCGGCGATGAGTTCAAATTGCTGGCGGGCACATTCGGGATTGTCCCGCATCGCCTGCATTCGATAGCTGGTTTCCGACCAGATCGTTTGTAAACCGGCGCGGGTTCCGGAAATCAACACGGTGGAACCGTGGCGGAAAGTGATGGCGCCACCCTGGTCGACCGGTTGTCCGATGATATGACTGCACGCGCCCAAGCCCAACTGTTCGAGAGCGTGCCGGACTGCAGGCACATCGGCCTCGCGCACCTGCACCACCGCGCCCAGTTCCTCGGCAAACAGTGCCGCCACGGCGTCCGTACCGAGCGGGGCGAGATCGATAGCCAGCCCGCAGCGCGCGGCGAAAGCCATTTCGCAGAGGCTTGCCAGCAAGCCGCCGTCGGAGCGGTCGTGATAGGCCAGCAGCCGGCCGGCAGCATTGAGTTCCTGAATCGCATGCCAGAACGCCCGGAATAAACCCACATCATCAAGGTCAGGGCAGTCATCGCCCAGCTGGCCATAGACCTGCGCCAATACCGAACCGCCCAATCGATTGCGGCCCTGCCCCAGATCAATCAACAGCAGTTGGCTCGGCCCCTCATCCAGCCGCAACTCCGGCGTTAGGGTTGCCTTGATAGTGGTCACCGGCGCGAACGCCGAAATGATCAGTGACAGGGGTGCGCGCATCACGACGTCCTCGCCGTTTTCCTGCCAGACTGTTTTCATCGACAGGGAGTCCTTACCCACCGGAATGGCGATGCCCAAAGCGGGACACAACGCCATGCCGATGGTCTTGACGGTATCGAACAGGCAGGCGTCTTCATCGGGCGAACCCGCCGCGGCCATCCAGTTGGCGGACAGCTTGATATCCGCCATGGCAGCAATGCGGGCAGCTGCAAGATTGGTCAGCGCTTCGCCTACCGCCATCCGGCCGGAGGCTGGAGCATTAATGAGGGCAATGGGGCTGCGCTCGCCCATGGCCATGGCCTCGCCGGTGAAGGCATGAAAGCCGGTGGCGGTGACGGCAACGTCCGCTACGGGTACCTGCCAGGGCCCGACCATCTGGTCACGGGCCACCAGACCGCCAACGGAGCGGTCACCGATGTGAATAAGGAAGCTCTTGTCGGCCACAGCGGGATAACTCAACACCCGTCGCGCAGCCTCCATGGGATCAATGCCCGTCAGCGTAAACGGTTTTAGATCGGGCACCATTCGCTGTCCCACCCGTTGCATCTTCGGCGGTTTGCCGAACAGCAGGGACATCGGGATATTGACCGCATCGTCACCCAGCAGACGATCACTCAGCACCAGTTGCTCTTCCGCCGTCGCATGGCCGATCACCGCATAGGGGCACCGCTCGCGGGCGCAGAACGCCCGGAAGCGTTCCAGCGCTTCGGGTTTGAGCGCCAGCACATAGCGCTCCTGCGATTCATTCGACCATATCTGCATCGGCGACATGCCGGGTTCGTCGCTCAGCACCTCGCGCAACTCGAAGCGGCCACCCCGTCCCGCATCGTGAATGATCTCCGGAACGGCATTGGAAATACCGCCAGCCCCGACATCATGAATCGACAGAATGGGAGTGTCATCGCCCAAGGCGTTGCAGCGATTGATGACTTCCTGACAGCGCCGCTGCATTTCAGGGTTGTCGCGTTGGACCGAAGCAAAATCGAGATCCTCGGCGCTTTCGCCCGAGGCGACCGAGGAGGCTGCGCCACCGCCCAGACCAATCAGCATGGCAGGGCCGCCCAGCACCACGATGGGGGCGCCCGGAGGGATCGGGTTCTTGCCCAGCTGCTGGGGGCGAATAGCGCCCATGCCGCCGGCCAGCATAATGGGCTTGTGGTAGCCGCGTAGCTCGCTGCCGTCAGGCGCCACCTGCTCGAAGGTACGGAAATAACCGCTGATATTGGGCCGGCCAAATTCATTGTTGAAGGCGGCACCGCCGAGTGGACCGGCGAGCATGATCTCCAACGCTGAAGCGATGCGGCCCGGCTTGCCGTGGTCCTGCTCCCAGGGCTGGATAAAACCGGGTATGCGGAGGTTGGAAACGGAGAATCCCGTCAGGCCTGCCTTGGTGTGCGAACCCCGACCGGTGGCAGCTTCGTCGCGAATTTCACCGCCAGAACCAGTCGCCGCCCCTGGAAAGGGGGATATGGCGGTGGGGTGGTTGTGGGTTTCGACCTTCATCAGCAGATGTGCGGCTTCCTCCTGATAGCCGTATTCCAGGCTATCAGGATCACGTAAAAATACGCGGGTAACCGGGCCCTCAACCACCGAGGCATTGTCGTTGTAGGCCGACAGGATGCCGCTGGGTGACAGCCTACTGGTATTGCGGATCATGGCGAACAGCGAAAGATCCTGCACCTCGCCGTCAATAGTCCAGCTTGCGTTGAAGATCTTGTGACGGCAATGCTCGGAGTTGGCCTGAGCAAACATCATCAACTCGACATCCGTGGGATCGCGCCCCAGCGCGCCAAAACTGTGAGCCAGGTAGTCAAGTTCGTCATCGGACAGTGCGAGCCCGAGACGCTTATTGGCTACGACCAGCGCCGCACGGCCCTGACTGATCACCGGCACCGTTGCCAGACGGCCGGGGGGGTGATGCTGGAACAGTTTTCGGGCATCGCCGGTCGCCAGCACGGTGTGCGTCATCCGGTCATGCAAGAGGGCATCGAGCTTGATCAGGTGAGAGGCGCTGAGTCCTTCAGCGCCCTGAATCACATAGAGGATACCCCGCTCGATCCGCAAGACGGCGTCAAGCCGGCAACGTCGGGCAATATCGGTGGCCTTGCTGGACCAGGGCGAGAGCGTGCCGAGGCGAGGCACGACCCAGCGGGATAGACCTGCGGGTTCGAACTCTTCCGCCTTGGGGCCATAATCCAGTACCAGCGCCAATCGCTCCTGCTCCTGGACATCAAGTTCACGGGCAACTTCAATAAAGTGAACGTAAACGGCACTGACACCGCTAATGGAGGCTGCTACCGATTGCAGTTCCGCCAGCAGTCGACTGCTGCGGAACACCGATAAGGCGGGGGGGCCGTTTAATGTGAGGATCATCATTCAACCTGTCAGGGAGAGTCGGGATGCCGCCTTGGCGGGGCGACAGTAAAAATAGCGCATCGAACGGTATGACCGCGTCTCCGGGCACTCACCGCTGGAAAGAATCAGGGCGCGGGCTTGTCGTCCTTGTCAGAGCGGCCGGTGGTCTGCAGCGTGTCGTTGATATGCTTAAGCAACTCCAGACCGAGTCCATCATGCTGAGGCTTCCCTTCCATATTCAGCACAAAAATCGATGTTGCACTTCCCTTCTGTTCAAGCTTGACCTGAAATTCCTGGGTGGGATCTGGCGAGCCGCTAAACATCTCCTGCACATCACCAAAGAATCCACGATCTTCATAGGGCTTGACCTTGCCGCCATACTGGACAAAGTACACGCCATCGGAACGGTTCTGGTCGGTGATTTCAAGCTTGAGCCGACCTAGGGCCTTGTTAACCTCCGCCCAAGTGATATCAAATGGTGCCTGCACCTCGATCAGCGGTACATCCTGGGAACTCTGCGCCAGCACAGGCGGCGCATGACCCTTGCTGGCCCTGATGGCATCAGCCGATTCAGGCTTCATCTCGCTGGGCGGCATCGCATATTCGTTGTCCGCCCTAGGGCTTTCTGCCGCTGCATCTTCGCTACTCGCCGGCGACTGCCAGGCCGCACGATTAGCTGTATTGACACCATCAATAGTCGAGGCCGTCATGTCGGGCGGAATCTCAAGCGCTGCGATCTCGCTGCTGTATTGGTACTGCTTGTGCTTGTCGGGAAACCAGCCACTGACAATACTGCAACCTTGAAGCGCGAGCAGGGTGATGACACTGGCGAGTGTCAGGAGTCGACTGCGGGCAAAACAGTGCATGGAACGTCTCTTCAAAAAATGCCGGCCTGGCGCATGGCATTGCGCACCGCATCATGACAGCTTTCAGACAACCATGTCAGGGGCAAGCGAATGGCGGGCTCTATAAGCCCCATTTCGGCCAGCGCCCATTTCACAGGAATGGGGTTGGATTCTATAAACAGATCGCGATGCAGGCCCGTTAGCAAGGCATCCGCCGCTTTTGCCTGGGTCTTGTCACCCCGCATTGCAGCATCGCACATCTGATGCATCAGACGCGGCGCGATGTTGGCTGTGACCGAAATCACGCCATGACCGCCGAGCAGGCAGAACTCGCACGCCGTGGCATCATCACCGGAGTAAAGCAGAAAATCAGACCCACACCGGCGGATGATCTCGCGGGCACGATCCAGATCGCCGGTCGCTTCCTTTACGCCGATGATGTTGGGCACAGTGGCCAGCCGTTCTATGGTTGGCGGCAGCATGTCACAGGCGGTACGTCCCGGCACGTTGTAAAGGATCTGCGGAATTTCCACAGCCTCTGCCACCGCCCGATAGTGACGATACAAGCCTTCCTGGGTGGGTTTGTTGTAATAGGGGGTGACCAGCAGACAGGCATCGGCGCCCAGGGCTTTGGCGTGGCGGGTGAGTTCGATAGCTTCGGTAGTCGAATTGGCACCCGTACCGGCAATGACCGGAACCCGACCGGCTACCTGTTCGACAGTCAAACGGATGACGTCGCAGTGCTCTGTCTCATCCAGAGTGGCTGATTCACCCGTGGTACCCACCGCAACGATGCCGTCGGTACCCTGCTCTATATGGAACTCGATCAGCCGGCGCAGCGCCACCCGATCCAGGGTGCCATCTGCCTGCATCGGCGTCACCAGCGCAACGATACTACCTTGAATCATCCAACTTTTCTCAGCCTGTCAAAAACCACATGGTAACGTGGCGCCATAATGAATGACAACTGCGGCACCTTGTCGCCAAACTCTGTCCGGCGCGCTGACCACAGCAGCCAAAAAGGCAAACGGCGAGCAGGTTGGTGGTAAACTTTGGTTTTATTGACACGAGCCTCGTTACCACCTCTCCATGCAACTTGTCATTACCGTGCTGGGCGAAAATCGCCCCGATCTGATCGTCGAACTGACCCGCGCCATCAAGGATGCTCATTGCACTATCCTTGAGAGCCGCATGACTGAACTGGGCCCTGATTTTGCCGGCCATCTCCAGGTCGAAGGCAACTGGAATCACATTGCCCGACTCGAAAATGCGGTAGAGGCCCTGACTAACCGCTACAGCCTCAAGACTCATCTCTTGCGGGCTAAGGAAAAAGAAACGGCCGAACCGGAAGAGGATAATACCCTGCCCTATGCCGTCGATATTTTCGCCACCGACCAGATCAACAACATTCATGACCTGAGTGATTTTCTAACCGCACGCGGCATCGCGATTCTTGATCTGTCGACCAGCCGCTCGCCGGCCCCCTTCACCGGATCGCCGCTATTCCTGGCGCACATGATCGTCAAGATTCCGGTCGGCACCCGAATCGTGTCGCTTCGGGACGAGTTTCTCGATTTCTGCGATCAAATGAACCTCGACGCCATACTCGAACCGGTCAAGCGTTGAGACCTTGCCAGAATGGCGGATTCCCGCCCGAAATTCAGACACAAGGGGCGCGTGTAACAGGCGCACTCAACACGCCGCGGTTCAAACCGAACGAAGTATCCAACCCGACGTCCTACAGGAGAGAACAGCCATGATCGCAGTCGCCCCCACCCATCCCGCCCCCGATTTCAGTCTCCCCGCCACATCGGGCAAAATCACCAGCCTTGCCGATTTTGCAGGCCGCTACCTGGTACTGTATTTCTACCCCAAAGACAGCACGCCCGGTTGCACCCAGGAAGGCCAGGATTTTCGTGATCTCTACCCGCAGTTTCAGGCGCTCAACTCTGACATCCTCGGCGTATCACGCGACAGCATGAAGTCACACGAAAACTTCAAATGCAAGCAGGCGTTCCCATTTGAACTGCTGTCCGACAGTGATGAAGTCCTCTGTACCGCCTATGACGTCATCAAGATGAAAAACATGTATGGCAAGCAGGTGCGTGGCATTGAACGCAGCACGTTCCTGATCGACCCTCAGGGAGTAATCGCGGCAGAGTGGCGCAAACTCAGCGTCGCGGGGCACGCTGCAGCGGTGCTGGAGACCGTCCGTTCACTGTCCACCTGACCCCAAAACGGCTGTCGTGGGTGCTTCCGTAATAAAAGTAGCCTCTCCGCTTACCTTGATCGGCTTACTGATGTTACAGGCGGGTCTGGCCCGAGCGGAAACCGTATACCGCTGCATCGACAATGGCCGAACCGCGTTCACCGAGCGCGCCAGCGGCCCCAATTGCGAAGCCCTGAACCTGCATACTCCGCAACCCAATGCCGATGATGCCGCGCGGCAAAAAGAAGCCCTCAGGCAGTGGAGCGAAGAGCGTGAGACGACTGCGGATGACCCGCGGCGTAACCGAAAATCCAGGAGCAGTAGAAGCAGGGGTGACCCGCCAAGCGATAAGTTGGATAACCCACGACCCGTCCTGAGCCTGCCGCAGGAACTGGATTTCAAATCACCGCAGGACAGTGCCAAGCCAGAATAGCACCAGCCAAAACGGCGGATCCTTGCCTCACCACTTTTCTTGAAAGCCTATGTCAGCATCGCCTTTGCCCGCGTTCGTCATTGAAGCCACCGGCAGCCATCGTTCAAGCATTATCTGGCTACACGGCCTAGGGGCTGATGGCCATGATTTTGCCTCGATTGCCGCCGAACTTGCGCTTCCCACAGCACTTGGCGTCCGCTTCATTCTTCCGCATGCCCCCAAAATCCCGGTCACCATCAACCAGGGCTTGATCATGCGCGCCTGGTACGACATTCGTTCAACCGACTTGGTCAGGACACCTGATGCCGATGGCATCCGGGATTCGACAAACGCTATAGAACGCCTGATTGATGATGAGCTGGCCAAGGGAGTAGCCCCGGAACGCATCATACTGGCCGGCTTTTCTCAGGGAGGCGTGATTGCGATTCAAACCGGCACCCAGCACATTGAAAAGGTCGGTGGCGTGATAGCGCTGTCCTGCTACTTGGGAATACCAGAAGCGCTACCGCTCGCCAGACGCAGCCTGCCGGTGTTTGTCGCTCACGGCACTGAAGACGCCATCGTCCCCGTCCAACGGGGACGAGATGCCGCTGTGACTTTGGAAAAGAAGGGCTATGAGGTTTGCTGGCGCGATTACCCGATGGGGCATTCGGTCTGTCTGGAGGAAATCGACGATATCCGGACATGGCTGCTGAACCGTCTGGCCAGCGGCCAGTAAGCCCGCGCGGACTGTCAGGCGTAACGCCTGACGCCGGTCAGCAGGGCCCAATCTTCCCTGAGAAGAACCGGCTCAAACTGTATCTGTGCATCGTAGGCACGACGCACCCGCTCTGCTTGCTCGGCCAGTATGCCGGACAGCGCAAGTCGCCCGCCCGGCTTCACCCGACCGGCAATGTCGGCACTCAACTCTACCAGAGGCCCCGCGAGTATATTGGCAACGACGACATCTGCGGGCGAGTCTGGCAGATCAGCGGGATAGCCAAGGGTGAGCCCCGCACCCACGCCGTTTTTCTCAGCATTTTCAGCACTGGCCGTCAATGCCTGGGGATCAATGTCCACACCATAAGCCGAGTGGGCCCCCAACTTCAGTGCTGCGACCGCCAGGATACCTGAACCGCAACCGTAATCGATCACCGTTTTACCCGAAAGATCAAGACTGTCGAGCCAGCCCAGACAAAGCGCAGTCGTAGGATGAGTGCCGGTGCCAAAAGCCAGCCCGGGATCCAGCAGCACATTGACCGCCGTGGGCTCCGGCGGTTCGAAGCCTGTCGGACAAATCCACAATTTCCGACCGAAGCACATGGGTTTGAAATGCTCCAGCCAGGCCCGCTCCCAGACCTGATCTTCGAGCATGGTGGACTCCCAACCCCACAGGCGTTCATTCAGACGGGAGACCACCGCAGCCTTCACCCCATCAGGGTCTACGCTATCCACAAACAGCGCGATTACCCGAGTTTGGCGCCACAAGGGCGTTTCACCCGGCTTGGGTTCAAACAGGGGTTGGTCGGCAGCATCTTCAAGGCCCACCGAAAGGGCACCGAGATCCATGAAAACATCAGAGAGCGATTCGGCCAGCGACTCGTCTACTGTCGCCGCCAGTTGCCGCCACATCAGTGCTTCAATCCCAGCTTGTGCTCAAGATAATGGATATTCTGGCTACCCGTCTGGAAGGCCTGATCATTAATGATGTCAAGTAAGAGCGGGATATTGCTGTTGATGCCGCCAATCACCATCTCGTTTAGCGCAGTGCGCATTCTGGCGATCGCACTCTCCCGGGTCTCACCATGAGCAATCAGCTTGCCGATCATGGAATCGTAGTAGGGTGGCACCCGGTAACCGTTATAGATATGGGTTTCAACCCGGATACCGGGACCGCCCGGCATATGGAACTGCTCAATCAAACCCGGACTAGGCATAAACGTCCTGGCATCCTCGGCATTGATACGGCATTCAATCGCATGACCATTCATGTGGATCTGCGACTGTTTGAACGATAACGGTTCACCCGAGGCGACCAGCAGTTGCTCCTTGACGATATCGAAGCCGGTGACCATTTCGGTCACCGGGTGCTCGACCTGAACCCGGGTATTCATTTCAATGAAATAAAACTCACCGTCCTGATAAAGGAACTCGAAGGTTCCTGCCCCCAAATAGCCGATATCCTGACACGCCTTGACACAGCGCTCGCCCATCTGCTCGCGCTTGGCTTGGCTGATACCAGGTGCGGGCGCTTCTTCCACGACTTTCTGGTGACGGCGCTGTGTGGAGCAGTCCCGCTCCCCCAGATGCACCACATTGCCATGACTATCAGCAATGACCTGAAACTCGATGTGGCGCGGGTCCTCCAGAAATTTCTCCATGTAGACCATGTCGTTGCCAAACGCAGCGCCGGCCTCGCCCTTGGTCAGGGCAATCGCGCTGTGCAAATTGGCTTCGGTGTGAACTACCCGCATACCGCGACCGCCACCGCCACCGGCAGCCTTGATGATGATAGGGAATCCGATCCGGCGTGCGATAGCGAGATTTTGGTCATTATCATCCCCAAGCGGTCCATCCGAGCCCGGCAGGCAGGGTATGCCGGCACTTTTCATGGCTTCGATAGCGGCAACCTTGTCGCCCATGATTCGGATGGTTTCTGGCCTGGGACCTATAAATATGAACCCGCTCTTCATCACTTTTTCAGCGAAGTCGGCGTTTTCAGACAGGAAACCATAGCCAGGATGTATCGCTTCGGAATCGGTCACTTCAGCAGCGCTGATAATCGCCGGGACATTCAGATAGCTTTCCTTGGAGGGAGCCGGCCCTATGCAAACCGACTCATCGGCGAGACGCACATGCTTGAGGTCGCGGTCTGCCTCCGAATGAACGGCGACTGACCTGATACCGAGTTCACGGCAGGCGCGGAGAATACGAAGGGCGATCTCACCCCTATTGGCAATCAGTACTTTACCGATCATTGTGTGAACCTGATGGTGTGCGGTTGGCGTGACGTGCGGCCTTATTCGATGACGAACAGGGGCTGGTTGTATTCCACGGGTTGGGCGTTTTCCACCAGGATCTTGGTAATTTTTCCGCTCTTGTCGGCTTCGATCTGGTTGAGGATTTTCATGGCCTCAATGATGCAAAGCGTTTCACCCTCTTTTACTCGCTGACCCAGTTCGACAAACGACTTGGCACCAGGAGTGGATGATCGGTAAAAAGTGCCCACCATGGGCGAACGCAAGACGTGCCCCGTATGGGCATCGGCCTCGGCGCTCTTGGCTGGTTCGGCGACAGCAGGCTGCGCGGACGTCTGCTGAATGGCTGCGCCTGCCGGCATCGGCATCATATACTGCGGTGCAGGAGCCACAGCGCTTTGACGACTGATGCGCACGGACTCCTCGCCTTCATGAATTTCGATTTCGGCGATGTCGGACTCACCGATCATGTCGATCAGTTTCTTGATTTTTCTGATATCCATCGATTTAGCTGCCTTTTGTTTTAGTTATCATATGTATGGCGGCCTTGAGCGCCATCTCGTAACCGAGGGCACCAAAGCCGCAGATAACGCCTTTGGCGATATCGGACAAGTAGGAGTGTTTCCGGAATGGCTCCCGCGCATGGACATTCGAGAGATGTACCTCAATAAACGGGATCCGGGTCGCCAGAAAAGCATCACGAAGAGCAACGCTGGTATGCGTATAGGCCCCGGGATTGATGAGGATGAAATCGACTGCTTCCCCGTAGGCTGCGTGAATGCGCTCTATGAGTTCGTGCTCGGCATTGCTTTGGAAGCATGTGAGCACATGTCCTCCGGCCCGGGCCTGCAGACGCTCCTCAATATCCCTGAGGGTCTCGGAACCGTAAAGGCCAGGCTCACGCACGCCCAACATATTCAGGTTGGGACCATTCAGTACGAGGATGTTGGCCATAGCGGACTGTCTTTGCTCTGAAACTCAATAAAAGCTGGCGTATTCTGCCGAAACCTCCCCTTTTTGTCCACGAAATGACGATTTTCGACACCGTTGTCGCACAGTCCGGATTGCCGGTTTCAGCGCGCCAGTTCAGGGCCAACGATATCAAGCACCTGCTCGCGTTTGAACACGCCGATCTGCGAATGGAGAATTTTGCCATCGCGTCCAAACACGACGGAAAATGGCAGAGCCGACATTTCGTTACCCAGACTGTCCGCCCATGCCGGAGTCGTGTCGTCACCTATCAGGACGGGGTAATTGACGGGATGCCGCTGGAGAAAAGCCCGCACTTCGGTCGGTTCGTCAATGGCAACCCCGACAAACTGCAGCCCCTTGTTACCCAACTCGTTCTGCAGTTGGGCAAATCCGGGCATTTCATCGCGACACGGCGGACACCAGGTTGCCCAAAAATTGAGCACCAGCACTTTCCCCTGCCATTCCGAGAGATGGTGCGAGCGGCCATCAAGATCCACCAGCACCGGCTCCTGAACCTTCGGGACCGATGGCGGGGCCAACAGCCAATATCGAGTTATTGCACCAGCTACCAAGGCCAGCAGACCTATCAACGCGATAATCATGATCCTTTTCATCAGCGGAGTACCTTCTGAATATGGGCGACAAAATCATCGGCATCCATATAGCCGATAACGCGATGGCCGTGCTGTTCTTCAGCATTGGCCCCAAAGAACAGGGTTGCCGGCGGCCCGATCAAGTTGAACGCCTGCAACAGTTCGGCACTGGCCTCGTTATTTTCAGTGACGTCTGCCTTGAGTAACAGCACATTGCCAAGGGCGGCAATGACCCTCGGATCCGTGAAGGTGTAGCGCTCCATTTCCTTGCAGGACACACACCAGTCGGCATAGAAATCGAGCATGACAACCTGCCCGCGGGCGGCCGCTCCAGCCAGAGCCTGTTTTAGCGCTGGTAAAGATTCGATCCGTTTGAAATCAAGCCCCGTTGCGACCGGCGCTTTTCCGTCCTGAATGGGCCGCAGCCCCCTCAAGGGCTGCAGTGGATCAGTGCTGTTGGACGCTACGCCGATCAGCAGCAGGATGCCGTATGTCAACATCGCGATGCCACTGCCTTTCCATAATTTTCGCCAACCCGTTACCGAGGCCGGAAGGGCATCCAGCGCCCCCAGATAAACGGCGGAAATAATCAGCAACAGCGCCCACAACAGCAAGCTCATGGCCGGCGGCAACAGTCGTTCCAGCAGCCAGATCGCGATAGCCAGCAATCCCACGCCAAATGCGGCCTTGACGGCGTTCATCCACTCACCTGCCCGGGGCAAAAACTTGCCGGCGGAGGCACCAATAGCCAACAGCGGCAATCCCATCCCCATTCCCAGGGAGAACAGGGCGATACCGCCCAACCAGGCGTCCCCAGTCTGCCCGATATAGATCAACGCGCCCGCCAATGGAGCGGCAACACAGGGGCCCACAATCAGGGCCGACAAGATCCCCATAGCCCCGGCACCCAGCAGGGTTCCGCCATGCTGCTTATGACTGACTTCAGCAATCTTCGACTGCAGGAAAGCGGGCATCTGCAGGGTGAACAGGCCAAACATGGATAGTGCCAGCACCACAAACAGCGCACTGAAGGCGATGATGATGGCTGGCTCCTGAAATACCGCCTGCAAATTGCTGCCAAATAGCCCAGCCAGTATGCCAAACACCGTGTAGGCCAGCGCCGAACAGACCACATAACTCAAGGACAGGAAAAATGCCCGCCCCGTAGTCAGCCGATGCCCGTGGCCTACGATGATGCCGGAGAGAATGGGTATCATCGGGAAAATACAGGGTGTAAAAGCCAGTAACAGGCCCATACCAAGAAAACTGGCAGCTGTCAGCCAGATCGAATCCGTCTTGAGGGCAGCAGCAATTTGGCAGTGCTCCGGTTGTGGCGCCGTTTCGACAAACCCGGTCGCTGGACCGGCCTCACACTCACCCACCGGTTTATCCGTTTTTACCTGCGCGGTAAGCGGGCTGCCCGTATTCATTGCCTCGGGCAATTCAAGCGTCACCGTCTTTTGCATCGGCGGGTAACACACCCCACGGTCTGCACAACCCTGAAAGTCTGCCCGCAATTCAAGGCTCATGGGCGCGGTGCGGGTTCGCTCCAGCGGGAGCACAAAACTTACGTCCTGATGGAAGACCTCGACCGAGCCAAACTCCGGATCATGCTTGGGCTCACCGTGTGGAATGTCGTACTCGGCCAGCCTCGCTCCATCGGCGGCCGGTAAAGTAAACCCAAATTTCTCCCGGTAAAGATAATAACCCTCAGCCACCTGAAAACTGACCCGAAGGCTGTTGCCATCTCGCACTTCGGCGAAAAACCGGAAAGCCTCATCGGGCGGCAAAAGCCCATCCTGGCGTCCACTTCCTGGTTTCAAACCCAATGCCTTGAACACATCGCCAAGTCCTGCCTTAACCGCTTCAACAGGGGCTGGGACCGTCGCGCTCGGCTTGCGCCATTGGAAGTGCACCGTTCTCTTCTGGGGGGGATAACAGACACCGGCTTCGGCACAACCCTGTGACGACACCTCCAGACTGACATTTTCGGGCCCACCCGCTGACCGACTCAACGGCACTCTGACGTCAATGTGACCGTGGAAGATATCCATGTCACCCATGGCCGCATCGTGCACCGTCTCGCTCGGGGGAAACTCAGGCTGACCCACGTCAACGCCCGGGGTGCGCGAGACAAATTTGATGCGTTTGCGATAGAGATGATAACCGTCAGCAATATCCCAGCTAAACGTTATCGCATCCTGCCCTACCCGGTAGGACGATTTGAATGCTTGCTCGTCGGACAGCAATGTGCTGATTTCAATCGCTAGGGCACCGCTCACGCTTAGGCACCAAACGACCAGCAAGCCTATCGCATGGCTGAGCGAGGAATGGCATAGGGTTTTACGTCTCATGTTTAGGCGTAGGCTCCAGTGATGAACTGATCCAGCTGAGATAAAGAGATGAACCAGCAACAAATGGCAGCGCAACAATTTCAGGTACATCGTAAGGATGGACTTTGGCGATGAAGGCTTCCAGTTCAGAATAAATGTCAGTGCGGGTCTTGATCAGCAACAATAATTCACTTGCTGATTCGATCTTACCCTGCCAGAGGTACACCGAACTGATGCTCGGAAGGATATTGACACAGGCAGCTAGCTTATCCGCCACCAACGATTCGGCAAGCTTGCGCGCTGTTAGCAGATCGGGACAGGTGCAAAGAACTAGACAGTAATCGGCAGGCATGGCACAAGGTCGTAAAATTTTCTGAATTCTAACCGTGTGAGCACAGAATGAACATCGGACGCCTGCTATTGATCTCCCTGATCAGCCTCCCCTTCCTTGAAATCTACCTGATCATCAAACTGGCCGGCAGCCTCGGCTTTTTCCTGTGCCTGACGCTGATTATTGCCTCAGCACTCGCTGGCATTGCCCTGATCCGCGTACAGGGCACCACAGCCCTGGTTCGGGCCCAGCAGGCCATAGCACAGGGTCAATTACCGGCTCACGAGATCATCGACAGCGGCATCATGGGCTTGGCCGCAGTACTTTTGATTATTCCCGGCTTTATCAGCGATATCGCCGCTTTGATCTGCCTGATGCCCTCATCCCGGGCCTGGTTGACTGAGTATTTATTGAGCCGCAGCATCAACATCCAAACCAAGAACGCAAACCCTGACTCTCACACGACGCTTGAGGGTGAGTTTCACCGCGAAGACTAGGATCATCGGTCTGACAACCCCAGAGATTTCAACTGAACGTCCGCTCGATCCACTTTTGACTGACCACGATATTTACGCCATTCTCGCATCGCCATTAAACCCCCTATCAGGAGCACAGCAATGACTATCCAGGTTGGAGACACACTGCCAATAGGCACTCTGGTTGAATGTAGTGAGTTCGACCCTACTAACGGTTGCCCTATCAATCCACAAACCATCAAGGTTGAAGATCAGGTCAGGGGGAAAAAAATCGTCATATTCGGTTTGCCGGGAGCATTCACACCCACCTGTTCTCTCAAGCATCTGCCTGGCTATATTGAGCACTACCCGCAACTGAAAGACAAAGGAGTCGACGAAATATGGTGCATGGCCGTGAATGACCATTTCGTCATGGCTGCTTGGGGTCGTGAGCA
Organism: Methylococcaceae bacterium; assembly: GCA_044378425.1. GTDB lineage: Bacteria > Pseudomonadota > Gammaproteobacteria > Methylococcales > Methylococcaceae > UBA6136. The sequence goes on from JBILXN010000008.1 coordinate 21,419, forward strand.
GAACGCCGCCGGCAAGGTCAGGATGATGGCAGACGGCAGCGCCGACTATGCCAAGAAACTGGGCCTCGAAAGGGATCTTGCCGCCAATGGTATGGGCATACGCTGCCAACGATTTGCCATGATTGTCGATGATGGCATCGTCATGTATCTGGGCATCGAAGCTTCTGGAAAATTTGAAGCATCGAATGCAGAAGCCGTACTGGCAAAGCTCTGAAATATTTCGAGTCTGCATTGACAAAAAGGGGCGTAAAGCCCCTTTTTGCAACGATGACCTGATTAAAGGTCGTCTGGTAGCCGGGCCTATTCGCCTTCTTCGATCGCCTTGATGCTCAGGCGGACCCGACCCTGGCGGTCGATTTCCAGTACTTTGACACGAACAATATCGCCCTCAGCCAGTTTGTCACTGACCTTCTCGACGTGTTCATCAGAGATTTGGGAGATATGAACAAGGCCATCCTTGCCCGGCAAGACTGTCACAAATGCCCCGAAATCCATCAGGCGGGCGACCCTGCCTTCGTAGATCTTGCCAACTTCAACCTCTGCGGTAATGGCCTCAATACGGCGACGCGCTTCGTCGCCCGCTTCCCGATCGACCGAGGCGACCTTCACCACACCATCATCGGTGATGTCGATACTAGCGCCCGTTTCCTCTGTGATAGCACGAATGGTAGCGCCACCCTTGCCGATAACATCACGGATCTTGCTCGGGTCAATGGTGAAGCTGACAATGCGAGGTGCATAATCAGACATCTGCTGACGCGGCCCGGACAGCGCTTCCGCCATTTTGTCGAGGATATGTAGACGACCGACCTTCGCCTGCTCCAGCGCTTTGCGCATGATCTCGGAGGTGATGCCGTCAATCTTGATGTCCATCTGCAGAGCAGTGATGCCATCGCGGCTACCAGCCACCTTGAAGTCCATGTCACCAAGGTGATCTTCATCACCCATGATGTCCGACAGAACGGCATAACGATCGCCTTCCTTGATGAGCCCCATTGCGATTCCCGCAACCGGCGCCAACGTAGGCACACCGGCATCCATCAATGCAAGACTGGAACCGCAGACCGAAGCCATGGAACTCGAACCGTTGGACTCGGTGATTTCCGAGACAACGCGAACCACATAGGGGAATTCATCCGGATCCGGCATCACTGCCTGAACACCGCGTTTGGCAAGACGACCATGACCAATCTCACGGCGCTTGGGCGAACCCATCATGCCGATCTCTCCAACGCAGTAGGGAGGGAAGTTGTAGTGGAACAGGAAGGTTTCTTTGTATTCACCTTCAAGGGCATCAATCACCTGAGCGTCACGACCAGTGCCCAGTGTAGCCACTACCAGTGCCTGGGTCTCGCCTCGCGTAAACAAGGCAGAGCCATGGGTGCGCGGCAGAACACCCGTACGAATCGAAATGGGACGCACGGTGGTGAGCTCACGACCATCAATGCGACGCGATTCATCCAGAATCTGAGCGCGTACGCTGTCATATTCCATCTGCTCGAATACACCCCGCACAGCAGAGACCGAGTATTGACCGTCTGCAGTCAGAGCATTGATAACTGCCTTGCGCGCTTCCTTGAGCGCGCTCTGGCGAGCCTGCTTGTCCGCAATCTGATAAGCCGCGTGGATTGATGTACTGGCATTATCAGTGACGGTCTTAATCAGAGTTGCATCCTTCTCGGGTGCAACCCAGTCCCAAGCGCTAACACCGACTTCAATAGCCAATTCACGAATCGCCTGAATAGCAGCCTGCATCTGTTCGTGACCAAAAATCACAGCGCCCAGCATTTCGTCCTCGGTCAGCATGTCTGCCTCGGACTCCACCATCAAAACGGCGTTCTCGGTGCCAGCAACGACCAGATCCAGTAGAGAGTCGTCCAACTGACTGGCCGTAGGGTTGAGCACATACTGCTCATCAATGAATCCAACCCGTGCGGCTCCTATCGGACCCTTGAACGGCATACCTGACAAGGTCAGGGCAGCCGATGCACCGATCAATGCTGGAATATCGGGGTCGATCTCAGGATTCAGCGACATAACCGTCGCGGTAACCTGAACATCATTATTGAATCCCTCGGGAAAGAGCGGACGAACCGGCCTGTCAATCAGGCGTGCGGTCAGGGTTTCCTTCTCGGTAGGACGACCCTCCCGCTTGAAGAAACCACCGGGAATCTTTCCGGCAGCGTAGGCCTTTTCCTGATAATCGACACGCAATGGGAAGAAATCGGTGTCGGGTGAGGCCTCCCTCTTGCCAACCGCGGTGACCAGCACCACAGTCCCCCCAACATCGACCATGACGGCTGCATCGGCCTGACGGGCAATTTCACCGGTTTCCAGAGTGACCAAGTGGTCGCCGTATTTGAACTGTTTCCGAATTGGATTCACAACAATACCTTCAGATAGTCAATTAACGACGCAAGCCCAGTCTTTCAATCAGTGTTTTATAACGATCAGTATCTTTAGCCTTGAGGTAGTCAAGTAATTTGCGCCGCTGATTGACCAAGCGCAGCAGACCGCGACGGGAGTGGTGATCTTTCTTGTTCTGAACGAAATGAGGTGTAAGGTGATTAATGCGGGCGGTCAGCAATGCCACCTGCACTTCGGGTGAACCGGTATCATTTGCTGCGCGCTGGTAATTTTGCACGACAGCACTTTTTTCAACTGCGGTAAAGGCCATGAATTGACTCCTGAAATTCTTGATCTATCTGAAAAACACACCATTTTAACGTTAGAAACCCCCTGTTTTCAATCAAACAGGTCATCCCCACCACCAAATCTCTTGCCCTGCACGAGGTCAATCACTTGTCGCGCCAAGGCGACAATTGTCAAGACGCCTTGATCAAACGCCGCGGCGCAACACGTCCATCCTCCAGCACCTCTCCGACCCCAAGGAATCTGGATTCCGGGCCATAGAGCCTAACTGAATCTGCCGTTGGCGCCTGTGGCACGAAAACCGCGTCGCCTCTACGCACATAAACCTGCACATCGGCGGTTAACTGAACCTTGGGCAAATCGGCTACCAGCGTTTCGACGGGCAATATCACAGCCGTTCGTGCCTCATCAGTCATAACTTCGAGCTGATCGATAGTGTAAGTCTGATCAATGCTCAGCGGGCCAACAGCCGTCCTCCGCAGGATCTCAACATGACCGCCGCAACCCAACACCCGACCCAGATCTTCAGCCAGAGTTCGGATATAAGTACCCTTGGAACAATGTACGTTAAGTTCGAGCGCATCAGCATCATAGTGCTCCAGACGTAGATCATAGATCGTGATGGCCCGCGGGGCCCGCTCTACCTCGATACCCTTACGGGCAAGCTCGTAGAGCCGCCGTCCCTGTTGTTTAAGCGCCGAGTACATCGGCGGAATCTGGAGACCCTCGCCACGAAATGTTGCCAGCGCTGTTTCAATCAGGGTTTCGCTCAGTTCCGGCACCGGCAGTCTGCGGGTCACGGCACCCTCGATATCCGCAGTGTCAGTTTCAATGCCTAGCTTTACTCGCACCCAGTAACGCTTATCGGTATTGAGTAGAAAACCTGAAAATTTAGTGGCCTCACCGAGACAGATTGGCAAAAGACCGCTGGCTATGGGATCCAGACTTCCGGTATGCCCTGCCTTGCGGGCCCGCAAAAGACGCTTGGCTTTCTGCAACGATGAATTTGACGAAAACCCACTGGCCTTATCCAGCAGAAGCACGCCATTCAGCGATCGCGGCTCCGGGCGCGGGGTATTCATAAATTCAGACGTCATCCTCGGTTGTCGGGGGCAGGTCATGGGACAGCCCGTGCAACAGGGCATCCATGCGCATGCCGCGATCGACTGAATCGTCATACACGAACTTCAGTTCCGGCAATACCCTGACTCTTAAACGCTTACCCAACTCACGGCGCAATTCAAGGCCATACTCACCCAGTTTCTTGACACACTTCGCAGGCACCAGACTTGCCGCCATAAAACTGACGAAAACCTTAGCCACAGCCAGATCGCGCGTCAATTCGACATCACTTACCGTAATCATGCCCAACTCAGCATCCTTCACGTGGGTCCTGATGATATCGGCCATCTCCCTGTGAATTTGGGAGGCGACACGGTCACTGCGACTAAATTCTCTGGGCATCAGTGCGGTACCTGAACCTTCTCGAACACTTCGATCTGATCGCCAACCTTGATTTCATTGTAGTTCTTGACGCCCATACCACACTCCATGCCCGCCTTGACCTCTGAGACGTCATCCTTGAAACGACGCAACGAATCAAGCTGGCCTTCAAAGATGACCACATTGTCGCGCAGCACTCGAATGGGCAAATTGCGCTTGACGAAGCCCTCTGTGACCATGCAGCCAGCGATGGCGCCAAATTTTGGATGCCGGAACACATCGCGGACCTCGGCGTTGCCTACGATCTGCTCCCTGAACTCCGGTTCCAGCATGCCTTTAAGTGACTTTTTGATCTCGTCAATGGCTTCATAAATGATGCTGTAGTAATGCAGGTCGACACCGCGCTCCTCAATCAGTTTACGAGCACCGCCATCGGCGCGGACATTGAAACCGATAATGATGGCGTTAGATGCCAGTGCGAGGTTGGCATCAGACTCGCTGATACCGCCGACGCCTCCACCAATCACCTTGACCTTGACCTTATCGGTTGATAGATCGGTGAGCGAACCGCGCAGGGCCTCAACACTACCCTGCACATCGGCTTTGATGATGAGATTAAGGTCGACGCTTTCCCCGCTGGTTTCCATGCGCTCGAAAATATTGTCGAGTTTCAGTGCCTGCTGTTCAGCCAACTTGCTGCTGCGCAGCTTTTCTTCACGCTGAATTGCAATTTCGCGGGCCTTGCGCTCGTCGGCCACCACGATGAACTCATCCCCGGCATTCGGCGCGCCAGACAAACCCAGCACTTCAACCGGACATGAAGGACCCGCCTCTTTAACCGGCTTGCCATTCTCGTTGAACATGGCACGTACGCGGCCGAATTCCATACCGCACAGAAGGAAATCACCCTTTCGCAGTTGACCTTGCT
>JBILXN010000109.1:0-8144 GCA_044378425.1 Methylococcaceae bacterium
GCTGCTGATGAAGAGGCTGCGGCTTCTTTGCCCCGAAATCGTGAAGTGGCTCAGTGCCGAATGGGCCGGAAATAAGGCTAGGCCATTAATGTTTCCAGCCTGATTCGAAGTTGTTCAGCGCGGACTCTTTAGTCGGCCCTGAAAAACTCACGCGAGCCTCAAGTCCATTTCAGAACTCGTCGTTGACCCTGACAGGAAACCAACGAAACGCTCTTTAAAAATCTGCGCCCAAATTCCCAGCACAAGGGACACATAAACAGGGCTAAAAATACTGGCGAGGATGGCCCTCATTAACCAACGAATGTTGTACCTAGTGGCGCAAAGAAGTGAACCGCCCCGGGTTTCGAGGAGGGTGTTTAGTTAAAGTTAATTGGCATATTCGCGTTGTTCAACGGGGTGCCGGTAGTAGTTTGCCTCGGCCTCGAGCGGGTGGTATATAGCCGATGGGTTCTAGTAGGCGCACATGGTTAAACCATGCAACCCACTCCAGGGGGTGTCTGTTTACCACCCTGGATCAGCGTCAATCAGGTATTTTTTAGCCCGAAATTTCCGCAACGTGGCTTCTGCACCATCCAGATCGTTGTGCGCACGGTGGACCCAGTCCTCGCCCCAGTAGAAATTACAGCTGGTCTCAGCTCTTAGCAATCGCCAGTTTGCCTCCTCGAGAACGCGCTGTTCCTGAAACCCCAGTTCGCGGTCGAAAGCGTCCTGAATAGCCTGATGCACTTCCCGACTGACCCGGCGCAATCGCTCCAGTGACTCTCTCTGAGCCTTGGAACCCGTCCATTGAGTAAAATTCTTACCTTCGTGCCAATCCGTATTCCACGCACCAGGCTTCACCGTGACTTCGCCCCAGATACCCTGACGGTCAATGTAACTCTGGATAAAAGTCGGCTGTATCGGGCCGTCCTCACGGGCGGCTTCCAGTAACCGACGGTAGAAAGTCCCCCAAAAATTGGCATCATTGTTGGTGTTGCGGAACCAGGCGCCATTCTCACCATCACTACAGGTGGTCACCAGAGGCTCAAACTCACAGCTACCGGTCCGTTGCGCCACTTCCTTGACGAACCAGACGTAATCCATGCCAGAAACCAAGGTATCGGACAACTCCCGGTCACGGACGATAACGACAATGTCCTCCCCCTCATGACGGGCCAGATGAGGTCGATAGAGGAGTTCTTGCCGACTCATTGGCGTGACAGGTTCGATGTGCTCGCTATCGACGATAACGTAACCGTACCCTGCGCGTTTTAGTAGCGGGATGAGTTCCATCGAAAAGCCCAGTTCCGGCGGCCAGAATCCGCTGAAACCGGTACGCCAAAACAGGTGTTGGGCAATACCTTGCCAGCGCGAGATGTGCGCCTCCCGGTCAGCATCAGGGATCAGGGGCAGTACAGGGTGATAGTAACCAGTCCCGAGAATTTCGATGATCCGTTGATTCTGCAGATGCCATAGCAGCGAACCGCAGTCCATGATTCCGTACACATTCCGCTGGAAATCTGGACTTGAGAGTGTCTCAAGTAAGGTACCTGAGATCGACAGGTGCACCTTGGCGACATCCTCGTAATCCCAGAGTGACCTTGGAATGCGATCATAAGCGTAAAGAATCTCGCGGGCTTCCCAAGGCTTGTCAATCAGCAGTTGTTCAAGGTTACCGGGCGGTTGGTGAAGATTGAGGACTAAAGCATGATGAATGACGGACATGACAACCCAGCAGATAAATTTCGGGGTGCCTTACATGGGTACAGGACACCCCATGCACAGCACCAGTGACAATTTCACATTATGCCGACAAGCGGCCTTTTTCGGGATGGCACTGGGTCGATAATAGTGCGCTGGCTCATGAATTCAGTTTTTACTGATCAGCAATTTAGCCGAGATAGCAGCAGAAATGACACTAAAAGGCTGATATTTTAGCCTCCGCCAAGAGTGTAGTCTTATGATTACAAGAGCATTATTGATTCGATATCGGCTATATCAACCGGTTTTACCAGATGGTGATCAAACCCGGCAGCTCGGCTTTTCTCTCGGGCATCTTGCTGACCCCAGCCGGTGAGTGCCGTGATGACGACGCCCTCGTGGGCGTTCATTTGGCGGATTCTGCGGGCCAGTTCGTAGCCGTCCATCCCGGGCATACCGAGATCCAAGAACATGAACTCAGGTTGGTAGCGGCTCAACTGCTCAAGCGCAGACCATGCGTCATAAACAACCACAACCTCGTGGCCCAGCATCTTCAGCATCATGGCGAGGCTATCGGCGGCATCACGGTTGTCATCGACCACCAGCAAGCGGTGGCGTGCAGGAGAGACATCATTGGTGGGCACCGGGGCTGACTCTGCAAGCGGGGTAATGCCGTTCAACATCGGCAGGCGAATGATGAATTCACTACCGCAGCCCGGACCCTCACTCCGGGCCACCACGTTACCGCCATGCAGTTCGACCAATCCTTTCACCAGCGCCAACCCGACCCCCAGGCCGGTAGGTGGCGGATCCTCTCCCAGTGGCGACTGGGTAAAAAGGTCAAACAGCGAAGGGAGCAATTCCGCTGCAATGCCTGGCCCGTTATCACGGACGCTAATCACCACCAGTGGCCCGGCTTCGGTCGTCGCCGTGAGTTCTATAGCGCCGCCCTGCCCCATAAACTTCACGGCATTATTAATCAGATTGGCGACAACCTGGGTCAGGCGCACCGGATCAACGTCCAACCAAAGAGGGTGTTCTGGCTGTGAGATGGAGAGGCGATGGCCGGACGCATCAATCTGCGGCTGGCACACTTCAATGGCTTGGCTGAGCACCTTGGACAACACAATGGGCTCACGCCGCAACACGATCTTGCCACGTTCGATACGCGAAATTTCCAGCAGATCATCAACCAGACGGACCATGTGATCGACTTGCCTATCCATGATTTCGAACAGGGTTTGTGGCTGCGCTATAGTGCCATCGACCTCGGCCCGCTTCAGAATACCAAGTGCATTGCGTATCGGGGCGAGTGGATTACGCAGCTCATGCGCCAGGATTGCCAGGAATTCGCTTTTCCGCTGGTTTGCCTGCTTGAGCGCGGCCTCCCGCCGGTGATGCTCGATCAATTTACTCGCTTCGTGAGCAATGATGTCAATGAGGAGCAATGTATCCTCACTCAAGGCGGGTTTTTCGGTCCAATGCAGGGTAAATACACCCAGCGTTGTACCACTCAGCCCAATCACAGGCACCGAGACAACGGCGACCATTCCCAACTCGCGAATGACTTTGGGAAGGGGAACAGTGCCCTGCGGATACTCAACCGGATCACTCGCGGCCAGAACCCGACTTTGTTTTTGTGCAGTCCGCTCGCAGAGCGCGCAATCGAGACAGATACTACCGATACGCTGCAACACCGGTTCGGGGATACCGCGATGGGCAACGATCTGCAGTTCCTTCTGTTCATCGTAGAGTTGCAGTGTGCTCATCGGCGCAGAAGAAACCGCCATCGCGGTATCCAGTATCGCCTCCAGAAAATGATCCAGCTCATGCAGACCAACCAGACGGCTCGAGAGTTGGTGCAGCAAGTTAATCGCATTCACGGGCATCGTCACACACTCCAGTCCAATGTACACCGCGCAGTATAAGTCAGCGCATCATCATTCATCCCTGAGTCCGCACCTGATAAGTGATTCTACGGATGGTTGATAGTAGGACCGCCCAGCACAATAGACTCACCGTTCGACAGGGCGTTAGGCGGTTCTTAGCATTACCACAAGGATGTTAAAGGCTGGCCCGTACTTGGGTCAGCCTTTTCCATAACTGAATAGTGACATGAGTCATCGCAAAAACCCTATCGCAGGCATCCGGCCGAACGTTAATTCGAGGTAGCAATGCCCAAACCCCTTAGGCCAGACCAAACCGCCATCTTGCTTATTGGCTTCCAGAATGACTATTTCGCCGACGATGGCGCCTTGCACAATCTGGTCGAAACCTCCGCCACTGACGTACTCGGCCACACCCTTGAGACGCTGAATCGACTTAAAGACAGCTCGGTTACGATGATCTCGACGCCCATCCGATTTACAGAAGATTATCGCGAATTGGTCAATCCCATAGGCATTCTGAAAATCATCAAGGATAGGCAGGCCTTTCGGATGGATACAGCGGGAGGTAATACCATCGCTCAACTCAAAGCGTTTGGTGGTCGCATCATCGAAATACCCGGAAAACGCGGACTCAACGCGTTCTCGAATACCCAATTACTGAGTGTTCTGACAGAAAAAGGCATCACCGATGTCGTCCTGATGGGGGTGGTCACCTCACTGTGCATAGAATCAACGGGCAGGGAGGCCTTCGAGCATGGCTTCCACGTCAGCATAGTCTCCGATGCAACGGCTGGAAGAACCCAGTTTGAGCAGGACTTCTACTGCTCGGAAATTTTCCCCATGTATGCCGAAGTCGTTGATCATCTGTCCCTCATCGCCCGTCTGACCCCCGAATGACCCGCAAACGCACCGCCGAACTCAGTCTCCAGGCGACCTACAGACTGCTCGAAAAATTGCAAACCTCTGAGGAACGTTACCGCCTGCTGATCGCGGCTATAGGGGATGTGGTTTTCCAGTCCGATGCCGGGGGCCTCACGTTTCTGAACCCCGCTTGGACCGATCACTTTGGTTTCAGTGTCGCCAGTTCGCTTTCAAGGCCATTGGCTGACTTCATTGATCCCACACAATCGGAACGTTATCAATCATGGTTGATTGAACTTGAACATCACCCAGACACCTCCAGAAGCCTGGATTTGATCATTCTGGATGCAACTTCCACCGCTCACTGGGTGGAAATGCGTGCCAATTATTCCAGTTCAAGCCAGACGTTTACCGGCGTCATCAGAGACATCACTGCACGCAAGCAGTCAGATCTTGAGCTTGATGAATATCGAGCCGACTTGAAGGCCGTGATAAAGGATCGTACGCAAGCTCTGTCCTTGGCCACCACGCAAGCCCATAACGCTACCGAACGGCTGCAGGCGGTGCTTGATGCCGTGCCGGTCGGCATTTTCTTTTCTGATGATCTCGATTGCACCCATATCACGGGTAACAGGGCTGTGATTGGTCAATTCGAAATCGAAGCTGAAGAAAATGTATCTGCATCAGCTATTGATCCCATGGCCTATGGTCGGCAGATTACCTACCGCTGCGAAGGCCGAAACATTAGCGATGCCGAACTTCCGCTTCAGCGCGCAATCGCTGAAAACAAGGTGATTGCGCCGATGGAGCTAGAAATTATTCTGCCCAGCGGCAAACAGTGGTTTGCTCAAGCTTCGGGCGCACCGATTCTGGATAGCATGGGTCACGTTACCGGCGGAGTAGTCGTAATCGAAGATGTCACCGAAAGCCATTTACTGAAATCAAGACTCGACCTTGAAAATCAGCGACTGGCTCTGCTGCACAAACTAAACGCAGAACTGGTAAGTCAGCATGATTTGCGCACCCTGCTGGATGTGGTTCTGGATGCCACCATGACACTGACGCAGGCAAATTTCAGCCTGTTACAGCTGGTCGATGAAACCCAAAAGGAACTTCATATCGTCGCTCACCGCAATCTGCCAGAAAGCTGCCTGGACTTGATCATCAAGCAGAGCGAAGCCTCAGCCCTCTATACCGAACTGTTTCAACAAAATCGGCAGATCGTCGTCAAGGATCATCTGGAAGGCTCCATCTACCGGAACGATCCTATACTGACTGCACTCGCGGATAAGCAGATTCAAGCAGTCCAATCCACGCCCCTGGCCGCGCGTAATGGCAAGATACTGGGGATTATTTCCACCTATTGGACTTATCCGGGTGATGCCGATGATTCCACCCTCCGTCTGCTCGAAATTTTGTCACGCTTCGCCGCTGACCTGATCGAACTCCATCAACGCGAGGAAGATTTGAAGCGCGAAGCCATTCGAAAGGATGAGTTTCTCGCGACCCTGGCACACGAACTCCGCAATCCCCTGGCGCCCATCCGCAATGCGCTGGAAATCATGAAAATGAGCGGCGATCCCAACCCTGAGTTTGGCCGCTTGCGTGAAATGATGCAGCGGCAACTGAATCACCTTATCCGACTGGTAGACGATCTGCTGGATGTCTCGCGGATCACACGAGGAAAAGTCGAATTGCGCAAGGAACGGGTCACGCTGGCATCGGTCTTCGACCATGCCATAGAAACCTGTCAACCGCTGCTGGACACTACGTCACATACCGTCAACATCGAGTTACCTACCGACAACATCATGTTGGAAGGCGATCCGGTAAGACTTTCGCAGATCTTCGGCAATCTACTGAATAACGCGGCCAAGTACACCAAACCGGGCGGCACTATCACCGTGACGGCGATCGTCTCAGCCGATTGCGTGGCAGTCAGCATCAAGGATACCGGCGAGGGCATTTCCGTCGAAATGTTGCCACGGGTGTTTGATCTTTTTTCGCAGGTAGATCGGACGCTGCAACGGTCGGAAGGTGGCCTGGGCATTGGTCTTGCCCTGGTTCGTGGCCTGGTCCAGCTACACGGCGGAAAGGTCGAGGCGATGAGTAAGGGGATCGGCCAAGGGAGCGAATTTATCGTAACACTGCCGCTTGCCCAAAATACAATGGAAGACCATTCGATCCATGAAAACATTGCCTCCCTAACGATAGCACCCAGACGTATCCTGATCGTTGACGACAATCATGATGCTGCAGACAGTTTAGGTCTGATCCTGAATTCACTGGGTTACAGTGTAAAGGTGGTGTACGCCGGCACGGTGGCGCTGGAGTGCCTGCAGACTTTCGACCCGCATGTGGTGCTACTCGACATTGGAATGCCTGTTATGGATGGACTGGAAACTGCTCGGAGAATTCGGCACATCCCAAAGTTCGCAACCACACCCTTGATCGCCTTGACCGGGTGGGGGCAGGATGCGGACAGAGAGAGGACCAAAGCAGCCGGGTTTACGCACCACCTGGTCAAACCCGTCGATTTCAATGAGGTAAACGCTCTGCTTAAGGCGATGCAGACAGTCGAATAAATGTACGACGGTAGAACCGTGAACAGACTTGATGCTCTTCACGGCTCATTCATGAGATCAGACCGCTTTCGTGGGGACCTGCTTTTAAAGCTTGGGTCAGCCACGAGCAAGTAGATAAGGGGCCAGGACTGTCACCCGCCAAAAAAAACAGTGGCTAGCCCCCAGCCAATGTTACTCAGCCTCAGCAGATTCTTCGGCAGCCTCAACGGCGGGCGGTGGGGCATACTTCTTTTCGATATCAGGGAGTATGCAGTCGGTGAGGAAAATATCGATATCCTTCATGATCATCTCTTTGACGGGTTCCATTTCGAACACATCCCCTTCCCTGTTACCTGCCTTAACAATCTTTACAACCTCCTCAACAATCACGCTGATATCGGCTGAAAGTTTTTCCTTTAGCATGGGGAGGATAACACCCAACTGTATTCTGAACGCCAAATCTTCGGACATGTTTTGTACTCCAGATTAATAAGGATCGATACGATGGAACATATTGTATGGGTTTTTTATCAAGGTTCACCCACAACCTGCAAGACATGCAAAAAAGAGCCATTACCCAATAGATCCGAAAACTGAAAGGGGAATGGTTTGATCCGTCAAAGCTGGCACGCGGCAAATATGAGGCTACTCCACATACTCACATTACTAGCCAATTATGCCCCGCATCAAAGCCGTCCAGATAATCTTCGTCAGTACCACCATACTGTCTAATTTCCACATCTCCGGTAGCTGATAACAGTATCAACTTCCAACCGTATTGGGAGGCCCTGAGCATGAAACGACGACCCAAGGGTCCATGAAATGACTGTAAAAATGCAGGACTATGCGATAGTTGTGACACCAGAGTTTTCCTTGCTGCTCTAAATGAAGAGCATGAAACAAGAATCTCAGTGCAGAATCAAAATTATGAAAACATTTGATAACTTCACTGATAGCAACCGCACAATACCGCGACTGAAACCATGAAACCAGCTGTTTGTAGGCTCACCGGAAGTGCAGTGAGCGCTCCAAACAGAATCGCCTATGATCGAGAGATGCAGCCGAACACGAATGTCAGATTGATCTTTCGATCTGAAAAAACTTACAACAAAAATCAAGTACGATGGATCTACCAAACACAAAACTGAGC
>JBILXN010000110.1:0-8110 GCA_044378425.1 Methylococcaceae bacterium
CAGCCCCTGAGCACTCCGCTCCCGCTACTGGATGACCCGGCACAAAGTTGGCGGGCAGTTGGCCGAATACAGCCTCGGCCGCTGCAATTACATCCGCCTTGGTGCTGCCGGTATCGGTATAAATGCACGCCTCGCACCAGACTGGCTGCAGCGCCCGAAAAATTGCTGGCATGGCGCCGACTGGGGCGGCAATGACCACGATGTCAGCCATGGCTGCAGCGTCGGCGATGTTTGCGCCTGCGACATCAATCAGGCCGAGCGCCAGCGCCGTGGCAAGATTTTTAGCATCGGTATCGTAGCCAACCACCCGGTTCGCAAAACCGCGACGCCGTGCGGCCAGTGCGAGTGAACCGCCAATAAGTCCCACCCCGATGACGCATAGCGTGCCGACGATTTTGGGCGGGTTCATGCAGCCAACACGTCATCAAGCGCCGTCAGGAATGCTTGATTCTGCTCAGCCGTGCCAATGGTCACCCTCAGGTGATCCGGCAAGCCATAATTGGCAATCGGCCGCACGATCACACCCTGCCGCAGCAGGGCCTCATAGACAGGGCCGGCCGGCCGTTTCAGATCAAAGGTAACGAAATTACCGACCGAGGGTATCCATTCAAAACCACGTGCGGCCAGTCCATCAGTCAACTGCTGCAAACCCGCTCGATTAAGGCTGACTGAACGCTGCAGATAATCGTCATCGGTCAAGGCAACACGAGCGGCTTCCAGTGCCAGCAAATTAACATTGAAGGGTTGCCGAACACGGTTTAACACGTCAGCCACCGCCGCACTGGATACTGCGTAACCAACCCGGACACCGGCTAGCCCATAGGCTTTGGAAAAAGTTCGCGTAACAATCAGGTTGGGATGGTCTGCCAGCCAGTCGAGGGCATTGGGGTAATTCACCGCACTGACGTACTCGAAATAAGCCTCATCGACCACCACCAGCACGTGTTTCGGCAGTCCACCGAGAAAAGCCGCAAGTTCGTCCTTGCCGAGGTAGGTTCCGGTCGGGTTGTTCGGATTGGCGATGAACACCACCCGGGTTGTCGCGGAGATGGCCGCTGCCATGGCGGCCAGATCATGCCCATAACGAGGCCCATGACGGCCATCATGGGCAGCAGTCACAATTGCACGGGCCCCAGCGGCTTGGGTCACTATCGGATAGACGGCAAAGGCATGCTGTGAATGGAGTGCGTCGAGGCCCGGGGCCAGAAAGGCGCGGGCCACCAGTTCCAGCACATCGTTCGAACCATTACCGAGTGTGATCTGATTTGCCTCCACTCCGAGCTTTTTAGCCAGGGCCGAACGTAACTCAAAGCCACTGCCGTCCGGATAAAGATGCAGTTCGGGCAACAATCTCGCCATAGCCTCCAGTGCCTTCGGACTGGGCCCGAGTGGGTTTTCATTGGATGCAAGCTTGATGATGTTGCTGATACCCAATTCACGCTCCAGCTCGCCAATCGGCTTACCCGGGATATAGGGCGTCAGAAGGCGAACTCCGGGAACGGCTAAATCGTGTGGCTGCATGGGATATCGCTCAGTAAATCAGGTGTCAGGCAAAGGCCCGGGGATAGGAGCCCAGAATCTTCAGCATGGTGACATGCTCGGCCAGTTCAGCCAGCGCTGCCGCGACCGGTGCTTCATCACGATGACCTTCGACATCGACAAAGAATACATAATCCCATGCCGCGCGCCGCGATGGCCGCGATTCGATCTTGCTCATGCTGATGCCGTGGCGGGCAAATGGTTCGAGCACGCCATGCAGGGCCCCCGGATCATTCTGTATTGCCAGCAACAACGAGGTTTTGTCACCACCCGTGGGACCTACAGGATTGCGGCCGATCACCAGAAAACGGGTGGTATTGTCCGGTTCATCTTCTATGTTGCGTTCAAGTATTTGTAGACCATACAACTCGGCGGCAACCTCGCCCGCTATCGCAGCGCTGCCGGGGTGCTGGGCGGCCATCCGTGCAGCTTCGGCATTGCTGCTCAGCGGCAAACGTGGCACATCGGGTAGGAAGCGGTCCAGCCATTCACGGCACTGAGCCAGAGATTGTTGATGGGAGTAAATGCCACTGATCTCTTTCAATGAAAGCGCCATGGACATCAGGTTGTGATGAATCCGCAAACTCACCTCCCCGGCAATCAGCAGCGGTGAGTGCAGGAAAATGTCCAGAGTATGGGTAATAACACCCTCAGTCGAATTCTCAATGGGTACCACGCCATACTGGCACGCGCCACTTTCCACCGCGCGGAAAACCTCGTCAATGGCGGGCAGGGGTGTCGCACAAATGGCATGACCGAAGTGCTTGTAGGCGGCCTGTTGAGTAAACGTGCCTTCAGGACCCAGAAAGGCGACGCCCAGAGGCTTTTCCAGCGCCAGACATTCAGACATCAGTTCGCGAAAGAAACGACCTACCGTTTCGCGACTGAGTGGCCCCGGATTTTTATCCATCATCCGCCGCATCACTTCGACTTCCCGCTCGGGCCTGTGGAAGCAGTCAACTTCGCCCGCCGCCATCTTGATTTCCGCCACCTGCTGGGCACAGTTGGCGCGACGGTTGAGCAAGTTCAGTAACTGGTCGTCGATGGCATCAATTTCACCACGAATGCCCGCCAATTGCTGGGTCTGCCCGGCCTGCCTGTCTGTCGCGTTCGCCATGACCGTATCAGACAACCCGGGCAGACAGGACGCCGGCGATGGCCCTCAAGCGCTGAACGGTCGCTTCCGGTATGGCGGCATTCACGTCCAGCAAGGTGTAGGCAAGATCACCGCGTGACTTATTGACCAAATCAAGGATATTCAAATTGGCTTCGGCGAGGGTGCTGGAAATCTGCCCAACCATATTGGGGACATTTTCATTGACCACCGCCAGACGGCCTCCTTCAGTCCGGGGCATAACGACTTCCGGCAGATTGACGGCATTACGGATATTGCCGTTTTCAAGGTAATCCCGAATTTGGTCAGCCACCATCGCGGCACAGTTGTCTTCGGCTTCGCCGGTAGAGGCGCCAAGATGCGGCAGGGCAACCACCTTCGGCTGTGCCAGCAACGCCCGACTCGGGAAATCGCAGACATAGCCACCTAACTGACCCGCTTCAAGCGCGGCAATCACTGCCGCCTCATCCACCACCTTGTCGCGTGAGAAATTGAGCAGAATCGCGCCTTTCTTCATGACATCCAGGCGCGCGGTATTGATGATGTGCCGGGTATGATCATTCAGAGGCACATGCAGGGTGATCATGTCAGCGCGGGCGATGAGGTCATCAATGCTGGCCGCCCGAGTAGCCGATGACGCCAATTGCCAAGCGCTTTCAACGGTCAACTGGGGATCGAATCCAATCACATTCATGCCGAGGTCAATCGCCGCGTTGGCGACCTTGACGCCGATGGCACCCAGTCCCAGCACGGCCAGTGTCTTGCCGGTCAGTTCGAAACCTGCGTACTGCTTCTTGCCTTTTTCGACCAGGCTGTGCAATGCGTGGTCATCACCCTCAAGCCTCCGCGCGTAATCCCAGGCACCGCAGATATTGCGGGCCGCCAGCAGCATTCCGGCAATGACCAGTTCCTTGACGGCGTTAGCATTGGCGCCCGGCGCATTGAATACCGGAATACCGCGTTTGGAGTATTCGGCCACCGGAATATTGTTGACGCCCGCCCCGGCGCGACCAACCACCTTCAGCGTTTCGGGAATCGCCACCCCATGCAGATCAAACGACCGCAGCATCACCGCATCGGGATTCTGGATTTCTGAGGCGACTTCGTATAAATCGCGGGGAAACTTGTCGAGGCCTACGGCAGAAATATTGTTGTATGTCAGAACTTTGAACATGGTTTTATCCGTATTTACGCTCAAATTCGCTCATGAAGGCGATCAGGGCATCCACACCCGCTTCGGGCATGGCGTTATAGATACTGGCGCGGAAGCCTCCGACTGAACGATGGCCTTCGAGATTGACCAAGCCCACAGCCCTTGCTTCCGCCAGGAATGTTTTTTCGAGATCGGTGTTGGCGATACGAAACGGCACGTTCATGCGGGAACGGCAGGCGGGTGCTACCGGGTTCGAATAGAAATCGGAGGCATCAATCGCGCCGTAAAGCTTGCCAGCCTTGCGGTCATTATGGGCATCCATTGCATCCAGCCCCCCTTGGGCCTGCACCCAGGACAATACCAGACCCAGTAGATACCAGTTGTAGGTGGGCGGTGTATTCAGCATGGAACCGTTATCGGCCTGTACCTTGTAATCAAATATAGAAGGGGTTCCCTTCAGCGTCTCGCCGATCAGATCATCTCGCACAATGACCACAGTGATACCGGCGGGTCCCATATTTTTCTGGGCACCGGCATAAATCAGCCCAAAACGACTGATGTCAATCGGACGGGACAGGATGTTGGATGACATGTCCGATACCAGCGGCAGACCGCCAGCATCAGGAATATGATGAAACTCAACTCCCCCGATGGTTTCATTGGAGGTGTAATGCAAATAGGCAGCAGAGGGATCAACCTCCCATGTGCTGCGGTCCGGTATGTCACTAAATTGGGTGGCTTCGGCAGACGCCGCAATGCTTACCTTGGCATAGGTCTTGGCTTCGCTGATGGCTTTCTTGGACCAGATACCGGTATTGACGTAGTTGACCGTGGTTTTGCCACGCAACAGGTTCATCGGTACGGCAGCAAACTGGCCGGTCGCACCTCCCTGTAAAAACAATACTTTGTAACTGTCTGGAACTGCGAGCAGAGCCCTGAAACTGGCCTCAGCCTGTTCGGCAATGCCAACATAATCTTTGCTGCGATGACTCATTTCCATCACCGACATACCGGTAGAATGCCATTCGCACAATTCGTCGCGGGCCTGCTCCAGAACCGATGTCGGCAGCATGGACGGGCCGGCGCTGAAGTTATAAATCCTTGTCATCAGAAACTCCTTCTGCTTGTTCATCATTGTCGTATTCACTGGATTCATCGTCCTCACCCTCCAGCATGGGGATACGGTCGACGCCCACTACCTTTTCGCCGGGACTGAGACGGATCACCATGACGCCCTGCGTATTCCTGCCCAGTTCACGGATTTCCTCGACGCGGGTGCGCACCAGCGTTCCGGCATCGGTAATCAACATCAGTTCATCGTTATCCTGGACCAGGACGGCGCCGACTACACCACCATTGCGTTCATTGGTCTGCATGGTGATGACACCCTGGCCGCCACGACGGTGGCGGGGGAAACCGCTGATGGCGGTCCGCTTGCCAAAGCCGTTTTCAGTCACATTGAGCACCGAACCCTCGGTGCCGATAATCAGGGCGATGATTTCCTGCCCCTCCTGCAAGGTCATGCCCCGTACGCCGGTGGCACCGCGCCCCATCACCCGGACTTCGTCTTCGTGGAAGCAAACCGCCTTGCCCGAATTGCTGAACAGCATCACATGCTGCTGACCATCGGTGACCGCGACATTCACCAGACGGTCATCCTGCCGTAGATCCAGGGCAATCTTGCCGGATGAGCGTGGCCGTTCGAATTCCTTCAAAGCCACTTTCTTGACGATGCCGGAGGCTGTCGCCATGAAAACATAATGGCCGTCATCGAACTCCCGGATGGGTAGAATGGCATTGATGTTTTCGCCCGATTCCAACGGCAACAGATTGACAAACGGCTTGCCACGCGCCACACGGCTAGCGACAGGTAACTCATAGACCTTCAGCCAGTAAACCTTGCCGACGCTGGAGAAACAGAGAATGGTGTCGT
The DNA here is from genome assembly GCA_044378425.1 of Methylococcaceae bacterium. GTDB lineage: Bacteria > Pseudomonadota > Gammaproteobacteria > Methylococcales > Methylococcaceae > UBA6136. The sequence goes on from JBILXN010000110.1 coordinate 5,740, forward strand.
GGGTGTTGGCCACGATCAGCTTGTCAATGTAATCCTCCTGCTTCATCGTGGTTGCGGCCTTGCCTCGCCCCCCTCGACGCTGTGCCCGATAGGCGCTAAGTGGCTGAGACTTGACGTAACCCTCATGCGAAACCGTCACCACCATATCTTCTTCGGTGATCAGGTCAGCCCGCGACAAATCCAGATAATCCGCAACAATGCGTGTGCGCCGCTCATCGCTAAACTGGTCACGGATGGCGATCAACTCATCGCGAATAACCTCCATCAGCCGCACATCGCTACCCAGTATCGCCATCAGTTCGTCGATGCGAGCCAGAATTTCTCGGTACTCGGCGATGATCTTGTCCTGCTCCAGACCGGTCAGACGATGCAGGCGCAGATCGAGAATCGCCTGAGCCTGTTCGGTCGACAACCGATAACCCAATTCTGAAAGACCAAAGCCCGGACCCAGGGTCTCGGGACGGGAGCGGGCGGCATCCTCGGCTCGCGCCAGCAGGTCGGATACCACACCGGGCCGCCAGTGGCGCTCCAGCAAGCGCTCCCTGGCAACGGCGGGGCTGGGCGAACTTTTGATCAGTTCAATGACTTCATCAATGTTGGCCAGCGCCACCGCCAGTCCTTCGAGGATATGAGCCCGGTCGCGGGCCTTGCGTAACTCGAACAGCGTTCGTCGTGTGACAACTTCACGGCGATGATCAATAAAGGCGGCTATGATTTCCTTTAGGTTGAGGCAGCGCGGGCGGCCATCAATCAAGGCGACCATATTGATGCCGAAGACGTTTTGCATCGCGGTCTGCTGATACAGGTTATTCAGCACCACCTCGGGCATCTCACCCCGCTTGAGCTCGATCACCATGCGCATACCGTCCTTGTCGGACTCGTCGCGCAAACCAGAAATACCTTCCAGTTTGCCCTCCTTGGCCAACTCGGCAATCTTCTCCATCAGTCGGGCCTTGTTTACTTGGTAAGGCAGCTCATTGACGATGATGCTAGTCCGGCCACAGTCTTCTTCGAACTCGCATTTGGCTCGCAGATAGATACGACCACGACCGGTCAGGTAGGCCTCACGGATGCCGCTAGCACCGTTAATGATGGCCGCCGTCGGAAAATCAGGACCCGGGATACAGGCCATGAGATCTTCGATGCTGGCATCGGGATTGGTAATCAGCAGCAGGCAGGCCTCAATGACCTCGGTCAGATTGTGCGGCGGAATGTTGGTCGCCATACCAACCGCTATGCCGGCGGAGCCGTTGACCAGCAGGTTGGGCACACGGGTCGGCAGCACCGACGGTTCTTTTTCGGATTCGTCGTAGTTGGGCGTGAAGTCGACGGTATCTTTTTCCAAATCTGCCAGCAGTTCGTGAGCGATACGCGCCATGCGCACTTCGGTGTAACGCATTGCAGCAGGCGGGTCCCCATCGACCGAGCCGAAATTACCCTGACCATCAATCAACATGTATCTCAGCGAGAAAGGCTGAGCCATGCGGACGATCGTGTCGTATACGGCGGAATCGCCATGGGGATGATATTTACCGATCACATCACCGACCACACGGGCAGATTTTTTGTAGGGCTTGTTCCAGTCGTTCCCCAATTCGTGCATGGCGAACAGCACCCTGCGGTGTACCGGCTTCAATCCATCCCGAACATCGGGCAGTGCACGACCCACGATCACACTCATCGCGTAATCGAGGTAGGACTGTTTCATCTCATCCTCAAGATTGACCGGGATGATCTCTTTGGCGAAGGAACTCATTCGGCTAGAACAACTCTTTAGGGGCTACTGTCTGCAAGAGACAGCGTGCAGTACAGTAAAAACGTTGCATTATACGCGGCAGCGCCCTTTGGCTCCACAGCCGCTTGTTTCGATTGATGACGCCTGCATTGGCTACAGCGAAATCGCTTTGGACGGTAGCAGCACAGCCTTGTTATTCTGTCGCACGCCCACCGGATCAGCGCGCCGCAAGAGAGCCGCCACCGGCCTCTATCTGCCAACACGGCCCAACGAGACCCCACCATGCGAGAAGCCACACCCAAAGCCATTCTGCTCAAGGATTACACCCCGCCGGACTTTCTGGTCGACACGGTCGATCTCTACATTGAACTGGAAGAAAATACGACTCGGGTTACCGCCAAGCTTGCACTGCGGAGGAACCCGGCGTCCAACAGGACGACTTCCGCCCTGGCGCTGGATGGAGAGGCCTTGAGCCTGCATTCACTCAAAATAGACGGCCACGTTGTTGCAGCTGACCGCTACAGCCAGACGACTGAAATGCTGGTCATCAATGACATTAACGACCAGCCGTTCGAACTTGAAGTCGTAACGCACATCAACCCGGCGGCAAACACAGCGCTGGAAGGGCTGTATCTG
>JBILXN010000111.1:0-7958 GCA_044378425.1 Methylococcaceae bacterium
TCGACAGCGGCATCAATAATGGTCATGCCATCTGCTCGCAACTCCCGCGCGAACTCCACCACCAGAATGGCATTTTTGCTGGCGAGCGCGATCATGAGTACCAGCCCCACCTGGGTGTAAAGATTGCTGTCCAGCCCCCGCACGATCAGCGCCAGCACTATCCCGACCAGTGCCATCGGAACGACCAGAATGACCGCGAGGGGACTGGCCCAGCTTTCATACTGTGCGGCCAGCACCAGAAAAACCATCAAAACGGAGAGTCCATAGATCAGATAAGCCTGATTGCCGATCTGTTTTTGCTGGTAGGCGATGGCGGTCCACTCGAACCCGGTCCCTGCGGGTAATGAATTGGTGGCGATCTGCTCAACGAGAGAGATCGCCTGACCGCCACTGGAGGTAGGGGCGGGGGCAGCAATCACGGATGCGGCCGGGTAGAGGTTGTAGCGGGTCACCAGTTCGGTACCGAGTTTGTTATTGACGGTCATCAAGGTTCCCAGTGGGACCATTTCTTCCCGGCTATTCTTGACGTATTGGTTCTGAATATCTTCGACCTGTAACCGGAACGGCGCATCGGCCTCGACATAGACCTGATAGGACTGGTTGAACTTGTTGAACAGGTTGATATAGGTAGACCCCAGGTAACCCTGAAGGGTATCGAATACGTTCTTGAGGGGGATTTCCAGCGACTGGACTTTGGTGCGATCGACGTCGAGGAATAACTGTGGGCTTCTGTTGCTGAAGGTGGTCGCCATGAAACTGAGGCTCGATTGGGTGCGGCCTATCCGCACCAGTTCCTGCACGGCCTTTTCGAGTTGGGCGAGGTCCTGCCCCCGTCTGTCCTCCACCATCAACTGCAACCCGCCACTGGCACCCAGACCTTGAATGGGCGGCGGCGGTAACACCGCAAACTTTGCTTCAGGTATATCTTCAAGGCTCTTTTTAAGATTGGCGATGATATGGGCTTGGTCAAGCGTGTCGCCGCGTTTGGTCCAGTCGTCATATATGGCAAAGGTCGCAACGGCATTGGACAGATTGGCCGAATCGAGCACTGACAGCCCGCCCAGCACTACCCATGAACTGATGCCGGGAGTCTTTTTGAGAATGTCATCGACTTTGGCCGAGACTTCCCTGACCCGTGGCTGTGCGGCGCCGTCGGGCAGGCGGGTGACGATGATGCAGTAGCCCTGATCCTCAATCGGCAGAAAGCCGGTCGGATGGCTTGCAAACAGACCCGCACCGACGGCGATGATGGCAAAAAACAAAATCGCCATGCCGGTGGTGCGTTGGACCATCCACCGCACCAGACGGGTATAGGCCGCCTCAACCGAGCCATAGATTTTATTGAACCCCCGGTAGAATGCGTTGGGTGTGTAATCTGCAGGCAGGGGCTTGAGATACATCGCACATTGTGCCGGTTTGAGGGTTATGGCATTGATGGCACTAATGATGGCGGTTGCCGCAATGACGAGGGCAAACTGACGGAATAACTGGCCGACAATACCCGGCAAAAACGCCGAGGGTAGAAAGACTGCGATCAGTACCATGGTGATGCCAAGAACCGGCCCGGTCATCTCCTGCATGGCCTTGATGGCGGCATCCTTGGGTGTCAGTCCCTTTTCGATGTAGTGCGAGGCGTTTTCGACGATAACGATGGCATCATCAACCACGATGCCGATGGCCAGAATCAGCGCAAACAGGGTCATAAGATTGACCGTGAACCCCAGCATGGCCATGGCGCCAAACGCACCGATGATGGTGACGGGTACGGTGGTGGCTGGGACCAGGGTTGCCCGCCAGTTCTGCAGGAACACCATGATGACGATCAGCACCAGTACGCCGGCTTCCCAAAGCGTTTCGTAGACCGCGTGTATCGATTGTTTGATGAATTGGGTGGTGTCGTAGAGGATGGCGTATTTGAGCCCTTCGGGAAAATCCCGGCTCATTTTTTCCATCAGACTGCGGATCTGATCGCCGACCTCAATGGCGTTGGCACCCGGGAGGGCGTAGGCGATGATCTGGGTCGATTTGTGACCGTTGATTTTGGCGAAGTTGGTGTAAGTTTGCTGACTGAGTTCGACCCGGGCCAAGTCCTTGACCCGGACAATTTTTGCCGGAGCTCCGCTGTCGGTGTCGCGGCTGGATTTGATGGTGATGTTTTCAAATTCGGCGACTTCGGACAGCCGGCCGAGGGCATTGATGGTGAACTGCATGGCCTGGTCGGCCGGGACCGGCGGTCCCCCGAGGGTGCCAGCGACGACTTCGACGTTTTGCTGCTGTATCGCGCCGACCACATCCTTGGTGGTCAGGCCGTAGTATTTCATCCGCTCGGGATTGAGCCAGATACGCATGCTATACGAGCCTGCCCCAAGGGTTTTAACCTGTCCTATGCCGGGTATCCGTCCTAACGGGTACTGAAGATTGATGATGGCATAGTTTGAGAGATAGGTTTCGTCGAAGCGTTCATCATCCGAATAGAGGCTGACCACCTGGAGAATATTGGTGGACACCTTTCTGACCGTGATGCCCTGTTTTTGTACGACATCAGGTAGCTGAGCCAGGGCGCTGTTCACCATGTTTTGAACCAGTGATAAGCCTGTATTCAGGTCACTGCCGACCTTAAAGGTAATCGTCAGGGCGTAGCTGCCGTCACTACCACTGGTAGAGGACAGGTAAAGGGAATTCTCAACGCCATTGACGGCCTGCTCGATGGGAATGCCGACCGTGCGGGCAATGATTTCGGCGCTGGCGCCAGGATAGCGGGTGGTGACCTGAATGGTGGGCGGTACGATGGCCGGATATTGCGCCACCGGCAGGTTATAAAGGCAGACGGCCCCTAGAATGATGGTGACAATCGCAATGACGTTGGCAAATACCGGACGCTCGATAAAAAATTTCGAGATCATGGGGCGCCGGCTCCTTTTGAGGTGGTGACTGTCGATGCCGGGTGATTACCTGTTTCTGTCAGTACCTCCCGTTTGGGTGTCACCGGTTTGCCGGGTATGGCGCTTAGTAAGCCGTTCACGATAACCCAGTCGTTTTCGGTGATCCCGTCGGTAATCGCCACGCTTTTGCCGTTACGGGTGCCTTGAGTCACAGATCGACGCTGCACGATGTTCTGCTCATCAACAACCAGGACGTAACTGCCCTGTTGATCGAAGCCGATCACGTCTTCGGGAACCAGCAACTCGGAAACGGGTATGGCGACTGCGGCTCTCAAGCGGGCATACAGGCCGGGCATGATCTTGTAATCAGGGTTGGGGAAAATCGCCCTTAACAGGAGCGTCCCGGTGGTGTTATCGACCCGGATGCCGGCAAAATCCAGTGTCCCCTTGTGCGGGTGACCCTCCTCGTTGGCAAGTCCCATGTAGATGGGAATCTGCGGTACCCGCCCGCTGCTGCCGTCGGCATCCATAGTCCGCTGGCCTACCTTGAGCAGGTCATGTTCGCTGATGGTGAAATAGGCATAGAGCGGATCAACCTGATTGATTTCGGCCAGCACCGTTTTCTCTCCGGCGCCAACCAGATTACCAGGATCGCTCAGTCGCCGTCCCGCAATTCCGTTGAAGGGCGCGGTCACCCGGGTATAGCTGAGGTTCAGTTTGGCGAGTTTGACGTCAGCTTCCGAGGACAATTGGCCGGCGCTGGCTGAGTCACGTTCGAAGCGCCAGCGATCCACCTCCGTTTGCGGTGCGGCATTTTCCCGGAGCAAGCCGGAGAAACGCGCCAACTCGGTTTCGGCGTGCCGAAGTTTGGCTTTGTCGGCCAGGACTTGCGCCTCGGCCTGCTGTAGCTTGGCCTCATAGGTGTCATGCTGAATCTGGAACAGCAATTGCCCTTGCTTGACGATGTCGCCCTCGCGGAATAGCACCTTTTCGAGGAAGCCTTCGACCCGGGCTTTCAGTTCAACCGTTTTATAAGCCTGGGTATTGCCGGTAAATGACAGATAGGGAGTGACAGTACCCATAACCGGATGGCTCACGACGACTGGCGGTGGTGGGGGAGGGACGTAGGTGTTCGGTTGTTTACATCCTGCTAGTACCATCAGCATCGACAACGCGGCGAGGCCAGCCTGGAAGTTCAGGGCAGTATTGGGCATTTTCATGAGGCGTGAAGGCATATCGGTATTTCGGGGTTCGTTGCTTACCATTCTGGCAGCCTTATCAGACTGCTTGGCCGTTCATTGGGGATCGGCGCCGGAGCCAGCAGATCGCCCCAGTTGGTTCGGTTATCCATGGCCTGCTTGATGGGCTCTGGGACAAATTCCTTCCCCTCCCGTAGTTCCCAGCCGCCACCTAGCGTGCGGTAGACCCCGACAAGGTTGGTAGATATGGACCCCAGCGTTTGGGCAAAGCTGTCCTGCTGCTTCAGAAGATCCTGTTCAGCGGTCAGCACGGTGGTGAAGTCGGCAATACCCTCACTGTATTGCAGCATCGCAAGATTGAGCGAGCGCTGGGCGGCCAAGGTACTTTCAGCCAGATATTCGGCTGCTTTCTGGGTCATCAAGAAACCGATGAGGGAGTCCTCGGCCTCTTTTTGTGCACTCAGGACGGTGTTCTGATATTGCAGCAGCAGTTCTTCAAAGCGGGCATCCTGTGCTCTGACCTGGTTGGTGATCTGACCAAAGTTGAACAGGTTCCACTGAACTGATGGCCCAAACCGGTAAAAATGCTGCCCCCAACTGAAAAGGTCACCCAAACTGCTGCCGGTCGCATTGGTCGATACAAATCCAAAACTGCCGCTGAGCGAGAAAGCGGGATAGAGGTTGGCCTTGGCGATGCCAATCCGGGCCGATTGTGCGGCGGCATTGAGTTCAGCTTCCCGTATATCGGGGCGACGTCGCAAGAGCTCGGCCGGAATGCCCACGGCAACCTGTACGGGCGGGGCCGGAATCTGGCCTTCCTGGGCGGGTGGCCCCAGTTGGTTTTTGAATGTGCTGGGGGGGACGCCAAGCAAGAGGCTCAGGGCGTTTTGGGATTGTCGCAACTGGCTTTGAAGCGTGGGAATGGTCGCCATTGTCCCGTTCAGTACGGTCTTGGCCTGTTCGACGTCGCGCTGGGTACTGGAGCCGCCTCTAAATTTGGCCGTGGCGATTCGCAGGCTTTCGGATTGAAACTTGACGTTTTGATTGGCGATCTGCAGGCGTTTTTCCAGTGTTCTGATCTGGACGTACACTGTTCCGACATCCGCTATCAATGACACGAGCGTGTTGTCATAGGCTGCGACTGTGGCCAGTAGTTGTGCGTCAGCTGATTCAATGGCCCGCCGGAATTTCCCCCAGACGTCGATCTCCCAGTTCGCCATGACGCCGATGCGGCTGTACCAGAGAGAGTTGCCGAGGCCACTGCCCAATTTTCTGAGTAAAGGGATGTCGAGGTTTTCAAGCTGTCCTTCAAAACCCTGTTTTTGTGGGTAAAGGTCACCGATCGCGACGCCAAGCTCGGCTCTGGATTCCAGAATACGAACGCCGGCAACCTTAAGCGGTATATTTTGGGCGTACGCTTTTTCGATCAGCCGGTCCAGTACGGGATCCTTGAATACCCGCCACCAGCTTTTGAGATCATCCGGCGATGTTTTCAGGTGTGGATCAGCCTTTTCCAGCCACTCGGGCAGAGCTTGTGTTTCCGGTGTAGTGTAGTCAGGACCCACTTTATATGTGCAGCCAGGCAGCCAGATCATGGCAAGGCAGATGAAGGTCAGCCGAAGGAGTATGCCCGTGGATCCGAGGTCGACTTTAGTTTTTTTCACAGCACGCCGAAGGTGTTTGCACATTCGTGACAGGTTGCCAAGATTTGGAGGTTGGCGGGTATTATTGAACGCCGACCGAATTGTGTCACCGTTTAGTTCCGACGACGATGTCATTCGCATCGCCTTTGTATGTCCTGCCAATCAGGTAATCCCTTTTTTCATTGACTACCCGATGACCAAAAGTTTTTTTCTCGCATTAGTCCTGAGTAGCTGCGTTGCCATCGCCGTGTTTGTACTGGCCCCTTCGGCTAACTCGGGCCAATTTCATATCCTGAAAGCGCGTCTGGGTGTGGTGGAGGATCAGTTATTCCTGGGCAACGCCTTTCGTGAGGGTACGGCGCCATTCAAGCGTGACCCGGCCCAAGCCCTGGAGTGGTATTCCAAAGCGGCTGATCAGGGGGAGCGAGATGCACAGCTTGAGATAGGCTTAATGTTCCTGTTCGGTGATGGCGTTGCTAGCGACATGCCGAAGGCGGTTCACTGGTTGCAAAAATCGGCAACGCTGGGGCAACCGGAAGCACAGTTTCAACTGGGGGTGATCTACCGTTATGGGCTGGGTGTTGATAAAGATCCTGTGCTGGCGGCTGCCTGGTTGACCCAGTCCGCGAATCAAGGGCTTGGGGAAGCACAGTACGAGCTTGCTACCCTTTTGTTGAAGGGGGAGGGCGTCAGCAAGAGTGTGCAGGCCGCCATGCCGTGGCTGACTGCGGCGGCACAGTCGGGTGTGGCCGAGGCGCAATATCAATTAGGTCTGCAGATTTTCAAGGGAGAAGGCGTCCCCAAGGATGCCGGTAAGGCCAGAGAGTGGTTTCTCAAGGCCGCAGAGCAGGGAGTGCCCCATGCCGCCTATCTATTGGGCGACCTGTATCAGTCGGGTGCCGGTGTTGGCAGGGACGCCGCATTGGCTATGAGTTGGTTTGAGAAAGCCGCCCAACTGGACTTTCTTCCGGCCCAGTATGCCCTTGGTGCGATGTATGCACGCGGGGAGGGCAGTGGCAACCAGGATGAACGTGCGTTCCTGTGGTTAGGCAAGGCGGCCGAACGGGGGATTGCTGACGCGCAGTATCAGATCGCTCGGATGTACATGTTGGGCCGTGGCGTCGATCAGGATTTCGTAAAGGCCAAAGTCTGGTATGAGCGCGCAGCTGAACAGTCTGTTTCGGAGGCTCAATTTGCTCTCGGACAGATCTATGCCAATGGTAAGGGCGTTCCAAAAGATGACAAACTGGCCATGAAATGGCTCAAAAAGGCAGCGCTTCAGGGGCATGGATGGGCAAAGGACCTTATTGACAGGCTGACCGGCAAGGATGAGCCACAATTTGTCTGGGACTTTATGGGGGAAGAACAGGAGGAATAAAACGATAATTCCTCATCGATGGCAAAGTAGATGCTGCTGACGTAAAAAAACCCGCAGTGCCTTATGGCTGGCGGGTTTTGTTATTTGGTGCCGATGGTCGGATTTGAACCGACACGACTTGCGTCACCACCCCCTCAAGATGGCGTGTCTACCAATTTCACCACATCGGCTATTTTATTTTGAAGCTGTCAGTTTGCGGGTTTGCTTTCGTCCGCTTTTGGCGCTACGGGTATGTCTGTTTTAGGTACTGCTGGTGGCTGCACAGCAACCGGTGGAAGGTCCCGTTGAGCCGGCTCTGCAGTTTGCGGAGCGTCCATGATGTCAGGAGCGGTATTATCCTGTTTGGTGGCCAAGTAGGCAAGGGCCAAACTGGTCGTAAAAAAAGTGGCTGCCAGAATAGCGGTGGTTCGGGACAAAAATGATGACGCCCCCCTCGCGCCGAATACCGAGTTGGACGCGCCACCAAACCCGGCACCTGCATCGGCCCCACGGCCTTGTTGAAGCATGATCAACCCGACAATAGCGAGAGCGACCAGAACGTGAACGACTATTATTGCCTGATACATAAAATTTCCAATTACGAGGCTATACAGATTGCCAGGAAAGAGTTGGCGTCCAACGCGGCGCCACCAATGAGTCCACCATCGACGTCCTGTTGACTCATCAGGCCCGCAGCATTGTCGGGTTTCATGCTGCCACCATAAAGAATCTGTAACCCGCTGGCGACTTCTGGGTTCAGTGCTGCAACCCTTGACCGTATGTAGGCGTGCACTTCCTGAGCTTGTTCGGTAGTGGCAGTGAGTCCTGTTCCAATCGCCCAAACCGGTTCATAAGCGATCACAGCGCTTTTGAGCGA
>JBILXN010000054.1:0-12704 GCA_044378425.1 Methylococcaceae bacterium
CATGACAGTAGCAGCAGGCTGAAACGTATCGTCTTCATGGCGAGTCACCGGTTTTGCCGCGGAGGAGTGATTCTGGTTCCTGATCGAGGGTGTCGGCCAGGGAGCGGATAGACTGGGCGGTGCGAGTGGTTTCTTTCAGCGTCTGGCGCAGGTCCTGTTGCAGAGGTGAATCCACTGCGAGGCTGTTCTGGATGCTGATGAGCGTCTTGCGAATTTCGGCCATTGCAGCGGTTGACTCGGGTGCGACCTCGGCATCAAGCCGTTTGATCAGATGGTTGAGCGACAGTGCCGCGCTGTTGAGACTGGAGAGGGCTTCACCGGTCTTGTTGCCGATGGTTTCGAGCGGGACTTTGTCGATCTTGCGCATGATTTTGGCGGCAGACTGTTGTAACTCCTCGACTGTTCCCGGCACGGTAGGCAGTTGCAGGGGCCGCTTTTCCCAGTTGGTGGTGACAGCCGGGGCATCGGGGAAAAAGTCCAGCGCAATATAGAGTTGGCCCGTCAACAAGCTGCCTGGACGTAGTTGAGCTCTAAAGCCCTGCGCGATCAGTGTTTCGAGTAGTTCAAAACGTTTACTGCTGTCCATCGGAACGGGGTTGCCGTCATGATCGTGCATGTCCAGGTGCTCCCTGAAAATGGCGACATGGACCGGAAATTCGAAAATCTTGCGGGTTTTGTCATAGGTTACGTCGACGGATTGCACCTCGCCGATGGGCAATCCCCTGAATTCCACGGGCGCACCCGGCGTGAGCCCGCGGAGCGATTCCCCGAATTGCATGACGAAGATCTCAGGTTCGCTATTCATGGATTTCAACGCGGTCGCGCGGTCCCTGTGCAGCGAAAAAGTGCTGCCCGCACCCGCACGGTCGGCTTCGCTCTGAGTGGGGGGCGTTTCGAAGGCGACCCCGCCGGACAGTATGGCCGAGACCGATTGGGTTTCGAGTCGCAGGCCATTGCTGTCGAGTGTCACGTCGAACCCACTGGCATTCCAGAATCGGGTGGATGTGTAGACATACTGGTCATAGGGGGCATGAATAAACACATGAATGTGGACGTCCTTGCCATTGGGGTCAAGTTCATGGGCAATGACTTCGCCTACGTGGATATGCCGGAAATAGATCGGTGAGCCGATGTCCAGTGAACCCATGTCCTGAGCTTCCAGCATGAATTGCCGACCCGGCAGGTTGTCCGTCAGAATGGGAGCGACTTCCAGTCCGGTGAATTCATACTTGCTAACGGTGGATTTTCCAATATCAATTGCGATGTAGGCACCGGATAACAATGTGCCGAATCCTGACATCTGGCCACCTGAAAATCGGGGACGTACGACCCAGAAACGCGTGTCCTTGACCAGAAAAGCCTCAGATTCTCTCTTGAAAGTCGCCGTCACCAGGATCTTGCTACGGTCCTCGGAGATGGCTATGGCCGTGACCTCGCCAATATCAACATCCTTGTAGCGAATTTTGGTTTTGCCTGCTTCAAGACCCTCGGCCGTCAGAAAACTGATGGTCACGGTAGGGCCGCTCTGCAAAAGTGCTTTGATGCCTACCCAGGCACTCAGGCAGACGGCCAACAAGGGAATGATCCATACCCACTGGACGGACCGATTCTCAGGAGGTATGGCCAGCGCTTCGGGCAGTTCGTTGAGGGGGGGTAATTCAGGCATGGGTCAGTAGGCGTTTTGAGTGGTTTGGCACGTTGGATCTTCAGTGAGGTTCATTCAGGGGGGGGCTTCATCCCAGATCAGGCGGGGGTCAAAGTTCATGGCCGCGAGCATCGTCAGAACGACTACTGCCCCAAAGGCCATGGCGCCGGATTTGGGCAGGATAGTCGCCAGCCCCTGTAGTTGGACCAGTGCGGACAGCAGGGTGACGACATAGATGTCGAGCATGGACCATCGGCCGATAAATTCGAGTAGCCGGTACAGTTGCGTGCGTTGCCGCCGGAGCGGTCGTGTGCGGCGCTGTACCGAAAGCAACAGATAGGTGAGCATCACCAATTTGGACAGGGGCACCAGAATACTGGCGAAAAAAACCAGCGCAGCCAGTGACCAGGCACCGGAGTGCCAAAGATACAGGACCCCGCTCATGATGGTGTCTTTCTGCGAGCCGAACAGGGAGCCGGTTTCCATTATGGGCAGGGTGTTGGCGGGAATGAACAACACGTAGGCGGCTAGCAGGAGTGCCCAGGTGCGCTGCAGGCTATGGGGTTTTCGCACATGCACCGTTGTGGCGCAACGAGGACACCGCCATTGATGCCCCACGCCGGGGATTCGCGATACCAGACCGCAGCAGTGGCAACTGAGCAGGCCCATGCTCAAGGCTGAGCGCGGGGGATGGTGGATGGTCATGGCGGGGGAGTGCTCATTCTCGCCCAGAGTTCACGGCTGTCCAGCGTAGCCATAGCTGCGGCAAACAGCAGAATCAGCGCCACGTAGGACCAGAGGGCGATGCCGGGGCTAATGTGTGCCAGGTGAGCCAGTTTGGCTACCGATACCAGCACGCCAAGCATAAAAACTTCAACCATGCTCCAGGGCCGGGTGGCCAGCGCCATTCGCAATAGGGGTTTCAGTCCTCGCCACCGCAGACCACAGTGCGTTAAAGCCAGAATCAATAACAGGGTGAAAATCTCGAAGGCAGGGGCCAGTATGGTGGTGACCAGTACCAGCAGAGCGACGATCGGCATGTCTTCCCGCCAAAGGGTCTCGACTGCGCTCAAAAGGGTGGTGCTGCTGTGTTGGCCCTGACTGTCCAGGCTGATAATGGGAAACACGTTGGCTACCAGAAACGTGATGGCGGCTGCCAGCAACAGTGCAGTGCTGCGCGTAAGGCTATCAGGCTCATTATGGAAGAGCTCCGCACCGCAACGGGGGCAGTACGCAGTAGCACCTGCCGCCAGCGGTATCTCGCGTTGCAGCAGGTCGCAGTCGTGGCAAGCGATCAGTGCGTGTGCTTTGGACACGTGCCTATAGACCAGCATTCATCGTCGGCCAGTGTTGGCCAGCCCCGATGGGGGCCTGGACTATGGCCCGATCCGCTTGGACCCGGGCCATGGTGCGCCGGGGAGGACTATTTCTTCTCGGTGGAGGCAGGATTGACATCGCGCGGCAGGATGGGCGTTTCAGTGCTGATCTTGAGGTCAGATAGCAGGTTAAGTTCGTTTTCGATCTGCAAAAACTGACCGGCAACCAGCGCCGATGTCGACTTCTTGATGCGGTTATAGTACTTGCGGAACAGATCATTACGATCATCGCGAACCTTGAGTGAACGCAGTGCCAGGTTGTCTGCGATATCGTTGTTCATGTTGTCGTAATTGGTGGCGTAGTCGCGGATGATGCTGTAACGCTCATCGTAGATTTTCTTGAGTTCAGCTTCGTAGGGATAGTATTCCCGCCAGAAGGCATCGTGCTCAGCCGGGCTAAGGTTAAGAGCCTTCTCGATAAGGGCGACTTTCTTCTCCCGGTATTTTGCCCGATCCGCGTCCAGCGCCTTCATTTCGGGGTCATTGGCTGTAATCGGGGTCAGGGGTTTCGGGGTGATGGTGCAGCCCGCCAGAATGGCAGTGGCCAAAAGTCCGACGGAGAGGGCTCGTGATGCGTTTCCAATCAGGTGTGTCATAAAAAGTGTCCTTTTGTGGTGTGAAGTGGCGATGCCGGCACGAAAGTCTATCCCATTGTGGAGACCCAACCAATATCAGCCCACGGTCGTGCCGCGCTGATTCCTGGAGCGTGCGTTTGGCCCTTGGGCGACGAGCCAAGGGTTTGGGGCTCACCGTTACAGGGCCTTTTGTTCTATGTGATAGTAGCGCTTGTTGAGATAGTCCAGTACGTCATCGACGTCCTCCCGCGTCCACGTCGTGCCGGTATGTGACGCCCAGTTATTGATTCGTTCGCGGAGTGCGTCGAGGGTCTTCAGTTTTCGGTTGCGGGCATGCATCAGATCCTCATGGCAGGATTGGCATTGCTGGTCGTAGAGTTGCTGGCCACGAACATATCCCTCGGCCCCTGCCGGGTGTGTGAGCAGCGTAATAACAAGAAGACCGAATCCTGTTTTGACGAGTCCCGGTATCGGGCCCGTACTTTGGTGCTGTGCTGTCATGCGCCATATCCTCCCTGTGGTGTGATCGCCCGCACACAGGTGCGGGCGGTTTCTTTCTAGACATCCTTGTCAAAATACGTTGATCGAACGAAAGGCCAGTCTACCGTGATGGTATGGCCTCTGCGGACCAGAAGCGGGTCGGTCCGCCTTTGCGGCTGTTCACATTCCAGACTTGTTTGCAGAAGAGTTCACGATCCTGAAAACTTTCGGCGAGCACCAGTCCGGTGTACACACCCACGTAAATCATCATTTCGTGCTCAAACCGGCGCTGGGCTTCCGGCGTGCGTGGATTGCCTGTATTGGCCCCCATAACGTCGAGCGCGTTATTGATGGCAGCACCATTTAGTTTGATACCAGGGCAGGCGTCGGCAGCAACTTCGGCATAGGCCATATCCAGCATTTCTCGCTGCTTCTGCTGACCTATGAACGTGGACACCTTACGCTCCAGTTCCTGCCAGGCAGGATCCAGTGGATTGGCTGTTGGGGCCGGTGCCGTTATCGGGGCGCCAGGGGTCGTCGTTTCGGCTAGGACCGGAAGGCTGGCTAGGCCGATCAGGGATACCAGTAAAATTTCACGCATAAGGTTCACTCGCTTATTGGGTATTGTCATTGTCCGGGTTTGAGGTCCGTTCCCGTAGGGGGCTACTGACCGTAGGCCTACCATCTGCCGGGATGGTAGTAGTTATGACCCGTCACGATCATGGTGTTATGGCCCCAGCCATTGCCGTGACCCCAGCCGTTGCCGTAACCGTAGCCGCCAAAGTGAGGGTTATAGTTGTAGCTTGAACAACCGGCGAGTAATGTCATTAGTAACAAGCCGTTTAAAATCAGCATTATGAGGCGTTTTTGGCGCATATTTTACCTGCGTGAAGGTGGTAACGTCTGAAAGGTTTATAACGCTCTTCGGCGGACTTGGGCAAGTATAAACGCCAGTCCAGATTTGTGAACCGCAGTGGGTGCAGTAATTTCCCGCTTTTTTAATGCGTGTCTTTGAGTCCGTACTTTCTGACCCTGTAACGGAGCGTTTCGCGGGTAGTACCCAAGGCCCTTGCGCTTGCGGTGACGTTGCCCAGGTGTCGGTTAAGCGTGGTTTCTATGATGTAACGGTCCATGTCGTCGAGGTCCATGCTGCCATCCAGCGGAATGAAAATGCCGTCGGCGGTCTCGCCAGCCTCTGCTGCGCTGCGGGCGGGGCTGCCCTGCAACTGTAGCCACTGGGTCGGGAACAGTGGGCCGTCCGCAAATAGAACGCAACGCTCCACCGCGTTGCGCAGTTCGCGCACGTTACCGGGCCAAGAGTAGGCGCGAAGTTCTGCCCACGCTTTATCGGGCACGATTTTGACCTGCTTGCCGGCCTTACTGTTGATCTCGGCGATGAACAGCGGCACCAGTTCGTCGAGGTCCTCTTTAACTTCGCGCAGTGGCGGTAAATTGAGTTTGAATACACTAAGCCGGTGGAAAAGATCGCTGCGAAAGCTGCCCTCGCGCACCATGGTCTCGAGATCTCGGTGGCTGGCGGCGAGTATCTGCAGATCGACCATGATTTCGCGCTCCGAGCCCACTCGGCGGAACCGTCGGTCCTCAATGGCCTTGAGCAGTTTGGCCTGCAAGTCCAGTGGCATTTCGCCGATCTCATCCAGAAAAAGTGTGCCACCATCGGCCTGCTCGATCAGGCCGCGATGACGCCCGGTCGCACCGGTAAAGGCGCCCGCTTCGTGGCCGAAGAGTTCAGACTCCATCAATTCACGCGGAAGCGCAGCGCAATTCAGTTCTACCAAGGGGTGCAGTCCGCGTTTTCCGCCATGGTGCAGGATGCGGGCTACCAGTCCTTTACCGGTGCCCGTTTCGCCGCCGATGATGATGGTGCTGAAGGGGACCCGGGTCAGTCGAGTCAGCATATCCCGTACCTGCTTGGAGGCCGAGCTTTTCCCGACAAAGGCGTCTGGCGAGTATTTGCGATGGCCTAGCTCAGCCTGTTCCAGTAAACGTCGTTGGGCCAGCGCGCTGCGGCAGGCGCTGGCGATGACTAAATCCAGCCGGTCCATTTCGCAGGGCTTTTCCAGAAACTCATAGGCGCCTAGTCGCAGACCGCGCACAGATTCCTGGACACTGCCATAGCCCGTTAGCAGCAACCATTCACAGTGGGGTAGTTTGCCCTTGAACTCCTCCATTAAATCCAGCGCATTGCCATCGGGCAAATTCATGTCGGAGAGAATCAGCAGAGGGTCGATGCGTTGTCCATCCAGCAGGCGACGCGCTTGTTTGATGTCCGGTGCCAGTTCGACGTCCCAGCCGGCTTTGCTGTAGTGCCGGGTGAGTTCAAGGCCTAACAGGGGTTCATCTTCAATAATCAACAGGGTATTAGGCATGGTCCTGAGTATGTCACTTCGAGTGGGGGTGTCGGGCGAAGCTTGGGTTTCGGATAGAGTGCGGTATGGATTGGCCGTGTGGCAAGTCTTGGGTCAGACGTGTATCTGATGTCTGATTTGGGGCTTATGGTTGAAGGAACAAACCGGTGGCGGGCGGGGACGTTGCTGGTTCAATAGCCCCTAAGCGGGACGACGGCAGAGGGTTGGTGTGGTTCATGCTGCTGATATTACTATGGTTGTCTCTTTGTTTTGTACGGCATGTTTTGTGCTTTTATAGCATAGGTAAGACCAGAATAACGCGTCATCCTGTCTGTTCCGGGGGGTGGGCGCTGAGGTCAGCCCTTTTGGATCACAACGCTTTCTTACACCTATGCATACCGCTCAACGGACCGAGTTTCGTTTCGATCATACTGCGTCAGGGTCGGGTAGGGGTTTCAATCTTGATGCGGCGATAGCCGAGATTGTCCACTGGCTGCCTACGCAAAGTCCCATCAAGGACTTTATTCATCACAATACGCTTCATGCCGTACAGCATTTACCCTTCCACGAGGGCGTAGCGCTGGCGGCAAAAGTCTATGGGGCATGCCGTTATCTGCCGTGGGCGGATTACCGCTCCCGCTATACCCGAGGCAGAATCACCGATTCGGCGATTGATTGGGTCATTGACCGCTTCGAGCCTGTCGCCAGTAGGCAAACCGCTCTGCGGCAGGCCCTGTTGCGGCAGGACGACCATGAGCCAGTGCCGCCGCCGCGTTCATTGGCCGAGCACGGTATTCGCCAGCGTTGGCTGACCCGCATTGAGGTGAATCTCGATGCTCTGGTTCAGCCGGTCCTGTTCCGACTGATTGCGAGTTATCTCGATCAAGGCATTAGTCGCTGGTCAGTGGTCAGGGATGATGAGACATTTTGGGCCTTTGTAAGGCGGCTTGCCGACGGCAGTTTTATCCCGCTGCACCCGTTTGACGAGGCGCAACGCCGATCGGTGCTTGAATGTGAGCCGGATGCCGCAATAGGTCAGTGTCTTGAACTGATCGTCGGTTCGGAATCCCTCTACTCGCAATATCTGCTGGAATTAATGCTCGCACATCCCGGGTGGTCGGGCATGGTGCATACGATTGAAACGGCACCTGCAGGTTTGCGTATCCGGCGTCAGATCACCATGAAGGATTTTCTGGCCGTCGAAATGGCACTGGAGCGTGCATTCTTGCTCAAGAAGCGAGGGGATGGCTTTCCCTCGCTGGTTGAGGTGCCGCATATCCATGCGCTGTCGGCTACCCTGAGCATCAATGAACGGCCCGATATACCGCTCCTTTTGGCGATTTGGCAGGAGGCGATGGAGTTCTCGCTGTATGCCGAGTTGTTTGGTGCCCTACAGGCGCAGCCTAGGGTTCTCCGCAGTTCAGAGAAAAGTCTTGATATTCCTGATGTACAGGCGCTGTTTTGTATCGATGACCGGGAGTGCTCGCTACGGCGACATCTGGAGGCAATTAATCCTCGCATTGAGACCTATGGGGTGGCCGGTTTTTTTGGGATTGATTTCCTTTACCAGGGTGTTGATGACGCTTTTGCGGTAGCCCAGTGTCCGGCCAACATATCGCCCCGCCATGTCGTGATTGAAAAGACCGCGCAGGACCGAAAGCCGGAGGGGAATGGGCTGGCCAGTCGCTTGTCAGGGATTTCGCGCAAACCAAACTCGTTAATGCGAGGTTGGCTGTTTACGCAGACGCTGGGTGTGGGTTATGCGGCGCGGATGGCCTGGGATGTGTTCCGGCCGGGTTCGAGAATCCTCGGCCGTCGGGAGTTGGGTGAGGTTAAGGCGCATACTCATTTGCACCTTTTGCGCGAGGGCGATGAGGATATCGTGGATGGGCAGGTGGTCGGATTCACCCACACGGAAATGGCAGATCGTATCGAGAATGTGCTGCGAACCATTGGCCTGATGGATGGGTTTGCGCCCCTTATTGCGGTGGTGGCGCACGGTTCCAGTAGCGTAAACAACCCCCATTTCGCTGCCTATGATTGCGGCGCCTGCTCTGGCAGGCCAGGTGCGCCCAACGCCCGGGCCTTTGCCTGGATGGCCAATGACGCGACCGTCCGCAGTATATTGCGGGAGCGTGGCATCGATATTCCTGATGCAAGCCGTTTTGTAGCGGCGCTCCATAATACCTGCCGGGATGATGTGAGTTATTTCGATACCGATGTCTGGAAAGATCATCCACCACAAGGGATTGCCGCGTTTCAGGTCGCCATGAGAGAGGCTCTTGAGCGCAATGCTCATGAGCGCAGCCGCTGGTTTGAACTAGGCCCCAGGGCCGATAGTCCCGCTGCCTCACATGCCCATGTCAGGGCCCGATCGGCATCGATCTTCGAGCCGCGTCCTGAGTTGAATCACTCCAATAATCTGTATTGCATGGTCGGTAGGCGTGAACTGACCCGACAGCTGTTTCTGGATCGCCGCAGTTTTCTTCATTCGTATGATCCTGATTCAGATACCGATGGTATCGGGTTAGGCAGGATTCTCCAGGCAGTGATACCGGTATGTGGTGGTATCAATCTCGAGTATCTGTTCTCGCGTATCGATAATTCGGTCTATGGTGCGGGAACCAAGTTGCCGCACAACGTGATTGGATTGCTGGGCGTGGCGAATGGGGTGGAAGGCGATTTGCGCACCGGCCTTCCCTCGCAAATGATTGAGGTGCATGAGCCGGCCCGTTTGTTGATTACGGTTGAGCAAGAAACCGGGATCATTGATGCCGCGATCGCGGGGCTAGGGGCGCTCCAACCCTGGCTGGCTAATGAGTGGGTCCGGCTAGCCGCCTGTGATCCGCTAACCAGGGACATATCGCTGTTCAGTCAACGGGGATGGGTGCCTTATCAGCACCCGGCAGACTTGCGAGTGCCAACTGCGGCCTGTTCCCGTGATGTGTTTGCCGGAAAAAACGAGAGCATTCCCGTTCACGTGCTAACCGGGGGTGTCGCATGATCATGGATTATCTGTTGTTGACCTGTCAGTTCTTGCCTTTGCTGGGCTTGCTGCTGATCGTCTGCTTCGGAACTACTGAATCCCGCATTGCCCGCATGAGTTCGTTGACGACGCATGCCCTTGGGATCAGCATTCTTGGCTTGCTGCTGGTGTGGGCAGGCGAGGGCTTTGTCAGCCATGAATTTCTTTGGTTCACCATCTATCGGTTGGGCGAGTATCAGTTTCCTGTCCTGTTTTATTTTGATACGGTCGGGGCCACGTATCTGTTTTGTACTTGGGTGATTTTCTCGATAATCGTACGGTATTGCCGTTACTACATGCATCGGGAGGAAGGTTTCAGACGTTTTTTTATCACTATATTTGCCTTTGTATTCGGGCTGAATATGGTGATCCTGTCGGGCTTGCTGGATATGCTGTTCGCCGGATGGGAGATCGTCGGAATCGCTTCATTTCTGTTGATTGCCTTCTACCGGCACCGCGTACAGCCCATCCGCAACAGTTTGCGCGCCTATACCATCTACCGTTTTTGTGACATTGGCTTGCTGCTCGGGGCCTGGCTGAGTGATCTGACATTGCATGGCCATAATCACTTCAGCCATCTGGCGGAAAACTATGGCGCGGGGCTGCTGATGGCGAGCGGACCTATCGAGTTGTTTGCCCTGTCGATATTCCTGCTAATCGCGGCCTGCGGTAAATCGGCGCAATTCCCGTTCTGTTTCTGGCTACCGAGGGCAATGGAAGGACCTACGCCCTCCAGCGCTATTTTTTATGGCTCATTATCGGTTCACCTCGGCGTCTTTTTGTTGTTGCGGACAGAGCCAATCTGGACCCATGAGATTCTGACGCGGGCCATGGTATTCCTCATCGGTTTGTTGACGGTAGTTGTCGCGAGCCTTTCCGAAAAGACCCAGTCCAATATCAAGGGGCAAATCGCCTACGCTTCAATCACTCAGGTCGGGTTTATGTTTATGGAGTTGGCGCTGGGGCTGGAGGCACTGGTGTTGGTGCATTTCCTTGGTAATGCCTTCCTAAGATGCTATCAGTTGCTGGTATCGCCCTCCGTAGTGACCCACCTGCTGCGGGTGGAAAGCGCTACCGATGGCGGGATTGATATTAAAAACACAGCCATAGCCCGCTCATTACCCCTGCTGATCAGGGATACCCTGCCTGAAGTCTTACAGAACACACTGGTCGTGTTGTCCCTGCAGGAGTTCAATCTTGAGGCAGGCGTACGGAGGGTGCTGTGGGATCCACTGATGAAGGCTGGTGCCATGTTAAATGCCATTCGGCCATGGCTCATCCTGCTGATCGCGGGCCTGGTTGCGGTTGGGATCTGGTTGGGCCTGGAGCGGAACTGGGTGCCTCGACCATTACTCGCTATACCCGTCGCCATAGCTATGCTGATGGCCTCTATCAGCGCATTCAGTCAGCGTCGGAATGCCTATCGGGGCTGGTTCAGTCTGGGGCTCAGTTGTTTTTTGGCCGGTATCTCGACCTGGCTTGCCAGTGAGGATTCTGTGCACGATGTCTTGCTGTTTCTCTCTGGCATTATTCCCGCGTGGGTCCTTGGTTTTTGGTTGTTGAGACGGATGCTAAGGCGGGAAAACTTCAGAGAGGAGCCCTTTATCTATCGAGCTATGGCTGACCGCCAACCGCGTCTTTCCTTGTTTTTTTTCCTGAGTGTGCTGGGGTTGGTGAGTTTTCCTATTACGCCGGCGTTTCTGGGGCAGGATTTGCTGCTTTATCACGTCAGTGATCACCACCCTGCCATCATTGTGCTGATAGCGGTGTCGTTTGTGATGAACGGGATTGCGGCGGCCAGCCTTTACCAGCGACTGTGTATGGGACGATCCCTGGACATAGCAGTACCGGCATGGCGAATATGAACGCGGAGCTTGAGCTTAAGGTCCGTCCTTTATGCCTTGTTTAGTGTGTGACGGATTTTGAAAAGACATTCAGGATCACACTGCCGCAGACAATCAGACCGATGCCAATCAGGGCGGGGGCATCCAGTTTTTGGCCGTAGACCAGCCAGCCTACCAAGCTTATCAGCACGACCCCGACACCCGACCAGATAGCGTAGGCGATACCGATCGGAATGCTTCTGAGAATCAGCGACAAGAAGAAGAATGCTGAACAATAGCCGAGAACGACGATGGCGGAAGGTAGCCATTGGGTAAAACCATCAGAGGCTTTTAGGGCCGAGGTGGCAATGACTTCTGAAACGATGGCGATCATCAGGAATATCCAGTCCATGGGCTAACCTTGCGTGTGTGATTTTTTTCACATGATATTCGAGGTGCGAAGCATATCGCAGGCCCGTTCCTGCGGAAGCATAACAGGCGGGTGCGGGTAAGGTTGGAGTCAGCCGATAAGCCGGGTTCTGTCGTGGACAGTCATTCATCTGGGACGCGCTTCACAGCGCGCCTCTTGCGACCTACCCGGGAGCCGTGCGGACCACACGTGCGAAGTCTATGTTCGCTGCCCCCCTATTTGGTCTTGCTCCGGATGGGGTTTACCCTGCCACTTCCGTTGCCGAAAGCGCGGTGCGCTCTTACCGCACCATTTCACCCTTACCTGTTGGGCCTTGGCCGAACGGGCGGTATATTTTCTGTGGCACTTTCCGTGGGCTCGCGCCCCCCAGGCATTACCTGGCATCCTGTCCTGTGGAGCCCGGACTTTCCTCCACCAGGTCTGAACCCTGGCAGCGACTGTCTGGCCAACTCCGTGATTCAGTCTATTGAACTTGATCAGGCTTGGCTAGGGATATAACAACGTAAGGTGTGGTGGGTGATGAGTAGAACTGAATCCATGGTGTTGAGGTTAGTAAAGGGGAGGCGGATTGATCGGGGGTGGCGGTTCGCCGGTCTGTGCTTGTGAAAGTCGAGGCTTTGATGAATAGACGCAGAGACGATTCAGCGACCAGAACGATATGGGGGAGCAAATGCGTGGATGAGAGCGAGACCAGCGTGTGTTGTGCGGGAATGGTGTAGGTTTTGCTTAGGATAGGGAGCGTTAGCCCAGTTGGGGATAGGTTGGGCGAACTGGAGTATGACTTGCTTGAAACGGGTGCGTGATGATTGCCAATGTGGGGCGGATGAATGGCTCGGCAATGGGTTGTGAGTCGGTTCTGATAGCGGCTTGGACATCGCAGGGTGTAAATAAAAAAGAGAACTGCACTCGTTGAGAAGCGCTGTTGTTTATGATTAAATTGAGTCGTTTTGTCGGTGTGTTCAGGGTCTACGGTTGCATCCT
>JBILXN010000112.1:0-7861 GCA_044378425.1 Methylococcaceae bacterium
GGCCGGTCGGGCCGGCATCAGCAGCAAACGCATCCACACTGCCCGCCAGCATCACCGTCGTGGCGACGGCGTGGCTCAGCACTTTTAATTTTTTGGGAAAAGACATCATTGACCTCCTGTTTATTAGGCTTGAATGGGGGCTCCCATTCGAACAGGCGAAAAGGTGGCACCAGACACGCCAAACCAAACTGGAAACCTTTTGAAACACTTTCGCCGCCGGCGCATCCTAACAACAGTCGGTTTGCCCTGTAAACTTACCGAATCTTACAATTCAGCCTCAATTCAGCCTTCGGCATGACCGACCGCGGCATAATCGCGCGAGGCGGGCGACCTTTCGGCTGAGGCGTCTGCCGCGTGAATCCACCGAAACAGATCATGATGATGCCCAAAGTCTTTGCGCGATCTTCAGAAACGAAAGCGCTAATGTCGTGCGCTGTCTCGACGCAGCCCAGCCGGTCAGTGACGACCTGTCGATCTGCGATACCGGTGTAAACCGTGAGGGGCCCTGCCGACACGGCAGGGCGAGAAGGAGAGGGGCTGGCGGTAGTGTAGGCCCGGCAGGGCAGGCTAACCGACCCGCCGGGTGCGGCTTCACCTGAGGCCGCACCCCGCTAAAACGTTAGCCCCATGCGAATGCCGCGTCCGAACCTCAGACTGAGACCCAAACAGCACGAAGCCACGGCAAGCCGTGGCTTCGTGTCATCGGTCAACCTGACACGACATGGACTCAAGAAACAGGGTCCTGCCTACTGAACAGGGTCCTCCTCAGTGATATGGGTGACGCTCATGAATACTCCCCCAAGGGAGATATTTGTGGCGTTGAACGCAAAAGCATCACAGCTACGCATAGTTTGGATGTCCATAGCTTTGAGCTGAACCGTATCATTCTGGGACATATGTAAAATCACTGATCTCTCCGCGCCCAATTTTGATAAGGAGCCATCCACGGTGTTATTCCGGTTCTTAATGAGCCAAAAATCACAGGCGTACGGGCTGGTAGATACCGCACCATAGGTAACACG
Organism: Methylococcaceae bacterium; assembly: GCA_044378425.1. Lineage (GTDB taxonomy): Bacteria > Pseudomonadota > Gammaproteobacteria > Methylococcales > Methylococcaceae > UBA6136. The sequence continues at coordinate 1,023 of JBILXN010000112.1, forward strand.
ATAATAGCCGTCACTGTTGGCCTTCACATACGTGCCCCCATCATTTATGACAACACCAGCCGACAGCTTACTTCCATTGCTACCCTTGGAAGATAAAAACACTTGCCCTGATGAGTTATCTAGTTGTAGCTCCGACGCATAGAGATTGATGAAGCTTGTTGAGGTTGTTGAGGCGCCCGCCGGACCGGTTTCTCCTTTCGGACCGGTCGGACCGGTCTGACCCATACCCGTTGGGCCTGTCGGACCTGTAGGACCCGTTTGACCTACCGGACCCGTGGGACCCATATCACCCATATCCCCCCTGTCACCTTTATTACCTTTTTCACCCTTATCACCTACCGGTCCCGTTGCACCTACCGGTCCCGTTGGGCCTACCGGTCCCGCCGGCCCAACGGGGCCTATGCCTCCCCTCGCACCGGTTGGACCCGCCGGACCTGTCGCGCCGCGAGCACCCGCCGCACCCTGCTGGCCGGTCAGACCCCGCGGGCCGACCGCACCGGCGGGTCCTACGCCACCAACCTGGCCGGGCAGACCCTGCACACCACGGGGGCCCATCCGACCCTCCGGGCCGGTGGCGCCTGCCGGGCCACGGGGACCGGCCGGGCCGGTCGGGCCGGCATCAACAGCAAACGCATCCACACTGCCCGCCAGCATCACCGTCGTGGCAACGGCGTGGCTCAGCACTTTTAATTTTCTGGGAAAAGACATCATTGACCTCCTGTGTATTAGGCGTGAACGGGGACCCCATTCGAACAGGCGAAAAGGTGGCACCAGACACGCCAAACCAAACTGGAAACCTTTTGAAACACTTTCGCCGCCGCCGCATCCTAGCAACAGTCGGTTTGTCCTGTAAACTTACCGAATCTTACAATTCAGCCTCAATTCAGCCTTCGGCATGACCGGCTGCGGCATAATCGCGCGAGGCGGGCGACCTTTCGGCTGAGGCGTCTGCTGCGTGAATCCACCGAAACAAATCAACATGATGCCCAAAGTCTGTCTTTGCGCGATCTTCAGAAACGAAAGCGCTAATGTCGTTCGCTGTCTTGACGCAACCCTGCCGGTCATTGACTACCTGTCGATCTGCGATACCGGCTCAACCGACGACACCCTCACGCTGATCGAACACTGGGGCCGTGAACGGGGCATCCCCACCACGGTGCATCAGGCCCCCTTCGTCAATTTCGGTCACAATCGCAGCCTGTCCTGCACCCTGGCCCAACAGGCCTACCCCGACGCCGATTACCTGTTGCTGGTGGATGCCGACATGATCCTCACGGTCGAGCAGGGCTGGGACAAGGGTCAGCTGGTGGATGATGCCTACTACCTGAAACAGGCCAGTCCCAACCTCGAATACTGGAACCTCAGACTGCTGCGGACCGGTTTGCCGTGGCAGTGCGTCGGCGTGACCCATGAATACTGGGCGTGCGACACGCCTTACAGCAGCAGCCGACTGGACACCCTCTGGTTCGATGACCGTGGCGACGGCGGCTACAAGGCCCACAAGTTCAGCCGCGACCGCGACCTGCTGACGGCAGCCCTTCATGACCCGCGCACCGACCCGGCGTTGAGTTCGCGCTACACCTTTTATCTGGCCCAGACCTACCGGGATATGCGCGAGTTCAAGAAAGCCCTGACCTGGTACCGGCGACGGGTGAGTCAGGGCGGCTGGCCTGAGGAGGTCTACATCGCCCAGACCGAAGTGGCGCGGCTCACGCTGCTGACCGGAGCCGGTCACGATGCGGTGGTGCGCGAACACATCAAGGCCTTTGAAATGCGCCCGACCCGGGCCGAAGCCTTGTGTAACCTGGCGGCTTATTGCCGGGAGATGGCGAAATACGCCGAGGGGTATATCTACGCCAAGGTCGGCGTCAGCATCCCCCGGCCGGATGACATGCTGTTTGTGCAGAGTGAGGTCTATGCCTGGCGCTTGCTGGATGAACTGTCCGTTTGCGCCTATTACCTCGGCCATTATCAGGAGTCGTACGACGCGGCCCAACGGGCGCTGGCGCAACTGGCTGCGGATTCGCCCGAACGCGCCCGCATCGAAACCAACCTGGGCTTCACCCTCGAAAAGCTCGGCACCCCGCCGGTGGTGCCGCCCGCCTGACGTTGCACGCGTAGTGCTACCTACTGACGCTCCGCCGTCAGACCGTTACTCTTGCTGGTGCCCGCCAGCCGTTTGGCAGGGCGGCCATCAACCGCAACAACGGACTGTGAGGTTTATCCATGTTTCTCAAGCAGAAAAAAGCGGGGCATCTGGTCGAGGTGCTGGGCCTGAATGATCTGTTCAACCCGGCCCGCACGTCGGTCGTCGGACGCCTGCATTATGGCGAGGAAATGCAGGATGCCGAGACCTTTCCCAAGACCGACCTGCTGTTTCCATCCGGTGAGGCTCTCCCGCAATGCTGGCTGGATGTGCACTACCGCGACAGCGAACTGACGCGCTAATCGCCCTGCGGGGCCTGCCCCCGCTCGATGCGTTTGGCGTCATCCCAGAGGGCATCAAGTTCGGCCAGCGTATGGTCGGTGAGGATGCCGCCGCGGGCGGCAACGCGGCGCTCGATATGCTGAAAACGGCGGGTGAACTTGCTGTTGCCCGCCCGCAGACAGGCCTCGGCATCCACCCCAAGATGGCGCGCCACATTGGCGATGACAAAGAGCAGGTCGCCCAGCTCCTCCTGAATGTTCTGGGCGTCGGCCGCCTGACAGGCAGCCTTGAGCTCGTCCAGTTCCTCATGCAGTTTGTCGAATACGGGTTCTATGTTGGGCCAGTCGAAGCCGTGGCGGGCCGCGCGTTGTTGCAGTTTTTGTGCGGTCATCAGGGCCGGCAGGCCGCGCGGTATGTCGCCGAGCACACTGGCCGCCGGTTCGGCCCTGCCCTTTTGCTGGCGCTCGAGCTGCTTGGCAGCCTCCCAGTAGCGCTGGCGTTCGCTATCGTTTTCAAAGTCCATTCCGGCAAACACATGGGGATGGCGCCGGATGAGCTTGTCGGCAATGGCGCCCGCCACGGTTTCAAAATCAAACAGCCGCGCTTCTTCGGCCAGCCGCGCATGGAACACAACCTGCAACAGCAGATCGCCCAGTTCTTCGCAGAGATCGTCAGGGTCGCCCCGTTCGGCGGCATCGGCGACTTCGTAGGCTTCCTCCAGCGTGTAGGGAATCAGGCTGGCAAAATCCTGCTGCAAATCCCAGGGACAGCCGGTTTCGGGGTGACGCAGCTGGGCCATGATGCCGAGCAGTCGGTGCAGATTTTCCATAAGCATTTGATAGTGAGGGGTTGATAACAGGGGATGGGCGGTGGCAGGGCAATGGGCGGTATCCTAGGCGACCTGCCCGCCCAGCGGGCCACCTCGGAATGCAGCCCGTTCATGCGCCTGTCCGCCGCCTTCATCTTCGTTGTCCTGCTCTGGTCTACCACGCCGCTGGCTATCAAATGGAGCGGCGAGGGACCGGGGTATCTGTTCGGCGTGACGGCGCGCATGTGTCTTGGCCTCTTCTGTGTGCTGCCGGTGCTGGTGCTGCAACGGCAGCGCCTGCCGTTGTCCCGCAAGGCGCTGCTGGCGTATCTGGCCGGTGCAGTGCAGATTTTCGGCGCGATGCTGGTGACCTACTGGGCGTCGCAGTTTATTCCCTCGGGCTGGATTTCGGTGGTGTTCGGCCTGTTACCGCTGATTTCGGCACCGATGGCGGCTCTGGTGCTGGGCGAACGCAGCTTGCGACCGGGGCTGCTGCTGTCCTACGCGCTGGGCTTTGGCGGGCTGGTGGTGATGTTTCAGTCTGCCCTCAGCTTTGCCGAAGGTGCCGCGCTCGGCGTCGCCGGCGTCATCGTCGCCGCCATCCTGCAAGCCGCCAGCGCCGTCTGGGTGAAGCAGATCAACGCTGGCCTGCCGGCACTGGTGCAGGTGGCGGGCAGTCTTGCGCTGGCCGTGCCGGGCTACCTCGTCACCTTTGCACTCAGCGACAGCCCGTGGCCCGACCGCCTGTCACTGCCCAGCCTGCTGTCCATCGCCTATCTGGGCGCGATCGCCACGCCCGTGGGGTTTGCGCTTTATTTCTATGTACTCAACCGGCTGCCGGCGACCCGGGTGGCGCTGATTACGCTGATTACACCGGTGCTGTCGCTCTATGTCGGCCATGTGGCCAACGGCGAACCCCTGCATGGCAAGGTGCTGCAGGGGACGGCGCTGATTCTGGCCGCCTTGCTGCTGAACCAGTGGGGTACCCAGGGGCGCCAGCCCGTCACCACCCCGCCTCGGCGCAGGTCACTCAGAAAGCGGCGCCGTAACTCTCGCGGTAGCGCTGCTTGAAGGTCGCCAGCGTGAAGCCATGGTTCTGGGTGCCGTAGCATTCAACCTTGATCGCGCCCAGCAGCGAGGCAATACGGCCGGTGGTCGGCCAGTCCAGATTTTCCATCAGCCCGTAGACCAGACCGGCGCGGTAGGCATCGCCGCAACCGGTGGGGTCAACCGCGCGGCGCGGGGTGGCGGGCGGTATGTCGATACACTCACCGCCGACATGAATCACCGAACCCTGAGCGCCACGGGTGACAATCAGCGCCTCGACCTTTTCCGCCAGCGCGGTGAGTGACAGGCCGGTGCGCTCCTGCAACAACTGCGATTCGTAGTCATTGACCGTTACCCAGCTGGCTTTTTCGATGAAGTCCAGCAGTTCCTCGCCATTGAACATGGGCAGGCCCTGGCCGGGATCGAAGATGAACGGTATGCCCGCCCGCACGCACTCTGCGGCGTGCTGGATCATGCCGTCCTTGCCGTCGGGAGAGATCAGCCCCAGCCGGATACCCTGATCCTGGGGGACGCTGTTGTGATGGGCGAAGGACATCGCGCCCGGGTGGAACGCGGTGATCTGGTTGTCGTCCATATCGGTGGTGATATAGGCCTGCGCGGTGTAGCTCTCCTCCAGCACCGTAATGTGATCCTGGCGGATACCGCAACAGGACAGCCACTGCGAATAGGGGGTGAAGTCCTTGCCGACGGTCGCCATGATCAGGGGATCGCCTCCCAGTTGCTTGAGATTGAACGCGATGTTGCCGGCACAGCCGCCGTATTCCCGCCGCAATTCCGGCACCAGGAAGGCAACGTTAAGGATATGGACCTGTTCCGGCAGGATGTGGTGCTTGAATTTGTCAGGGAACACCATGATGGTGTCGTAGGCCATGGAGCCACAGATCAGTGCTGTCATTGTTTTTGATGTTGCTGTTGAAGGGGTGGGTGGGTCGTCTGCCGCGTCAGGGGCCGAACCTGTGGTGGCCTCGGCGCCGCTGAACCGCCCGTGGTCAGGCCTCGCCGCGACGCAGTTCCAGCCCGACCTCGGTGGTCATGAAGTGGTAGGTGTCCTTGATGATGCGCTGTTTTTCCAGCTCGGAGTTCAGCTCGGTGTCGATGTCGTCGGTGAGCTGGCGCATGATCATCTTGGCGATCTCGCCCTTGATCGAGTCGAAATAGGCGAGCAGTTCCTGTTCCAGTTCCTCGAAGTAGTTCTTGATACCGCGGCGGGCGAACATGTTGATCTGGTGCTGCTGTTTGCGGGCATAGTCGAGGATGCCGGTTTTGTAATACTCCAGCGCACGGTCAATGGCATCGCCGCGCACGCTCAGGCTTTCGACCCCGACCGGCGCACCGGTCAGGCCGGCATGGATACGATTGAGGGCATCCAGCCCCAGCGCCCGCAACTGCTCGATACTGTCCTTCGGCCCCAGCAAGCTCATGCTGCGGGCCAGTTGCAGGGCATCATCGGCCCGCCCCTGAACGGCGGTCATCAGGGCTTCAGTGCTCTGCGCCTCATGGCGGGCTTCCTGCTCCATGACGGTTCGGCCGAACTGATTGATCACATCGCCATACTCGAACAGGAAGACATCGCACATGCCTTTCAGTCGGTTCAGCATATCCCGCCCACTGAGCCGGTCCTGCAATACGCTCAGCACATCGTCCGGCAACACCGCCGTGGCGGTGATGCTCTGCAACAGCTGGGACAGATGCCGACGCACCATCTGCTCGTCCAGCAGACGCAGCAACTGGCTGCGGAAAGCGTGCTGGATATTGAGGTTTTGCTCGATCTTGTGCGGCAGACGGCTCACCACGCTATTGAGGTCCAGCCCCTTGAGCAGCTCATTTTTGAGCGATTTGCGATCCAGCGTATCAATCGCTGACGTTACCTGCTGGCTCAACTGCGCCTGGTCTTCCTCGCGCCAGAAGACGAACTCCGGCAACAGCTCGGTACGCAGCATCATGATGTGCTCCTCGACCGTCGCCCTGAGCCGACGCAATGCCTCGTCCTGCCGGCGGGACAGCTGGCTGGCAATGAAGGTGCTCTTCATGCCATCGTCATCGACATCGCGGTAATTCTGGTACAGCGGCTCCAGCCATTCGCGCAGGCGCTTGGCCAGATCGAGATATTCGCCACGGGCTTCTTCCAGAAACTCGGCCTTCGCCGTGTAGGCCAGATATTCAAACAGACTGCTGCGGAAACTGGTAAAGCTTTTGGTTTCCTCCAGTGCCTTGATCTGGTGGGTGGCCTCATTGCGGTCGGGGATGCGGCCTATGGCCTTTTTGAGTGCATCAACGTGTTCGCGAATGCTGCGAGTGCCTTCCAGTCGCCCCTCCTGTATCAGCTTCAGCAGCAGGTAATTCAGCGCGGAGACCTTGAACACGCGGTCCTTGGTGATGTGGAAACCATAGTGCTCAATCTTCTGATCGAAGTTGGCCAGTTCCTCTTTTTTCTGCTTGCTGCTCAGTACATCCCACTGGTTGATGACCCAGAATGCCCGCTGCAACACCCGCTTGCGCTGGTTGTGGATTTCAGCCAGAAGTTCTATTTCCTCC
>JBILXN010000114.1:0-7778 GCA_044378425.1 Methylococcaceae bacterium
TTTTGGTAATGAGATCATTGAGGTTGCCACCTTCAGGGCATTTGCTGGCGAGGAAGATCAAGGCGAGCGAGTACTGCAGAACGGCCGCATTCTGCGGGACAACGCCTACGGCTCCATTGAGGAAGATGCCTTCCGTCGCGACTTCACGGTTAATGCGCTGTACTACAACATCAGCGATTTCTCGGTCGTCGATTTCGTCGGCGGCATGGATGACCACAAGGCCTGCATGCTGAAGTTGATTGGCAATCCTGATAAGCGTTACCGCGAAGATCCAGTCAGGATGCTGAGGGCGGTTCGTTTCGCCGTGAAACTGGGTTTCGGCATTCACCCCGATTGTGCCGAACCGATTCCCCGCCTGGCCCGGCTATTGCGAGAAATCCCTGCGGCCCGGCTTTATGAGGAGGTGATCAAACTGCTGCTGTCTGGCTATGCCGTGCAGACCTTTGAGCAGTTACGTCATTTTGGTCTGTTCGCTGCCCTTTTTCCTGATACTGAAGCCAGTCTTGCCCGAGAGCCGGAGGGCTTCCCGCTGACGTTCGTAGCCAAGTCACTGGAGCGGACCGACAGTCGTATTGCTGACAATAAGCCGGTAACGCCTTACTTCCTGTTTGCCTCACTGCTGTGGGAGCCGACTCGCGCCTACGCGCAGAAACTAATCGCCTCGGGTGAAGCGCCACTCGTGGCCTATCAGGAAGCCGGCAGCGAGATCATTGGTCGCCAGTTACGATACACCTCCCTGCCCAAAAGCATTACTCTGCCGATGCGGGATATCTGGGCTATGCAGCCCCGCTTTGAAATGACTGAGGGGGGGCGTGCCTTCCGTCTGTTGGGACACCCCAGGTTTAGGGCGGCTTATGATTTTCTGGTTTTGCGGGCAGAGACCGGCGAGGCCGACCCGGAACTGGCATCCTGGTGGACCCGTTTCCAGAGTGTGCCTGAGAGCGAACAGAAAATCATGGTGCGCAATGGACGCCGCCAATCCAGCCGTAATCGATCGCGCAAGCGCAGATTCCGCGGCAAAGCAAAGAAACAGGATGCTCCAGTCTCCTGATGTTCAGCCTGTCCGGGTCTATATTGGTCTCGGCGGCAACCTCGAACAGCCGGCTGAGCGGATCAGGTCCGCCCGTCCGGTGATCGCGGCCATTCCCAGTATTCACGAAGTGGCCTTCTCCAGTCTTTATCGGAGCGCACCAATGGGGCCTTCTGATCAGCCCGATTATGTCAACGCCGTGATGGCGGTAGACACGATCCTGGCGCCGTTGACCCTGTTGGATGAATTGCAGGCCGTGGAAAACGCATTTGGGCGGGTGCGGCTGGGAGATCACTGGGGCCCGCGTACGCTGGACCTTGATATTCTGCTCTACGGTGATCTACAACAGATTTCCGAACGTCTCACTGTCCCTCATGTTGGGCTGTCTTTGCGCGAGTTTGTGCTTTATCCGCTGCAGGAGATTGCGCCAGAGCTTGATGTACCTGGTTTGGGTGCGCTTGGGGCTCTGGTGCAGGCTTGTCCGCGGCGGGGCTTGTCGGTTATCGCTGATGTCTGAACTCTTACGTTCCCGTACGGTACCCGGCCTACTGGCCATGAAGGCTGATGGGCAAAAGATTGCCGCACTGACCGCTTATGATGCGAGTTTCGCGGCGGCAATGGATGATGCCGGGGTGGATATGATTCTGGTGGGTGATTCTCTCGGTATGGTGGTCCAGGGCTATCCCACTACGCTGCCGGTCAGTCTGGATCAGATGGTTTACCATGCCGCCGCCGTGGCGCGAGGTGGACATCGTCCCGTGTTGGCGGTCGATCTTCCCTTCATGAGTTATGCCACCGTCAGCCATGCTCTTGACAGTGCCGCCCGACTGGTTCGGGAGGGTGGCGCTCAGATGGTCAAGCTTGAGGGGGGGCGTGTGCGGGAAGAGGTTATTCGGGCGCTGGCTCAGCAAAACATACCTGTATGTGCCCATCTTGGGCTGTTGCCGCAGTCGGTACACAGATTGGGTGGATATGTGGTTCAGGGGCGCGATGAGCGCAGTGCAGATACCCTGCTTGAGGATGCGCTGATACTGCAGGATGCCGGGGCATCTGTGCTCTTTCTTGAGTGTGTGCCGAAACGACTGGCTGGCGAAGTGACTGCCGCTCTGTCGATACCGACTATCGGTATCGGCGCGGGAGCGAGCTGTGACGGGCAGATACTGGTCAGTTACGACATGCTCGGCGTATCTTCGCGGTGTCCGAAGTTCTGCAAAAATTTCCTGACCGATACCGGCGATGTGAGGGAGGCATTCAGGCGATATGTGGCTGATGTGCGGGAAGGCGCATTTCCTGAAGCGGACCACGCATTCTAGATACTCACTCTCTGCCCGATATTTCCGATGATGCAAACCGTAAGCTCAGTTGATGAGTTGAGAAAGGCTGTTGCGGCGCTGCGTGGGCAGGGGCAGTCGATCGCTTTCGTGCCGACCATGGGTAACCTCCATGCCGGTCACATCGGTTTGGTCCATGCGGCAAAGGCTTTGGCTGACTGTGTTGTGGTCAGTATTTTTGTTAATCCCGCCCAGTTTGGCCCGAGTGAAGATTTTTTAGCGTATCCACGCACAGAGGTCGCTGATGAGCAGCAATTGCGTCGGGCCGGCGCCGAATTGCTGTTCCTGCCCGAAGTGGAGGAAATGTACCCGACGGCGATTGCAGGCATGAGTTTTGTCGAAGTACCTGGGCTTTCGTCGGCACTGTGCGGTCATTACCGGCCTGGCCATTTTCGTGGGGTTGCGACAGTGGTCTGCAAGCTGTTCAATCAGGTGCAGCCGGATGTTGCTGTATTTGGGGAGAAGGATTATCAGCAATTGCTGATCATTCGCCGTATGGTTGCCGATCTCGATATGCCCATTCGCATCGTCGGTGTACCGACCGTGAGGGAATGGGATGGGCTTGCCATGAGTTCCCGCAACGCTTACCTGTCGGAAGATGAGCGCGCATCGGCTTCTCTGCTTTACGAAAATCTCAATCTGGCAGCAGCGGCGATGAGGGCCGGTCGCCGCGATTTTGCCGCCATCGAGTACGAGCGCACGGTAGACCTGATTGCCATGGGGTTTGCGACCGATTATTTTTCGATTCGCCGTCAGTCAGACCTTGGCGCTCCCTTGGTTGATGATGTCGAGTTGATCGTCATGGCTGCCGTCCGGCTGGGTCGGGCGCGGTTGATTGACAATCTCAGGGTGAGAGTACCGGTGTTGGTTTGATGCTGCCCAGTGGATGTCCCAAAGCGGCTTCTATGATGTCGTTACGAACGAAGTTGGGTGCCTCAAGCCGCACAAATTCGGCGAACTCGGTTGCCACGGCTGAAAGCCGCTTGCCCGCCCGGTTGACAATGAACCATTGGCGCATGATCGGGAACGACTCGACATTTAGCACCACCAGTCGGTTACTTTCGAGTTCTCGTTCCAGGGTATGGATGGAGACTATCCCCAATCCCAAACCTTCCTCGACGCCCTGTTTGATGGCACCGTTAGTATTCATTTCCATGCTGACCGTTAGGTGCACCCCCCGCTCGGCGAGAAACTTCTCCACCGAATAGCGGGTGCCCGATCCCATTTCACGCATGATGAAGGTTTCGCTCGCAAGCGCCTTGAGCGCAATGTTTTTCTGGCCCGACAGAGGGTGGCCGGGTGGGGCGATGATGACCAGTGGATTCTTCAGGAATGCTTCGGCTTGCAAATCCTGATTATCCGGCGGTTGACCCATGAGCAGGATATCGGCTTCATTATCTTCGAGATTCTTCAGCAAGCCCTTGCGGTTGGTGACCTTGAAACTGACTCGGACTTTCGGATGGCGTCTGCAGAATTCGGCCAGCATGCGAATTGCGAAGTAATGTACGGTATTGGCAACAGAGACATTCATGCGACCGCTCTCAGAGCCTTTAAGCTCTTCGAGGATTTGTTCAGCCTCTTCAATTTGATGGGCGATACTGCGGCTGAGTTGGTAAAGCTCATCACCTGCGGGTGTCAGATAGATCTTTTTCCCGAGACGCTCAAACAACGGAAGGCCGATAGCTTCTTCGAACTGCTTGATCTGCATCGATACCGCTGGTTGAGTAAGGAAGAGTTCCTCTGCAGCGCGGGTAAAGCTAAGGCGTCGGGCAACTCTTTCAAACACCTGAAGTTGCCGTAGGGTGATGTTCATGGGTGAAGCCCGCTGGATATAAACATGCCTTATGGTGCTGGTAAGTATTTCTTACTTCTTCTTATACGAGAGAACGATTACAGTGTCCAGCCCCAAAACGCGACACTGCACCAAGCTTGTGCCAATCCTGGAGTCAGGTGGTCGAACAGCCAAACGTTTGGATTTGCAGGGTGAATATCGTGACAAAGCATGTGGCTATGTTAGATAATTCAGCGTTACCAATTTATCAACAATCATAAGGAGAACATCATGCCTTCGCGCCGAGAACTTGCCAACGCCATCCGCGCATTGAGCATGGACGCCGTGCAGAAAGCGAATTCCGGGCATCCGGGAGCGCCGATGGGAATGGCCGACATTGCCGAAGTTTTGTGGAACGACTACATGCGCCACAATCCGGTCAACCCCAAATGGCCTGACCGCGACCGCTTTGTCCTGTCCAATGGACACGGCTCGATGCTGATTTATTCTCTGTTGCACCTGACCGGCTATGAACTGCCGATTGATGAGTTGAAGCGTTTCCGTCAGCTCCATTCCAAAACCCCCGGCCATCCCGAGTACGGTTATGCGCCAGGCGTCGAGACCACCACTGGTCCTTTGGGTCAGGGCATTACCAATGCTGTGGGTATGGCGCTGGCTGAACGTACGCTGGCCGGTCAGTTCAATCGTCCGGGACACGCTATTGTTGATCACAATACCTACGTCTTTTTGGGTGATGGCTGTCTGATGGAAGGTATTTCCCACGAAGCCTGCTCACTGGCAGGTTCCATGAAGCTTGGTAAGCTGATTGCGTTCTATGATGACAACAATATTTCCATTGATGGCGAGGTTCGTGGCCATGGGAAAACTCCGGGCTGGTTCATGGACAACACGCCACAGCGTTTTGAGTCTTATGGTTGGCATGTAATCCCCAAGGTCGATGGTCATGATCCTGAGGCTGTCAAGGCTGCGATTGAAGCTGCCCGTGCCGTTACTGATAAGCCCAGCATCATCTGCTGCCAGACCATCATCGGTTTTGGCTCACCGAACAAGCAGGGTAAGGAGGAATGTCATGGTGCTGCGCTTGGTAATGACGAGATTGCTCTGACGCGTGAAAACCTGGGCTGGACATCAGCACCGTTCGAGATTCCTGCCGATATTTATGAAGGGTGGGATGCAAAGGAAATTGGCGCCAAGGTTGAGGCCGACTGGAATGATCGTTTCGAAAACTACCGCAGCGAATTCCCCGAGTTGGCGGCTGAGTTTGAGCGACGTATGGCCGGTGAGTTGCCGCATGACTGGGCTCATAAATCTGCCGAGTTCATTGCCAAGGTCGATGCCAAGGCTGAAACGATTGCCAGCCGCAAGGCGTCACAGAACACCCTCAATGGTTTTGGTCCTCTATTGCCTGAATTACTTGGCGGCTCAGCAGACCTTGCCGGTTCCAACCTCACATTGTGGAGCGGCTGCAAAGACGTTAATGCCGAAGGCTTCGATGGCAACTACGTTTACTACGGGGTCCGTGAATTCGGCATGTCGGCCATCATGAATGGCGTTGCCGTTCATGGCGGATTCAAGCCTTATGGCGCTACTTTCCTCATGTTCTCGGAGTATGCGCGCAACGCTCTGCGTATGGCGGCGCTGATGAAGATCCCTTCAATCTTTGTCTACACCCATGACTCAATCGGTCTGGGCGAAGACGGTCCCACTCACCAGCCGGTTGAGCAGACTGCAACTCTTCGCATGATCCCCAATATGGATGTATGGCGTCCCTCCGATGCGGTGGAATCGGCTGTTGCCTGGAAGTCTGCGGTTGACCGTAAAGATGGACCCAGTACCCTGATATTCTCGCGTCAGAATCTGATGCATGTCAGTCGCACGGCAGAACAGATCGCCGCCATTGAGCAAGGCGGATACGTGCTGCGTGACTGCGCGGGCACCCCCGATGCCATTGTGATTGCCACAGGGTCGGAAGTTGAGTTGGCTGTTAAAGCACAGGAAGCTCTCGCCGAGAAGGGTAAGAATGTTCGTGTGGTATCCATGCCATCAACCAATGTGTTTGAGGCGCAGAGTCAGTCCTACAAGGACTCCGTGCTGCCTCCGTCTGTTGTTCGTCGCGTCGCTGTTGAAGCCGGGGTAACCGACGCATGGTACAAGTACGTCGGGTTCGGCGGCGCTGTTGTTGGGCTTGATCGCTTCGGTGAATCGGCACCTGCTGGCGAACTGTTCAAGGAGTTCGGCTTCACGGTTGATAACGTCGTGAAGACTGTCGAGGCATTATTCTGATAACCGATTGAGGCGGGCGGCTCTTTGAGAGACGCCCGCCTGTTTATGAACCGCTTATAGAGGATTCAATAAATGGCGCTCATTTCACTGCGGCAGCTGCTTGATCATGCTGCTGAACACAATTACGGTGTTCCTTCATTCAACGTCAATAACCTTGAGCAAATCCAGGCCATCATGGAAGCTGCCAAGGAAACTAACAGCCCTGTGATCGTGCAGATTTCAGCGGGTGCGCGGAAATATGCCGGCGAGCCCTTCCTTCGTCATCTGATGTATGCGGCGCTGGAAATGTATCCGGAAATCCCCGTATGTGTTCATCAGGATCATGGTGCATCACCTGCCGTATGTTTCCGTTCCATCCAGAGTGGCTTCAGTTCCGTCATGATGGACGGTTCCCTGCAAGAAGATGCCAAGACGCCGGCTTCCTACGAATACAACGTCGAGGTCACCCGTCGCGTTGCTGAACTGGCGCATGCGTGCGGCGTATCGGTCGAGGGTGAATTGGGCTGTTTGGGTTCCCTTGAGGGAGGTGGTCATCTTGATCACTCACAGTTGTTGACCGATCCTGAAGAAGCCGCTGACTTCGTTAAAAAAACCAGAGTTGATGCGCTCGCCATTGCGATAGGTACTTCTCACGGCGCATACAAGTTCACCCGTCCGCCGACGGGTGACATTTTGGCAATTGATCGCGTCAAGGCTATTCATGCACGCATCCCCAACACTCATTTGGTGATGCATGGTTCTTCCTCTGTACCCCAGGATTGGCTGAAGATCATCAACGAATACGGCGGCGATATGGGTGAAACCTATGGCGTACCGGTGGAAGAAATCGTCGAAGGCATCAAGCACGGTGTTCGTAAAGTGAATATCGATACCGACCTGCGTATGGCATCAACCGGTGCAATGCGTAAGTTCTTCGCTGAGAACAAGAAGGAATTCGATCCTCGTAAATTCCTGACTGTTGCAACCAAGGCAATGAAGCAGATCTGCAAGGACCGTTACGAGGCCTTTGGTACGGCGGGCAATGCCCATAAAATCAAGCCTATCAGTCTGGCTGACATGACCGAGCTTTATGCACAGGGCAAACTCGACCCGGTCATTAAATAAGCTTGGAACAACCTGAAAAGGCCGGCTTAGCCGGCCTTTTTTGTAGCAAGATTCCCGGTACGAACCGGCGTTAGTTTTTCTGCTGACCTGCCACAGCTTTTCGATTTTTTTCCCGCAACAGCTACTCCAATCCTATGTCAGAACACGTCGCCTTGATTGACTCCCATTGCCATCTTGATCGGCTGGATCTCACGCCCTACCAAAATGATTTTGGGTGCTGCATAGCCGATACCGCGCA
>JBILXN010000261.1:0-2548 GCA_044378425.1 Methylococcaceae bacterium
CTGTCGCCCGAGAGGTTGACGCCCTTCATTTATGAGGCGGAGGGAGCACCGAAGGCGGTAAAACGGCCCCCCCGCGCCCAAGGGAAAAACGATCGAATGGTCTTCACGAGAATTCATTCACGATCCTCATCGTATGGATAATTCATGAGAGGGCCTCCGGTCAGCTGTTCGAGTGGGTGGCGCCTCTCCAGGCAAGACTTCGCAGCCTGCACGATGGAAGCTATAGGCCAGACTCGCTAAACACCGAAAGGGCATTGCTGAACGGCTCATTACTGACAGTAAGATCGCCTGAAAACGGCGAGGCAAACATGACAACCAGAAACAGATTAATCGCTATCAAGGTCGCCAGCAGGGTTGTTCCGATTAATTGCACAAACACGCTGTCCATCACGAACATATAGGAAAAAAGGATCATCAGGACTCCGCCTACGCAGAGTGCGACCCATTCAATGGTCGGGATTTCATGCATAGACAAATCCAGCCGCTCTCTCCTTGCCTTCCACAGATCATTAACGATATTCAGCATCTCTGAAGCTATATCCTGCTTTTGCCGCCTGAGCTCGATGATCTCGGCGAATAGTTTCAGCATTTGACGATGCGACCCCTGATCCCGCCGCCCGTTGTCCATCTCCTCCCATTCCTTGCCTATTACCGATTGAGCATAATCTCTGCAAATGGTTTGTATATTGCTTTTATCGGCAGGAGGAAGTGCCTCCGCAATCATGTAAAGGGAGATGAGATTACTGGTTTCTGAGAGAACCGTATCCTGTGCATTAGAGAAGATAGTAATGGCGTTCACCACCACCAGCCCCAGTAAGACGCCATAAACACTGCCAGCGACCGGAAAGAAATACCCCATGACCTCATGGTGCTTGGTCATGCGATGCAGGTCTTTTATGCGTCGGAGCAATACCACCCCCATACCGGAGCAGGCCACAAAGAGCACTATAATTGCTGGACCGACAACGTAATTATCAAAGTTCATACTATTGCACCAGAAAGTTGATGGTGTCGGCGATTGGAAGGGTTCTGCGGGCTCGTGGATTACAACTGATACGCCGCACCGGTCTACACCTCTTTTACCGCCCATTTCGCGGGTATCCCATTGGGCAGAGTATGCCCCACTCAGGTGTCACTTAACAGATTCCGGAGTTGGGCGAGGGAGGCCTGACCCCGCTCCTTTTTGAGCGCGGGATCGATCGCTTTTCGTGCGGGCCATTCGAGATCCGCCTCGGGTAATTCGTCCAGAAAGCGGCTCGGTGTGCGGCTTTGCAGTTCGCCGTGGCGCTTGCGATGGGTACAGTAGCTCAAGGTCAGATGGTGGCGGGCGCGGGTGATGCCGACATAGGCCAGCCGCCGCTCCTCCTCAATGGCATTGTCCTCAATACTGCTTTCGTGCGGCAGGAGGTTTTCCTCCATGCCGACCAGATAGACATAGGGAAATTCAAGACCCTTGGCCGCATGCAGGGTCATAAGATTAACCCTGTCGCCACTCTGCTCCTCCTGGCTGCGATCCAGAATATCCAGCAGCATGATGCGGGCGACCACCTCGGCAAGGCTTTTTTGCTCACCTTCGGTTTCACCGGCAATACGCTTCAGCCAGTCCAGCAGTTCGCGTACCTGACCCATTTTCCGGCGGGCAGTTTCTTCGCTCGGGCTGATCTCTCGTAGCCAGCCTTCGTAATCAATCGCGACAATAAAGTCATCGACAACGGCAAAGGTATCGCCACGCTGGGCCCTATCAGCAACATCGGTGATACGGTCACAAAAATGGCGCAGCCGCTGCAAGGCAGACTCCTGCAAGACCGATTGCAAACCCATCTCATGGCAGGCAGCGAACAGGGTAATATGGCGGCGATTGGCGTAGGCACCAAGCTTCTCCAGCGTAGTCGGGCCAATTTCCCGCCGCGGAACATTGATGACGCGCAAAAAGGCCGCGTCATCATCAGGGTTCACCAACAATCGCAGATACGCCATAACGTCCTTGATTTCGGCATAACCGAAAAATGACATGCCGCCGCTGATGAAATAGGGAATGCTCGACTCCCGCAAAGAGGTTTCAAATAACCTGGCCTGATGATTGCCGCGGTAGAGAATGGCGTAATCCTCAAATCGTGTGTTGTGGCGGAATTTGTGGTGGATCAGGTCGGATGCAATCTGCCGCGACTCGGCGACTTCCTCCTTGTGATGAAGTACCCGCAAAGGGTCGCCCTGACCGAGCGCACTCCACAGCCGTTTCTCAAACACATGCGGATTGTTGGCAATCAGGGTATTGGCAGCGGTGAGAATACGGCGGGTGGAGCGATAGTTCTGCTCCAGCTTGATGACTTCAAGTAGTGGATAGTCCCGCTGCAACTGCGCCAGATTCTCCGGCTGGGCACCGCGCCACGAATAGATCGACTGATCGTCATCGCCCACCACGGTGAAGCGACCCAGCGTCCCCGCCAGCAGCTTCACCATCTGGTATTGGGTGAGATTGGTATCCTGATACTCGTCCACCAGCAGATAGCGAATTTTGTTGCGCCATTTCTCCAGCACCTCCGGCTGG
>JBILXN010000175.1:0-5162 GCA_044378425.1 Methylococcaceae bacterium
GACTGCATGTGGCGCATATACTGGGCGTAGATATCGGCTGCACCCGGCACCTCCTCATGGACACTGTTGGCCGCCTGTTCGGGTGTCAGAAACAGATTTTTCCAGCGGCTGATCTGTGCAGCATGGCGTTCGGCGTGATCCATATCCCATTCCGGCCTGCCGTGCTTGATCAGTTCCTTGACCAGCACCAGCCGGTCATGCTCGTCAAAGATGGAAATGCCCTTCTTGAAGCCCAAAGCCCGGTGTTCCTGCCGGACGATGTCAAGCCCCAACGCGTGGAAGGTCGAGACCGTCAGGCCCCGGGTGGCCTTGTCCTCGACGATCTTGCCCACCCGGCCCTTCATCTCCCGTGCCGCCTTGTTGGTAAACGTCACTGCAGCAATGTGACGGGCGGGCATACCCTGCCGGATGAGATAAGCGATCTTCTCGGTAATCACCCGGGTCTTGCCACTGCCGGCACCGGCCAGCACCAGTAGCGGTCGGTCCACCTGGACCACGGCGGCCTGTTGTTGGGGGTTGAGTTGCGACATAGCCAGCGAATCCAGAATGGAGAGAAGGAATGGGAGGGCTGTCAGCGCGCCGCCGGCGACTGCCGGTCCAGCCGCCGATAGCCGATGGCTTCGGACACATGGGCCGGACTGATATGCTCGCTGCTGCCCAGATCGGCAATGGTTCGGGCCAGTTTCAGAATGCGGTGATAGGCCCGGTGGGAGAGTCCCAGTTTGTCGATGGCCATTTCCAGCAGACGGTGGCCCTCATCGCTCACCTGACAGACCCGTTTGAGTTGCTGCGGATTAAGCCAGGCATTCGGGCGGCCGGTACGCGCCATGGCAACGCTGCGGGCAGCCATAACCCGCGCACGAATGCTGGCGCTGCGCTCCTCCCCACCTGCGGTACCGTGCCGGAGCAGTTCCTGGGAGACACGCTGCACATCGACATGCATGTCGATGCGATCCAGTAGCGGGCCGGAGATACGGCCGCGATAGCGTAAAACCTGATCGACCGTACAGCGACAGCGACCCGATGGGTCGCCCTGATAACCGCAGGGACAGGGGTTCATCGCGGCAATTAACTGGAACCGCGCCGGAAAATCGACCTGCCGGGCCGCGCGGGAAATGGTGATGATGCCGGTTTCCAATGGCTCACGCAGCACTTCCAGCACCTTACGCTCGAATTCCGGCAACTCATCCAGAAACAGCACACCATTGGTCGCCAGTGATACTTCACCTGGCTTGGGATTGCCACCCCCTCCGACCAGAGCCGGGGCCGAGGCCGTGTGATGGGGTGACCGAAACGGCGGCTGGCGCCAGCGTAGCGGATCGAAGGGCGTATCACTGACCGAGGCTATGGCCGCGCTCTGCAAGGCCTCATCATCACTCAACAGCGGCAAAATGCCGGGCATGCGCGAGGCCAGCATCGATTTACCGGTGCCGGGTGGCCCCATCAGCAACAGGTTATGGCGGCCCGCCGCCGCGATCTCCATCGCGCGCTTCACCTGGAAATGGCCATGAACATCAGCAAAATCGGGCAGGTCATCGTCACCCGTTTCTGCCTTTACGGTCGTCGCACACTCAAGCCGGCGCTGGCCATTGATATGCGCGCAGACCTCAAGCAAGTGACGGGCAGGCAGAATCTCGACCCCCTCAACCAATGCCGCCTCATCGGCATTTTCCTGCGGCACCACCAGTGCCCGGCCGGCATTGCGGGCCTGTAT
Organism: Methylococcaceae bacterium; assembly: GCA_044378425.1. GTDB lineage: Bacteria > Pseudomonadota > Gammaproteobacteria > Methylococcales > Methylococcaceae > UBA6136. The sequence goes on from JBILXN010000175.1 coordinate 1,715, forward strand.
CGCGACCGGCAGTACACCCGCCACCGGACGAAGTTCGCCACCTAGCGACAACTCACCCAGAAACTCAAGCCGCTCCAGTGCGGCCAAAGGCAACTGGCCGGAGGCCGCGAGGATGCCGAGCGCGATCGGCAGGTCGAAACGGCCGCCCTCCTTGGGAATGTCAGCCGGCGCCATGTTGACGGTAACCCGCTGCATCGGAAACTCAAACTGGCAGTTCACCAGCGCCCCCCTCACCCGGTCCTTGCTTTCCTTGACCGCAGCCTCAGGCAGCCCGACGATGCTGAGGGCCGGCAGACCGTTAGCGATATGCACCTCAACTGTCACCAACGGAGCATTGATACCCTGTCGACCCCGCGTATAAATAACAGCCAGCGTCATCGCGCCAGCGTCCTCAGTCCTGGCGCACAGCCAGTTGTTGCTCAAGCTGGCTAACCCGCGCCTCCAGAGCCTCAAGTTGTGTACGGGTTCGCGCCAGCACAGCGCACTGAACATCAAACTCCTCGCGACTGACAAGATTCATGCGACTGAAAGAGGCCTGCAGGATGGCATGAAAGGTCTTTTCGGCATCGGATTTGATGAACTGGATGTCGGCGGGCACCGCACCCGCCAGCCGTTTGGCAAGATCATTAAGTAGCGTGGGATCAAACATAAGCGTGCCGCTGGTTGGAATTAATCAAGGAAAGGCAGAACATGACTGCATGGGTTGCCTGAGAGCATAGCAAGGTCACCGGCCAGCGTCCAAAACCAGGCCCACGAAAATCAACGTCTACCGACCGCACGTTTCGGTAAACTGAACCCTCCCAAATCCCGGCAAAGAGAGTGTGAAGTATGGCCGATAACAGCGAGTGGTACCGCATCACCCTATCCCGAGCCGATTTTGAAGGCGGCGAGGGCGACGTATTGCGGCGAGCTTTCCAGCAGATCTACATCGCCAGCAACGGCCCGCCAGGCATGGCGATGCTGGGCGGAAAAAGGGTGGGCGGCGATGGCTACTGCATCTACTTCACCCCCCCCTCGCTGCCCTATGCCCGTGCGCTGGTCAAGGCTTACTCCGCCGTTCAGGACATACCGCCCGGCCGCCGCAACCTCACGCTCATGGCGGGCGACGTCGATGCGGGTCGGCTCGACATGCGCGCCTTTTGATAGGGGCCTGGTTCAGCCCGCTCCGCCCGCCCGCTCGAACTTCACCCCATTAGCTTCTGCCAGCCGGAGAATGGCGAGCATGATGCGATCGCGCTCCAGGTATTCAGCCGTTCTATCGGGCACGCGAATGGTGTAATCAAGGTGGATCTCCAGCCCTTCCAATCCTATCTCGCTCAGGATCACTCGGGTTTTCTCTTTCTGTACACCTGAATAGTTATCCAGCATGGCTCGGATGCCAAGCTTCAGGCTTTCCAGGCGTTCGACGGGGGTATCAAGCTCAAAATGGAGCTGTCGTTCGATGCGCCAGTTCTTGCGGAGGCTCAGATTTTCGATTTTACCGTTGACGAGCTCGCTACTGGGAATACTGACCAGCGTGTTCTGCGTGGTTCTGAGCCGGGTGCTCCGAAAACCAACATCCTCCACCACCCCTTCAATCAGGCCAACCTTAATCGAATGGCCAATCCGGAACGGTTTTTCGATCATGATAATCAGCGAACCAAACAGGTTGGCCAGGGTTTGCTGGCCAGCCAAGGCGACGGCCAGACCGCCGATACCCAAGCCTGCCACCACCGAGTACGCCGGCAACCCTATCCGGCTGGCCCCTTCGATCAGAATACTGATCGAAAGCGACATACCGATCAGACGCAGGGCTAGCCGGATCAGTTGGCTATCGACGCTGCTGGATTTGAGTTTTTCCATATTGATCAGGACTTCCGCCAGCACGCTGCCAGTCACCCACACCAGCCAGGTCAGCGATAGATAAAACACGGTCCACAGCGACAGCGTCAGACAGGTATAGACGCCGCCGGAAATCCGCAGAACATAGGTCAATAACCATATGGCTACCGGCACAAAGCCGACCAGACTGAGCGGCGTCAGCACAGTGAGCCATTGCCGGTCGGCGCGTTTGACCAGGGCTTTGCGTATACGGGCAATCAGCACCAACAGTCCGTACAGCGTGCCTAGAACGATGAAAATACCGAACCAGCGCCATAGCGGCTGATCCAGCAGCAGGATTTTGGTCCACCCGGGAATAGCAAATAACCAGCGGGGAGGAATCACCAGCCGCAAAGCCATGGCGATACCAGCCGGCGAATGGAACGTGAGTTCATACCAGCCCGAAGTGGCGCCCGGCTGATAGGGCAGGTGCCTGACCTTCTCGAAGAAAAGGGGAATACGGTTGACGGTATCGGCAGTAAACAGGTACTCGCCTGCCCTGGGCCCCTGCTCAATCAGGGCAATACGAATTTCCGTCCCCGTGATCCCCCAGCGCTTGACACCCAGTCGGGCCATGGCCTCGGCATCGGGCACCTGCTCCAAAGGCGGTAGCGCAATATGATCAAGCACCTCCTTGAGCTGTATGGTCAAACGCCAGGTGTACTCCTCAAGTGAGGCCGGCGGTAAACCGCTGAGATCAAGATAGCGAGGCGCATCCTGCATGTGCTGCGCGGTCTGGTGGACCGTGGCCAGTTCGCCCTCATTGGGGAACAGGCGCCCTGAGGCCATATAGTGCATGACGGCGCCGTGCTCGCCATACATTGAGTCATAGCGGTCTTTCATCATACCGAGAAAACCTTCCAGCGTACTGCGCGGGCTGGAGGTGTCGATCGGCGCCAGCGGACTACTTAAGGTGGTGGCGGCCATGATCGAACACGCGCCCTGCAGTAGCAGCAAGGTCACAAACAAAATAGAGCGAGAACGTCTTGCTTGGCGGGTCTGGATCATCGGTAGGCCATTATGGTTGGGTGGGGTAGCCGCTGCCCGCTATCTGCGCGGCCGAAGGGGACGGTACCCGGCTATAAGCGGAACCCTGCTGGGTCAGATAGGCTACATTGCTGTAGTAATAGGGCATGACCCCGCCGTCATGGTAGTAACCGTTGTGGTTTTCCCCTTGCAGATGAGGCTGCAGCGTATTGGCCTCACCCTCTGCCTTGTTTTGGGCCTTGTCCTCCTGCGGGTCGCGGTTTTGCTGCATCTGCTCCCGGGTCGCGTCACTGGATGCGCTGGTGCCGGACCCTCCCCGCCTATAGCCAGAGGCAGGCAGCGTCAGCATAAGATGGCCCAGCAGGCAGGCATGCAAACGGTGGGGCCGGATCAACAAAAATGAGTATGTCATGATCGCGAATCCTCGCTGGATAGCATCAATGCTGTCTGGCGGCAGGGGAGCTGAAATCGCCGGCTTTCAGAAATTCGAGCTGCGTCACACCCGGCGGAATGTCTGCCTGAAACAGGCTATCCGGCAGCCGGGACGTGAAATCCCAATGCGACAGCGTGGCAATGAACTGGGGCGCACCGGGCAGGGTTT
>JBILXN010000115.1:0-7698 GCA_044378425.1 Methylococcaceae bacterium
CTGGGATTCAATCCGGCGAATGTCGGCTGTTCGTTAAGAACCTTCTCAGCGTACAGAGCAATAATACTTTGCAATACGTGCTCCAAAGCTACGATATCAATCAGATAGCCATGATGATCAAGCGCCGTTCCCTCAATGATGATTTCGGCGCGGTAATGATGACTGTGCTCTTCGTTCTCCGCCCCCCAATCACCGCCAATTAGAAAATGGCGGGCGATGAAGTCGCGACTTATGGCTAACTGATACATACGCGGGCTGCCGTCCTGTTGAGTCTTCAGTAGATGAACTTTTTGTCAGCTTAATACGTGAATATGACCTGCAAAGCCCCGGCGTTTCTGTCTGCCGATAACTCAAATGCCTCTTGAGCCTGCCCTAAGGGGAACTGATGGGTAATAAAGCGTTCCGGGCAAATCCGATTTAGCCAATCAATTGCCAGTGTCATACGCCTATCCTTGCTCCAACGACCGGTCAAGGCAGGACTCATCGAACTGACCTGACTTGAAATCAATCGGATTCTGCGTCGATGGAAATGGCCGCCCAAATCCAGCATACCGGCATTACGTCCATACCAAGAGCCGACCACGATACGGCCATCGAAACCGGTCAACCGTATGGCTTGGTTCAGGGCATCCATCTGCCCTGAAACCTCAATCGCAAAATCCAGCCCCTGACCGTCACCATCGAATAGACACTCTTCCAAAACGGCCATCTCTCGCCCTTTCCCCGCATCTACCGCGAGGGTTGCCCCCAAGTCTAGCGAGTGCTTCCGGCGTGATGCTATCGGTTCGGCGCAAATAAGCTCAGCTAGCGGATATTCCCGCAGAACGGCCGTAGTCAGCAGACCGACGATGCCCTGCCCAAAAACCATGCCCCGCTCACCTACCAACGGTGCCGAATCCATCGCGAGGTTGAGGGCTGTTTCCATATTGGCGAGAAACAAGGCCCGTTCAGCCGGCATGCCCTCCGGCAGTAAATAACAATCAGATTTGTCGACCACTGCCTGGGTCTGGTGCGGATGGAATGCGAAAACATGCCTACCCAACCATTGCCGGTCGTCACGGTGACCCGCCCCAACGATCTCACCGACCAGGGCGTAGCCATATTTGAAGGGGTAGCGAAATTCACCCCCCAGGCTTTTTAACTGTTCATCCATTGCCCAGTTATCAGGCATGCCACCTCGAAAGATTAGCGATTCCGTCCCAGGACTGATGGCTGAACACACGGAGTGTATTAACAGCTCTCCTGGACGTGGAGCCGGTGTTTGAGTGTCCCGCACAGAAAGCGTATGGGGGGCCACATGAAAAATTGCCTGTGCTCCCATAGCTTATTCGTAAGTAAGCGGGCCATAGGCAATGATATCCGAGCCCAATGGCTGGAAGCGGCAATCAGACAGGGTCATCGGTGCCTGACTGGCGGAGCACAAGCCGTCAATAGCTTTAAGTCCGCCAATGATTTTGGGGGTAATGGTAATAACGCAGTAATTCACGAGATGTAATCTAAGAAAAGTTGAAATAATTTTGCCTCCGCCCTCAACCATCAGGGTCCGTATGCCCTCCTCTCGCAACACAGAGAGCGCCAAACCGAGATCGACACAGCCTTCAGCATCGCTGCCTACCAGGATGACCTTTGCACCCCGCTCGGCCAGTAACTCTCGTTGTGACGGATCAGATTCTGCTGTTGTCAGAATAATGGGGCTAGCATCTCCACGCTGCATCAAACGGCAATCGGGTGGAGTGCGCAGCAGGCTATCCAGAATAATCGGTCGCGGACTCACACCCTGACAATATCGCACGGTCAATTGAGGGTCGTCCGCCAAAATGGTGTTGACGCCCACCAATAGGCCATCGTGATGGGCTCTTAGGTAATGGGTCAGAGTCAGTGCCTGTTGCGAACTCAGCGCAAACGGTGTCCCGGCATCAATGGCAATGCTGCCATCCATGCTTTGGGCATAGGTGAGGGTAACAAAAGGCCCACTGGCGGTATCGGAACTGCGGACCATACTCAACTGGTCAATCAGAGGTTCAATAAAAGCCAATTCATGATGCTCGGGCATGCGTTCACGGAAGCTCAGCAGATGGGCCATTTTTTCGGCTTTCGAACGCAAATATCCCAGGTTGTCGCTATGCTGACCGACCTCAATGGGGATCCGCGCTTCGACATTTACCCCATGAGCCTGCAGTTCGTCGACTTTATGAGGATTATTGGTAATCAATTGGATCGAACGGACATCGAGATCTGCCAGTATATGGGCGGCGACGCTGTAATCGCGCTCGTCTGGCTGATGTCCCAGCTGGATATTGGCCTCTACGGTATCCAGCCCTTGGTCCTGAAGGTTGTACGCCTCCATTTTCTTCAAAAGGCCGATCCCGCGGCCCTCCTGCCGCAGATAAATGAGTACGCCACACTCAACGCGCCCTAGGTATTGCAGAGTATGCCGTAACTGATCGCCGCAATCGCACCGGCGTGAACCGAAGACGTCGCCGGTCAGACATTCTGAATGGACTCTAACCGGCACATTGGAATGGCCTGCGACCTCGCCGCTGACCATGGCCAGATGTTCCTTGCCATGTTCCGAATACAGATAGAGGTTAAATTCTCCGTAGCCGGTGGGGATACGTGTTTTGACAAGATTCTTGATCACTGAGGTCGCTGGACCCACTGTTCCGCTGAGTTGAAATTAGTGGGACAGTATAACGACAATGACCTCAAATTACCGGCACAAAGTTGTCTTCAGCCATCATTCAGAGCCTGATCGAGCATGCGCCTGATAGCGTCCGCTTGCGCCTCGACACTCCTTGCCAACTGGAATTGAGATAGCGCCCTGCTCAGATTCTGCCCAGCCCAGTCAACTTTGAAGTAGACATCACCCACGAGGTGATCCGTCAGAAATCTCAGCCCCAATTCAAATGGCAGGAGGCGGATGGCATCGTACAGGTAGGCCTGATCTGCTGGAGACAATGTTTCCCGTGTTTCAGCCAGGTAACCTCTCAGGATGGCCCTGCAACAGTCGAGATCGAATGCTGCCTGCCGTTCGCCATTCTCCTTGTCGGCCATATTGCAACATGACCTGAGGCAGTCACCAATATCGTAATGAATCAATCCTGGCTTGACGGTGTCAAGGTCAATGAGACTGACTGCGTCATCGCTACCGATATCGAACAGGACATTATCCAATTTGGGATCACCATGGATGACCCTCAACCGGAGATCTCCACGAAGCCGTCCTGCTTCTAGCACATTTGCGGTGTCCCTTCGTGACTCTACGTATTCGAGCGCCTTCGGCACAGTGTCCGGGCTGAGTCTGGAACGATCACACGCAGCCACCGCTGCGTCTAAGTTTTTGAGATAGCCGGGTGTTTCATGAAATCCGGGCAGGGTATCGTGCAGTGTCTCGGGCGGGATTTCGGATGAAAGGACGTGGAAACGTCCCAGCACCCTGCCAACCTCAGTGGCATGAACGGGGTTCCGAACGGAATCAAGTCCTCGGGTATTCTCGATGTAGCTGATAGCCCGCCAGTACTTACCCTTTTCATCACAATGAACATCAGCCCCTGTCAAAGTCGGGATAACACTTGGCAACTGCCAGCGTGGAATACCTGTTCCTCCACCCAGTTGAGAGACATGATCCGTCACCCTGCGCATGTTAGCCATGACAGCAACAGGGTCGGGAAATACATGCGTGTTGATCCGCTGCAAGACAAAGCGGCGGGTCGTCGTGGTAACCAGGTAGGTATCGTTGATCAGGCCACGACCCAGAGTTTCGAGCCGCACCACATCGGTGCCGGTAACAAACCGCCCAGCCGCGTGGACTGCGGCACTGTGTACACTCATACTGGACCTATGACTCAGGCTTTCCCGAACTGAGCCCGAGTTTTTCGCGGGTAGCAGCCTTGGCTTTTTCACTTTTCCGCAACAAAAGATAAACAGCCCCGGCCCCGCCATGCCACTTTTGAGCACTATGAAATGCCATCACTTCTGGAAACATGGGCAGCCACCGCACCAGAAAGCTTTTAAGCAATGGTATCTGGTCTTTGTTGCGCTGACCCTTACCGTGACTGATGAGTGCCGAACGTACGTTGTAGTGCAAACAGTCCCCAATGAATCGATGAACCTCATGACGGGCCTGTTCGACCGTCAATCCATGCAGGTCAAGCATTGCCTCAATCCCATAATCCCCTCTCTGCAGTTTACGGAATACACCGTGCTGGATACCTTCTCGCTGGAAACTAATGATAGCTTCGGGACGAACCGGCTCCACAAAAGCCGTTGGAAGCCGGCTTTCATCCATATTTAGACCGCGCTGCGCCGCTTCTCGCCGATAAAGATGGCCTGGTGTCGTTTTTCGCGGCTCGAGCACCTTGTCTTTTATCGCTTCATCCAGAGGATGCACATCCGCCACCTCTCTACGAAAAAGTTCTTGTTCCTCATTTTTCATGGCAGTTGCGGATCACTCTGAAGCATTTCTATGGACGTCATCTGGCTGGTATATGAAAAGTTAGCAAAACCGCTCCTGGTAGGCCTGATTCTCAGCCAAAACCCTCCATCACATAGTCCTCTACCGCATCCACGTCATTTTCGCTTATGGCGAGATCGCGCACCGATATTCCCGCATCGTGAACTGATTTAGGATTCCCCGACAGCAGCGGATGCCAGTCGAACAATGGCTTTCCTTCATGCAGTAAGCGATAGGCACAGGTCGTTGGCAGCCAATGGTAGTGCCTGAAGTCGTGCCTAAGATTGATGCATTCCGGCACTAGCACCTGTCGCTGCTGATAATGAGTGCAAAGGCACTGTTCGATATCCAGCAGGCGACAAGCCACCTGTGTGTACAGAACCTCACCCGTATCTTCGTCCTCAAGCTTGCTCAGGCAACAACGCCCACAGCCATCACAAAGCGAATCCCATTCCTGTTCATCCATCTCGGAAAGTGACTTCGTCTGCCAAAAATGCGTCATGCGCGTGACCCTATGTCATTCATCTTCCAGTTCTGGCCGGGCAGCACTCAGGTGCCATTAATCCAGTGCCGGCCATCCCGCTCCAACAACTCATCTGCCTCCTTGGGGCCCCATGAACCTGCTTCGTAATTTGGAAAGCTTCTCGGCGGTAATGCCTTCCACACGTCCAGAACCGGCTGAATCAGACTCCATCCTGCCTCCACCATATCCGCCCTCTGGAACAAAGTGGCATCACCCATCATGCAATCCAACATCAACCGCTCATACCCGGTATTGGGTGTGGCCCCAAAATAATCATCGTAGTCAAAATCCATTTTGACAGTTCCCAACTTCATTACCGGCCCCGGAACCTTGGCGCCAAATCGGAGGGAAATACCTTCATTGGGCTGTAATCTCATCACGAGGCGGTTAGTTCTGAGTTGTTCGATCGCAGTATCACGGAAAAGAACTAAAGGAGCCTGCCGAAACTGAATAACTATTTCTGTAGCTCGCGTCGCCAATCGCTTTCCCGTACGCAAATAAAAGGGCACGTCGGCCCAGCGCCAGTTGTCTATCATTAACTTCATGGCCACGAAGGTTTCGGTGCGTGAGTCAGTTGGCACGTTGATTTCCTTTCTGTAACCAGGCACAGACTCGCCCTCTATGTTCCCTTCGCCATACTGTCCCCGCGCCATCTTGCTCAATACGTCCTCGGGTGTCGGAATCTGTACCGACCTCAACACCTTTGTCTGCTCGTCGCGCACGGTATCCGCTGCGAAAGATACTGGCGGTTCCATTGTTGTTAACGACAGCAATTGGAATAGGTGGTTCGGAACCATATCGCGCAAAGCACCTGAGGTATCGTAATACGCCCCCCGACGCTCGACCCCTACAGTTTCTGCTGCTGTTATCTGAACATGATCGATATAGCGTCGGTTCCAGATAGGTTCAAAAATACTATTGGCAAAACGAAATACCAATATATTTTGGACAGTTTCCTTACCCAGATAATGATCAATTCGGTAAATCTGGCGTTCGCGTAAGACTTTTTTGATATCGGCATTAAGCTCACGGGCTGATTCCAGATCATGCCCGAATGGCTTTTCGATAATCACTCTACGCCAATTTCCACCCTCCTCGCCCGCCATTCCGGCTCTACCGAGCTGCCTGACAATTTCCCCGAAAAAGCTGGGTGCAGTAGCGAGGTAATAGAATATCTTGTCATCAATACCATGATCTCTTCGTACTTCGGCACAGACATTTTTCAGACAGACATAAAACTCTGAATCCCGAAAATCCCCAGAGACATAGTGAATACGTTGAGAAAACCATTCCAGAACATCCATATCCAATTCATCCGTGACGTATGCTCGTATTGCATCCAGCATCCGATCACGGAAGGCATCCGGACCCAACGGGTCAACCGCTGCACCTATAAGTGCAAAATTACTCGATAGCAACCTTGCTTTTGCAAGGTTATAAAGTGCAGGCAAAAGTTTACGTTGGGTCAAGTCTCCGGTAGCCCCGAAAATTACCATCACACAAGAATCAGCCGGACGATTCTGGCTGTCCGGCATTAGCCCAACACCTTCACTCATTTTTTCTCCTGATGTCCGCCAAATTGATAGCGCATAGCAGAAAGTAGTTTGCAGGCAAACTCATCATCTCCTCTTGATGCAAATCGTTGGAATAAGGCCGAACTGAGAACCGGCACCGGCGTCCCCTGATCAATTGCGGCATTCACAGTCCAACGGCCCTCCCCAGAATCAGAAACTTCGCCGGAGAAACCTGCCAGATCTGGGCTGTCGGCTAATGCTGTCGCGGTGAGGTCCAACAACCATGAGGAGACCACGCTGCCCCGACGCCATACTTCAGCAATATCTGGCAGGTTTAGATCATACTGAAAGTGCTCCGGATGCCGTAATGGAGTTGTTTCTGCATCAGTAGCATGACTACGATGACCAATATCTGCACGCTTCAGAATATTGAAGCCCTCAGCATAGGCAGCCATCAAGCCATACTCAATTCCATTGTGGACCATCTTCACAAAATGACCCGCACCGGCCGCTCCACAATGTAGATACCCCAGTTCTGCTGTTTTCTCACCCTGTGCCTGCACAGCAGATGGCGGTATGTTTCCCATACCCGGTGCAAGTGACTTAAAAATTGGATCCATGTGTCGTACGGCTTTGGCATCACCTCCAATCATTAAGCAATATCCGCGCTCAAGTCCCCAAACGCCGCCACTTGTTCCCACATCAAGGTAGCTCACACCCTCGGTTTCCAAGGATTTAGCTCGTGTAATATCATCGATATAATGAGAATTCCCTCCATCTATCAGGATATCGCCTGGTTCCAGTAATTTGCGCACCTTCTCCAGCATGCTATCCACCACAGCTGCCGGTACCATTACCCAAATTGCCCGTGGTGCCATCAAGGACCCCACTAACATTTCCAGCGAATCTGCTCCTGTTGCACCTTCGGCTGCCAACGCCCCAACGGAATCAGGATTGAGGTCAAATACCACGCACTCATGTCCGTCACGCATCAAACGGCGCACCATGTTTGCACCCATTCTGCCCAATCCAATCATTCCCAACTGCATTGCATTGCCTCTTAATTCTTAACGACCGCTAGTCAGACGGCAATTCGCTCATCACGTATAGCCGTATCCAATACCTCAACCACATCATCCATCGGAGCTAAACCACCTCCCGATTATCCCTTCCAAATGTCCTTTTCCGTTCCATGGGTCGATTATTTT
>JBILXN010000116.1:0-7611 GCA_044378425.1 Methylococcaceae bacterium
ATTGATTTCAATGGCCCTGAGGCTGGCAGCAGAGTCGGTGGTGAAAAAGGGGTTGCCGGTACCGGCTGCAAAAATCACGACCCTGCCCTTTTCCAGGTGGCGGATGGCGCGGCGGCGGATGTAGTCCTCGCAGACCTGATTGATTTTGAGCGCCGACATAACCCGCACCTGACAGCCATGATGCTCAAGGGCATCCTGCATGGCCAGGGCATTCAGTACCGTCGCCAGCATACCCATGTAGTCGCCGGTCGTACGCTCCAATCCTTCACCGGCAGTTTGCGCACCGCGGATGATGTTACCGCCGCCAATCACCAGCCCGACCTGAACACCGGCGTCGCAGAGTTCAGTTATTTCCAGTGCCAGCCGGCGTATCGTCTGCGGGTCAATGCCGCTACCTTGCGAACCCATCAGGGCTTCGCCGCTCAATTTGAGCAAAATGCGTGTGTATTTTGGTGCACTCATTGAACTGTTTGCGGCTGGTTAAAAATCCGGACTCGCGGCCGTGGCCGCGAGCGTAGAACTCAGGCAGACTGAATCAGGAAGCCCTGACCTGAGCCATTACTTCTTCTGCAAAGTTGCTTTCGACTTTTTCGATACCCTCACCGACCTCAATGCGAACGAAACGCTCCACCTTGGCAGCTTTGTCAGCCAACAGTTTGTGTACGGTCTGATCGGGATCCTTGACGAAGGCCTGACCTACCAGGGTGATTTCTGACAGGAATTTCTTGACCCTACCCTCAACCATCTTTTCGATCACATTAGCGGGTTTGCCGCTTTCTTCGGCCTGAGCGACGAAAATCGCCTTTTCCTTTTCAACCAGTTCGGCCGGAACGCCAGTTTCATCCACACAGGTCGGCTTGCTGGCGGCGACGTGCATGGCGATGTCCTTACCCAGTTCAGCATTGCCACCAACGAGCTCGACCAGAACACCAATACGGCTACCGTGCAGATAGCTGGCCACCTGTCCGGCTTCGGACTGGAAGCGCTCAAAGCGGCGGATGTTGATGTTCTCACCGATCTTGGCCACCATCGCGCGGCGGGCGTCTTCTACCGTGACATCGGAGCCCGGCATTTTGGTCTGCAGCAGCTCTTCTAGAGTCCCTGCCGTGGAGTCCAGTGCACTTTGGGCGACATCATTGGCAAATGCGACAAAATCATCGCCCTTGGCGACGAAGTCGGTTTCACTGTTGACTTCGACAATTGCCGCCCGCTTGCCATCTGCACTTGACTTGACACAAACACAGCCTTCAGCAGCGGTGCGTCCGGACTTCTTGTCAGCCTTGGCAAGGCCCGTCTTACGCATCAGTTCAACTGCTGCCTCCAGATCACCTGCGGTTTCGGTCAAGGCCTTCTTGCATTCCATCATTCCTGAGCCTGTGCGTTCTCTCAGTTCCTTTACCATCCCAGCCGTAATATTTGACATTAAATCAGTCCTCTTTATGTACTCATAATGGTGATACCAAGCTACCCTGCTTATGAAAACGCCCCCTGATGGAGGCGTTTAGATAGTCTGTCCCTGACTCTTGAATTCTTACATCAGCGGTATCGAATCAGGCTTCATCAACCGCTTCGACAGCGGGTGCCGCGTCCATTTCCACGAACTCGTCCTCAACGCCGACAACACCAAAGCTGTTCGCCTTGCCTTGCAGAATCGAGGTAGATGCAGTCTGCACGTAGAGTTGTACCGCACGAATGGAGTCATCATTGCCGGGAATGATGTAGTCAATTCCGGCTGGACTGTTGTTGGTATCCACGATACCGACAACGGGAATACCCAGCTTGTGAGCTTCGCTGATGGCATTGTGCTCGTAGCCAACATCAAGCACGAACAGGACTTCAGGCAGACGATCCATATCGCGGATCCCGCCCATGCTGTTGGTCAGCTTTTCCAGTTCACGCATCATGCCCAGCGCTTCTTTCTTGCTGAAGCGTTGCATACGGCCATCATCACGCATCGCTTCCAGCTCCTTCATGCGAGCAATCGACTGCTTGATGGTTTTGAAGTTGGTCAGCATACCGCCCAGCCAGCGGTGATTCACGAAGGGCATGCCACAGCGCAGCGCCTCTTCCTCGACCACTGCGCGGGTTGTGCGCTTGGTGCCGACAAATAGAATCTTGCCCCGATTTGCGGAAACCTGTTCGAGGTAACTCATCGCGTCGTTAAACAGCGGTAGGGTTTTTTCCAGGTTGATAATATGGATATTGCTGCGCGCACCGAAAATGAACGGCGCCATCTTGGGGTTCCAGTAACGCGTCTGGTGACCGAAATGTACACCGGCCTCCAACATTTGACGCATCGTAACGTTCGACATCACTACTCCTGATTGTTGCGGTTTAGGGTTAAGCCTCCACATACCCCGCTCGACGACCCCATACGATCAGATGATTGAGGGGCACCCTGCCTGGCGTGACGGTATGTGTGTGTGGTTGCTAAAAAAAGCGGGCCTTTATACCATGGAAGCCTGATATCAACAATCCGTCCCCGTGCAACAGTCCCGACGAGCCCCCTATCTCTGCCCGCCGCGAGCAACCAGAACAGCATCAAGTTAATGAGCATTACCATCAAAACGCCCGAGGAAATCAGAAAAATGAGGGTGGCGGGTCGCCTTGCGGCCGAGGTCCTCGAAATGATAGAGCCCTACGTCATTCCCGGCGTCACCACCGAGGAAATTGACCGCATCTGTCATGACTATATCGTAGACGTGCAACAGGCTATTCCGGCCCCGCTTAACTACCGCGGATTTCCAAAATCCATCTGTACTTCGGTCAACCATACCGTCTGCCACGGCATCCCCGGCCCCAAAAAACTCAAGAGCGGCGACATCATCAATGTTGATATCACCGTCATCAAGGATGGCTATCACGGCGACACCAGCATGATGTTGCTGGTGGGTGAAGTACCGATCCGCGCCAAACGCCTGGCCCGTATCTGTCAGGAAGCGCTATACCGTGGCATTCGCCGGGTGAGGCCGGGAGCGCGACTGGGTGATATCGGCCATGCCATTCAGTCCTTTGCAGAGGCTGAAGGCTACTCGGTGGTCCAGGAGTTCTGCGGCCATGGCATCGGCCGTGTCTTCCATGAAGAACCGCAGATCCTTCATTACGGCCAGCCAGACACCGGCCCGACGATGGAGGCGGGTATGATTTTCACAATAGAGCCCATGATCAACTTCGGTAAGCGTCACGTCAAAATTCTGCCGGATGGCTGGACGGCGGTTACGAAGGATCGCAGCCTGTCGGCGCAATGGGAGCACACCATCCTCGTGACCAATAGCGGCTATGAGGTCCTGACCTTGCGCCGCGACGAACTGGACACATTCGAATCACACCCACTGACTACCCCGGAGCCACAGGCAGTTGGAACCAGCACCCCTCATCACGCCAACTGAGGCCGCACTGATGACTGAGGCTGAATGTCTCAGTTTCAGCGACAGCATCAAGGCACATAATGCCGACCTTATCGAGCGATTCCGCGCTGGAACGCCCGCGTCCGAGTTAATCCGTGAGCGTTCGGATTTCATGGATGAGACCCTGAGCCGAATCTGGCAGAGATTTCTCGGCGGCTCTTCTGATGATTTTGCCCTTATCGCCGTGGGCGGTTACGGCCGACAGGAACTGCACCCCCACTCTGATATCGACATACTGGTACTTAGAACGGCTGGAACCGAGTTTTCTGAAGAGACTGAAGGAACCGACACCTTCGGGATGGAGCTGGATGAACGCTTATCCTCATTCCTGAGTTTCCTCTGGGACATCGGCCTCAAACCCGCGCAGAGCGTCCGCAGCATTGCAGAATGCGTTCAGCAGGCGGCGGCCGACCAGACGATCATGACCAATCTGCTGGAATCACGCCTCATCATTGGCTCGGAAACGCTTTACGAGCGACTTTGGAGCTGCCTCGGCCCACAGCATCTGTGGCCTTCGGCCGACTTCTTCGAAGCGAAAGTTGCCGAGCAGACTGCCCGCTATGCCAAGTATCACGACACTGCCTACAATCTGGAACCCAATATCAAGGAAGGACCTGGTGGCCTGCGCGATATCCAGAACATCAGCTGGATCATCAAACGTCACCATAATAGCCGCTCGCTTAATCTGGTTCGTGAGGGCTGGCTGACGGAACTGGAATGCGCCGAACTCATTAAGGCCCGTGACTTTCTCTGGGAAATCCGCTTCGCGCTGCATGCCATGACAGGCCGCTGTGAGGATCGTCTGCTTTTTGAATACCAAAAAGATCTGGCTCGCCAGTTTGGGGTTCAGGACCAGAATATGAATCAGGCCATTGAGCAGTTCATGCAGTTGTATTACCGCACTGTCATGGGCCTGGAACGGCTTAACGAAGTACTGATCCAGCTATTCAAGGAAGTCGGGCTTCAGCACAGCGACAAGGCCGACACTCGCGCCATCACCGCCGAGTTCCGGTCCGTCAATGACTACCTCGAAGTCCAGCATCCGGCTGTTTTCCGCGACCAACCGCTGGCCCTGTTCCGAATTTTCCTGCTGCTGCAGAGCAATCCCACCATCAAGGGCATACGAGCCTCCACCATCCGGTTGATCCGGCAACACCTGTATCTGATTGATGATCAGTTCCGTGCCAACCCCGAAGCCTGCCGCCTGTTCATGGCGATACTGCGTCAAAAAAACGGCGTCACCCAGCAATTGCGACGAATGAATCGCTACGGCGTGCTGGCTGCTTATCTGCCGGCATTCGGCCATGTCGTAGGCAGGATGCAGTATGACCTGTTCCACGTCTACACCGTGGACGAGCATACCCTGTTCGTAGTGCGCAATTTACGGCGATTTTCACTGGAGATTCATCGTAGCGAGCACCCGCTCGGCAATGAAATTTTCGAACTGATCGAAAAGCCGGAGGTACTTTATGTCGCCGCGCTGATGCACGACATTGCCAAGGGACGCGGCGGCGATCACTCCACGCTGGGGGCTGATATGGCAGCCGACTTCTGCAGGCGGCACGGCATGTCAGAGCGCGACACCCAGCTGGTGTGCTGGTTGGTCCAAAACCATCTCCTGATGTCCATGACCGCCCAGCGCAAGGATATCAACGATACCGACGTCATCCACGAATTTGCGACTGCGGTGGGTGATCAGACGGCGCTCGACCATCTGTATTTGCTGACAGTCGCCGATATACGGGCTACCAACCCGAATCTCTGGAACTCATGGAAGGATGCTCTGCTGCGGGAACTCTACCTGACCACCCGCTGGGTATTTCGACGTGGGCTCAATCGTCCCGTGCACCTGACTGACAAGATCGCGGCGGTGAAAAAGGAAAGCCGCAGCCTGCTTCGGGCACTCGGTGTGGCCGACATTACTGTTGAACGGGTCTGGGATAGCATCCTGAATGACGAATACTTTTTGCGCTATCAGCCCGAGGAAGTCGCCTGGCATACCACAGCCCTCGGCAGTTGTGAAAACGCCGATCTGCCGCTGGTGGTATTGCGACCGGTGAGCCAGCGCGGCAGCGCCGAGATTTTCGTTTATGCCCGCAATCAGGATTTCATTTTCGCGCATAGCACTGCGGTACTCGACCAGCTCAATCTGACGATTCTGGATGCCCGGATCATCACCATAGCCGGCGATGGCTACATCCTGAACAGCTACCAGATCCTTGAGCAGAATGGCGAACCGATCCGCGATCATCTGCGTCAGGTGCAGATTTGCATGCGCCTCAGGGAATCGCTATCTGGCGCACCCGCGGCAGCCATCAAGGTGCAGCGCCGAGAATCCCGCCAGATCAAACACTTCACAGTACCGACTCAGATCTATTTCCACGATGACCCGCAGCAACGACATACCATTCTGGAACTGATCGCCACCGACCGGCCGGGACTGCTATCCACGGTCGGTCGCGCCTTCTCCGAGTCCGGAATAAGCCTTTACAACGCCAAAATCTCCACTATCGGCAGTCGGGCAGAGGATATTTTCTACATCACCGGCCCAGACCATCAACCCATCACCGATGACGCGCAGAAGAAAGCGTTGAAGGCCACCATCATCAGCCGGGTAGGCGCCAGCTAGGGCGAGCCGGCGGCGTCCCCCACACCTGCGGAGGCGCGGCCATAAACCCTTAAACCGTGTAAAAAAGGGCCATTTTCTGCTATAAATCCGGGTTAGCACCGTAATTTAGGCACCACATCCCTACCACCATTGAGGACCAGACATATGTTCAGCAAAGGCATGGAAATCGCCGGGTTCGATGATGAACTCTGGTCAGCGATTCATAACGAGGAACTGAGGCAAGAAGACCATATCGAGCTCATTGCCTCGGAAAATTACGCCAGCCCCCGCGTATTGCAAGCCCAGGGCACGGTACTCACCAACAAGTATGCGGAAGGCTATCCCGCGAAGCGCTACTACGGCGGTTGCGAACATGTCGATATCGTTGAAACACTGGCCCTTGAGCGGGCCAAAGCCTTGTTCGCGGCCGATTTTGCCAACGTCCAGCCCCATTCCGGTTCCCAGGCCAACGCCGCCGTCTACATGGCTCTGCTCAACCCCGGCGACACCATTCTCGGCATGAGCCTCGCCCATGGCGGACACCTCACCCACGGTGCCAAGGTAAACTTCTCCGGCAAAATCTACAACGCGATTCAGTACGGCATCAACACGGACACCGGACTTATAGACTACGATCAGGTCGAAACTCTGGCACGTGAACATCGTCCCAAGATGATTGTGGCCGGCTTCTCCGCCTACAGTCGGATTGTTGACTGGCAGCGCTTCCGCGATATCGCCGACGAAATTGGCGCCTACCTGCTGGTCGATATGGCCCATGTAGCAGGTCTGGTTGCTGCCGGGGTCTACCCCAGCCCGGTCCAGATCGCCGATGTCACCACCACCACCACCCACAAAACCCTGCGCGGCCCGCGCGGCGGCCTGATTCTGGCCCGCGCTAACGAAGCGATCGAAAAAAAGATCAACTCGCTGGTTTTCCCTGGCATCCAGGGCGGCCCACTCATGCACGTCATCGCCGCCAAAGCGGTCGCGTTCAAAGAAGCCATGCAACCCGAATTCAGGGTGTATCAGCAACAGGTCATCCACAACGCACAGGCGATGGCCCAGCGCTTCATTGAGCGAGGCCTCAGCATCGTTTCAGGCGGCACCGACAATCACTTGATGCTGGTCGACCTGATCGCCAGGGGTATCACCGGCAAAGCCACCGACGCCGCCCTGGGACGAGCCCATATTACGGTCAACAAGAACGCCGTACCCAATGACCCCCAGTCGCCCTTCGTAACCAGCGGCATCCGCATTGGGACACCCGCGGTAACCACTCGTGGCTTTAGCCGTGCCGACTGTGTACTGCTGGCGGACTGGATCTGCGACATCGTGGACGATCTGGAAAACGAAGCCGTCATTGCCGGCGTGCGCGACAAGGTCAGCGAGATCTGCCGACAATACCCGGTTTACCCCAGTTGATTGGGATTTAAGCCAAGAGAGGAATGGTTCACGCCGTCATTACCCAAGGAAACCCAGCATGAGGTGTCCCTTCTGTGGCGCACAAGAAACCCGGGTCATAGACTCCCGTCTGTCGCAGGAAGGCGATCAGGTGCGCCGTCGGCGCGAATGCATGGAATGCAAGGAGCGCTTCAC